>SHMW01000003.1 GCA_008080735.1 Promethearchaeota archaeon
TCTCGGAACATACCAATACCGGCAATAATCGCGAATATACCTAATGTGATTGTAATTAAACCTTGACTTCCAAGAATTGCTTGCAGTTGAGTACTTGCTGCTCCTCCCGTTATCTCTGGTGGTAATGCAAGATCAATACCAGCCCAAGTTAAAAAGTCGACAACGGCTAAAAACACATAGAATGCACCTAACAGGATTAAAATTATGTTTAGCAATTCATTTGAGTCTTTTACTTCTTCTTCACTCATTTTTTTGACACCATTTTTTATTGAATTGTCAAGTAAAAAAGTGTTTTCCCACCTATTTAAAGTTTATTTATTAAAAGACTCTATACACTATTTTCTATATAGTTTTTTCTCAGTATTTCGACAAATTGATATGTCTCTTCAGAACTCAAAGCGGGATCTATTCATATAATCATGTGGATGTTATCAAAAAACGTATCGTGAGTATATTTTCTCCTATAAGATTTTTCAATAGACAATTGAGATTAATGAATCTCTTATTCCCGTCTTATAATTTATCGATGATTTGAAAGCGACTATAAGGTTAATGAAAAACACTCAATATATAAAATCTGTTATCATCTCAAGTTCAGAGGCTTAATTTTTGATTCACACCATTTATCTTTAAAAACGTCTTAAATAAAAGATTCAAACTTTTTAGCAATGACTGGCTCAAAATATGTTAGAGTAAGTAGTACTGCCTAATACCGATTCAGGCAAGTGTTGAGGTCAAAAGAGATGTACACTCCAAATGCATTTCTGATTGAAAAATTATGTAAAGTTTTAGTAAAATATTTATAATCTCATCGTTATAACCTAACATAGGAGAATAATATGGTGCGTGCTGATGATTGGATAAGACAAGCGGAGAGAGATATATTACACGCAAAAGAAAGTATAAATATTGAGCACTACGAATGGTCTGTATTAGCAGCACAGCAAGGTGCAGAAAAGGCAATTAAGGCATTATATTATGAGATTGGAGCGGATCCTTCGGGGCATTCTATTTTTAAATTTATGAAAAACCTTCCTAAAAGGATTAAAGTTCCAGAGGAAATAATTAATGCTGCAAAGACTTTGGATAAACATTACATAACATCTCGGTATCCAAATGGATTCGCATCGGGGGCACCCAAAGATTATTATATTGAAAAAGATGCTAAAAAGGCAATTAATTATGGAGAAAAAATACTTAGATTCTGTAAGGATTCGATATCCTCCCTCAGAAAAGAAACTGAATGAAATTCTGGAAGCAAGTGATAAAGTTTTAGTCCAATCTGTCCCAAACATACAAAAAATTATTTTATTCGGTTCATATGCTACAGGAAAACCACATTTTGGAAGCGATGTTGATTTAGTTTTTATTGTTTCAGAACGAACATCAAATGATTTTGAAAAAATATATGAGAAATTATTCGATTTATCTTCAGAATATGAATGGTCTCCATTAATTTATTCAGAGGAACAATTCGATAAATTGAAGCAAAAATCAAATAGTTTTTACAGAGAAATTATGAAAACGGGTAGAATAATATTTCCCTAAAAATTGGGATGTTTTACACTTAATTTGTGAGGATGGATTTTGGTTCAGCTATTTATTTTCTTAGCACCTACGTTCTATTATGTATTTCCGATAGGGCTATTACTTTAATCACATTCACTAAATCTAAATTTTTATCAGCACTATAATTTTCTTATTAAAAATTTTCTAAAAAAACTTATTATGATATACTTCGCATGAAAAAAGAGATTTATCATCCCATAAAACGGAATTTTATTAAACATTTTTCAATAAAAGCTTAAAGTTTATAAAAGATGTTTTGAGATTTTTAACAATTTTCAGCCTATACTATATTTTCTGAATACTTTTAACTCTGAGAAAATATTTATTAAACAAATATCATTAAAATAGATAATAGTTAAACAAATTATAGAATACTTAAAGAAATTCTCATACTTTCAAAAAACCTCATCTACAGTTTAAATAAGATAGTCTTGGAGAAATCAGATATTTCCCAAGAGAAAACTTAATATATGAATATCGAATATATATTCATAAAATACACACTCGATAGATGGAAGTGAAAAAATAGAATTTCTTGAAATTTATCGAAAATACGATAAAGATTTAATTATAATAATTACTTAAAAACGACTGAATTAATATGGACAATAGAATAAGAATACTGGACGTCACAAACCGAGACGGGGTACAAACCAGCCGTTTAGGATTGGCAAAAATAGAAAAAACCGTTATAAACATTCTCCTTAACCAAATGGGTGTATATCAGAGCGAATTCGGATTTCCGACTACTCTCCACGAGACAAATTATATTAATGCAAATCTTGAATTAGCCCGAATTGGGGTATTAGATCCCATTATTTTGGAAGGTTGGGTCAGAGCGGTTGCGTCTGACGTAGAAAAAGCTGTGGAGCTTACAAGAGTAGAGCATTTAAATGTATCAATCTCAACCTCCAATCAGATGATTCAAGGCAAATTTCAAGGGAAATATAACAGAGATGATGTGATAGATTTAATGACTGAAGCCGTATCTCGCGCGAAAGAGTTAGGGATTAAAACGATCGGTGTAAATGCCGAGGATGCCAGTAGAACCGATATGGATTTTTTAATAAAATTTGGAAACGCAGCTCGGAAAGCAGGTGCAGATCGGATTCGTTATTGTGACACCCTGGGTTATGAACGTGCGTTTCGAATTCATTTCCGATGTAAAGAATTAGCCAGTGCCTTAGAAATGCCCATCGAATTACATACGCATAATGATTTAGGGATGGCAGTTGCAACGGCGATTGAAGGTGCGAAAGGAGTTGTAGAAGAAGGTCAAGACGCCTATATTAATACTACTGTAAATGGAATGGGTGAAAGAGCGGGAAATTGTGATTTAGTAACCACTCTATTAGCATTAAAGCATGGAGCGGATTTTGATGAACTTGGATTACTTGATCCAAATTTAGACCTTAATAAAGCATGGCAAATTTCAAAATATGCGGAGCACAGTTTTGGTGTTCCTATTCCTGTAAATCAAGTGGGTGTGGGAGAAAATATGTTTGCGCATGAATCTGGAATCCATGCGGATGGAATGTTGAAAGACCATGATACATATGAGTTGTACGATTTTCATGAATTAGGAAGAGGAGAGAAGATCCTCGTTGAAACGGGGAGGAAAATTACTACAGGAGAATATAGCGGAATCTCCGCCATGAAACATGTCTACGGAAACTTCAATTTAGAATTCAAGAACGAAGAAGAAGCGAGACAGATCTTGGAATTATGTAGATTTGCCAACGTTCAAAAGCAAAAACCACTGACGAAGGAAGAATTTATACTCTTAGCGCAGCATCCTAAGATCTGTCATACACTTCTCAAAATGGAGCCGCCTTCGATTTCGATCTTTAAGCCCTACATAAAATATAACGGTAAAGAAACTAAAACTGAAGAAGAATACCTTACGAAAGAGCAACAATCTTAAGATCAACGCCCAATACCTTCAAAAATTTTAAATTTTTATAATTCTAACTTTTATCTTTTGTTAAAAAAACATCTTATTTTTTTGAAAAATCTTATTATTTATGTATTTAGATCACATGAATTCTTACAATAACCACATCTTATGGAAAAAAATTTAATAGATAGTAAGAATAATCCAATTCATTATAAAACGTATTACAAACTTGATTGGTGAGCATAAAAATCTCAATTTTTCAGAATAGTCCAATACCCCTATTTGGATTGCCGCAAGCACCTACCATCATTATACTTTTCTTTCTAGCAATTTTGGGCTCTGTAATATCGGTCTTCATTTTTCCAAGACTATTTACCCCGCTGTTTTTAAAGCTTAAAGGTTTAATCAGACGGAAATATAAAGATGCCTATATCGAGATTCAACCACGATGCTTTTCGAGAAATATGTTGATCCGACGATGGATATATATTTTTTTACTGGAATTAGGGATTCTCGCATTTTTAGTACCTGCAATTAATCCCGCATTATTTTTATCCTTAGAGTACGGACCATCTTATTATGAAAGCTTAGGAGTTCCCCCAGAATATACAATTGGAGTTTTAATAAGTCTTACATTCCTCACTTTGCCTTTTGTAAATGGTTTATGGTCCATCGGTTGGGTGATGGAAGATGCTGGATTAATGCATTATAAGTTCGAGAAAGAAGAGAGAAATAGACTATATGAAATAGAGCCGGTTTATCGAAATTATAGTTATTATCTAAAAGGATATGCGGGAATCTCCTCTATATTATTCCTCTATAATGTGATAATAGCTTGGATTCAGGTGACTTCCGAATCTCGGATTGCTGATATAATTGCAAGCATCTTTCTTCCTGCGATTGCAATTTTACTGTCCATACCCTCTTACATAATCTATGGAAAATTTGTTAATAAGAAATTCCTAATTCACCAAGATCTTAAACAACTTCAAATTCTGGATGAATCACAAATTCTAGAAGGATAGATAATTCTAATAGTCTATTCAATGAATTACTTACATTCTCAAATTATTTCGTTTTATTCAAATTGATTGTTATTTTAGTTGGGATCTTTCTAAACCCAATTAATTTCTGTGCAAATTCAAACGAACCTACTTAAAGGTGTTGAATTTTGATTCCGATAATAATTTCAATAATAATATTTAAATTCATAACAAAACATATAGATATTTACGGTTTTTGAAAAAAATCAAACAAAATGAAGTTGAGATTACATAATGCAAAGTGAAAAATCTCCATATTTAGCAAAGATTTGGCAGAAACACTACGATAATTATATCGAGGAGGATTTAGAATTCGAAGTAAGATCACTCGCCGATACCCTCAGAGACTCGGTGAAGAATTATCCCGAGAGTCTGGTTTATGAATTTATGGGAACGACCGCAACATATCAAGAATTCGAAAAAAATGTCATTGCATTTGCCAATTTCCTCGTAGAAAATGGATTGAAGAAAGGTGATAAAATTGCTATCAATTTGCCTAATTGCCCCCAGTTTCTTATCGCACTTTTCGGAGCATTTTATGCAGGTGTGGTTGTGTCTGGGCTCAATTTCCTCTTACAAGCTAATGAGATTATTTACCAACTCTCGGATTGTGAGGCAAAAGCAATTGTGACAATGGATTCATTTTATGAAGAAAACGTGAGAAAAGCACTTGTCAGCGGAAAAACGCAGGTTGAATTAGTTATCACTACCAATATTGCTGATCTGATGAATATTAGCGGAATTAAAAAAACTCTTGGGAAACTTCTCAAGAAAATTCCTACGGGCAAAATTGAGCCCATCGATGGAATGAAATTCTTCAAATTCCCTGAGATATTATCCAGTTATCCCAATAGCACAGCGCCTGATGTAAAGTTGAATCCCAAAGAAGATTTAGCATTTCTTCAGTATACGGGAGGGACAACGGGCCCCCCCAAGGGGGCTATGCTGACTCATTTTAATGAAGTGGCTAATATTGACCAAGTGACTCATTGGTGGGAAGTCGATGCACGAAGGGGAAAAGATGTATTCATCTCTGGGTTTCCCTTTTTCCATCTTGCCGGAATGTTTATGAATCTCGGAGCAATTGCTTATGCTGGAACACAGCTATTAATACCAAACCCACGCGACACCACACATATTGTCAAATTGTTGAAAGAATGGAAACCAGATATCATGGTGAATGTACCCACCTTGTATTTGATGTTATTAAATGAATCTGAATTTAAGGAAATGGATCTGAGTAGCATTCGTGTCTATGTTTCAGGCGCCGCGCCTTTTCCCGCTGAAAGTATCAATAAATTTGAACAGATTGTCGGAGAACATAAACTACTCGAAGTCTATGGAATGACAGAAGCCTCACCTATCGTGACGATGAATCCCTATCAAGGAAAACGAAAGATTGGAAAAGTCGGTCTTCCTGTATCAAATACTTTAGTAAAAATCGTTAACGTGGAGCAAAAAGAGCAAGAAGTTCCCCTCGGAGAGGCTGGAGAGATCGCAATTAAAGGCCCCCAGATCTTTCAAGGGTACTGGAACAAACCGAAGGAAACTAAGCATGCTCTCAGAGATGGCTGGTTTTATACTGGTGATGTAGGCATCATGGATGAAGAGGGTCATCTAAAAATAGTAGATAGAACGAAAGATATGATTAATGTGTCAGGGTTCAAAGTTTTTAGTGTGGAAGTGGATAACAAGATGGTTAAACACCCTGCAATCCAATTGGCATCCAGTATTGGTGTTTCAGATCCTGATCGGCCTGGTTCTGAAATGGTAAAATTATATGTGCTATTAGAGGAAGGTTATTCTTCAAATGAACAACTTAAAGAGGAAATTCGTATTTTTGCTGAGGAAAATTTAGCACGTTATAAAGTTCCAAAGATTATTGAAATCGTCGAAGAAATTCCTCTAACCACAGTTGGTAAAATAGATAAGAAAGCACTGAGAGCGATAGAGCAAAAATAAAATTAATTATTTATTCTTATATTCATTCATTTTTTTTTATGTGTTTTATTTTAGGTAATAAAACTATTTTAAGACTTTTATTCAATTATTAGATATATGATTCAAAAAAATGTATTCACAAGTGATAGATAATGGTAGGAAAGGATGAATTTGTTCAGTGTATTAAGGATGAAATTTTAGAAAAATTAAGTTTGAGAAACCGCTATAATTTTCTCAATATCAATTTGATGAGTATCTTAAAACCGAAATATATGAATTTTCTTAGAGAGGCCCAAAATTTCTACGTAAAATTTGAGAAACGGAATAATATTACCCATACGGAAGACTTTTATCAATGGATTCCAGAAATAGGAGAGCAAGGATTAATTACGCGTGTAAATCCTTTCGTTGATGCGGGATTAAACCTCCAACCTAATGGGATGGTGGCTGAATTCATGCGAGTGCTCGCAACGGACTTTTTTGACCCCCAACTCGCGATGGGAATGGGTGCGACTGTGTTGGCTGTGAATCCTTTAGTCCTCCATCATGAAAATATTGACATTCGTTTACAAGCGCTTAAAGAATTAATCACGGGAGAAAAAATTGGGTGTATATGTATCACAGAACCAGAAAGAGGATCTGATGCGGTTCATATGCTCACTACGGCTGATGAGCAGGAGGATGGAAGCTATATCTTAAATGGGGAAAAGATCTATCAAACAAACGGTACGAAGGCTGATTGGGCCGTTATTTATGCCGTGACTGAAAAGAATAACGGAAATACGATGGGACAATTTCTAGTCGATACATCATGGGCCGGATGGCAAGCTGAACGTGTTAATATTCCTTGGACCCCTCGGATGCATGTAGGGAAAGAGACATTCACCAATCTTCGGGTTCCGAAAGAATATGTATTGGGTGGACCTGGAAAGGGACGAGAACATCTATTTGAAGGCTTAAATTTAGAACGATTAGGGATCGTAATCCTCAATATTGCCGAAGCATGGAACGCACTTTCACATGCTGTGATTTATTGTAATATGCGCGAGCAATTTGACCAAGCGATTTTAAAGTATCAAGGTGTTGGATTTCCCCTCGGCGATCAATGGGCAAAAACAATGAATCTGACCTTAGCTGCCCTCCACATTTGCCAAATTGTGGATGAAAAATTGGAACAACATAATGGAACTCTCCCTAAACAATTAAACCTCGCCCTTGGAGCGAATGCATCTCAATTGAAATCTCAGAGTGCAAAATTATCCGAACGGGTATGCTATGAATGTGCAAATCTAATGGGTGGAGCTGGTGCATGTGATAACACTCTAATGCATGATTTATTAGGAATCTCGCGAATACAAGAGATGGGAGGAGGCACACGGCAAATCCAGCAATATATTATGTCTTTAGCTTTACGAAAAATCTTTAAAATGATTTAGATTTCCCTATAAAAAAATTTGAATTCTCTGGTAAATTTATATTGTTATGATAAAGAAAAAAATTGATGATGTAGAAAATGAGGTCGTCACTAAAGCAAATTCAACTCAGACCAGAGTTCGATGGTTAATTACCAAAGATGATGGATCGACGCATTTTGCGACGCGGAGATTTGAGATCCAATCCGGTGGTGAGGTTGGACTTCATGAGCACCCCGAAGAGCATCATATCTATGTCTTAGAGGGAGAAGCGGGGTTTTATGATGAAGCTGGTTTCAAATTTACCGCTAAGAGAGATGAGGTGATCTTTATCCCTCCTAATGAACTTCACAGCATAAAAAATGATAATGATAAGCCATTTTCCTTTATTTGCATTATACCTTACTTAAAATAGTACTAAATCTTTTTCTTTTAATTTTGTAATGTAAAAAAATGAAAAAAAGTTATTTTTTTCATTTTTAGTTTCCTTTCTGCGCAGATATATTTTATAGCCCAAATAGCTTGCGGTTAATGCCTTAACAAATAAGAGTATTATAGTCAAAATAAGCGACGTAGAATATTCAAATGGTGTTATACTCATACTAAATACACGTGGTTTTTTCAATAAAAATCTTTTTGGTCTCCAATTCTTGTGTGAGAAATAGTTATATAGATTAAGAACTAATCAAACATTATAATGTTATTAAATATCTCAATTAAAATGATTTATCTTATTATATTATGAAAATCTCTGAAATTGAAGATCTTGTGTATGAGAAGGAAGAAAACGGGATATGTACCATCACGCTTAATCAGCCAAAGCGTAAAAATGCGATGTCATTTGTCACATTCCTTGAGATAGAGACTGTTTTAGAAGATATGGAAGCTGATAAAAATGCTAAAGTGTTAATAATTACGGGTACTAAAGATGCAAATGCTTTTTCTTCAGGGGGGTATTTTAATATGAATATGTACACCTCAGTACCTAAACATATTATGGAAGAATTAGACCTACAAGATATAGCTGTAAAACGCCTATGTATGAAGTTATGGGATTTTTCAAAACCTGTGATCTTCGCAATCAACGGGCTTGCGGTAGGAGCTGGGTTCACGATGGCGTTAGCGGGAGGAGATTTGATATATATGTCTGAAGATGCCTATATTGGATTTTATTTTATTCGACGGGCGGTAATGGCAGAATTTGGCGCTGATTTTCTCCTACCATTTTACGTGGGATTTCAAAAAGCGAAGGAATTGCTGTATTTTGGTAAGAAAATATCCCCTCAAGATGCATTAGAGTTAGGATTGGTAAATAAAGTCTTACCTCACAGCGAATTAATATCTTACACGCGGGAGCAAGCCAAAAAGTTGATTCCTCCACACGGACCAAGCCTTTCCATTAAATTAATGAAAAAAACCATGCATAGCTATTTCAAAGACATCCTCTCCAAGACATTAGATCTCGAAAATCGAGGGCTTCGGGAATTAATGAAAACTCACGACTTTAGAGAATCGATGAAATCACTAATTAAAAAAACAGATCCCAGATTTAAAGGAAAATAACTCAATTCAATTTGTTTGTAGTAAACGATTGTTTAGGATATCAAAACTTCAAATATGTGTTGGTCGCTTGTGAGAACTTGATAGAGTACCTTGTGAATACACTACTTGCCCAAGCACAAATATTGCTTCAAATAGGCTAAATAAGAGTGCAGTAGTATAGAAGGCAGCCTCAAAATTAGGGAATATCCCGATGATTGTTAGGATCAACGGAATCTGAAGAGGGATTTCAAGTAAGATCCAGAAAAGTAGGGATACAACTTTGCTAGACTTAATTTGATTAATCGCGGCTTCTCTATTTTCAGGATTCCGTAGAGAAACGATGATCAATGCCCAATTGAGACAAAGAAATATAAGGCTACACAAGAACCAAAAAATATGACCTTCGAGACCATAACGATCAAGACCAATTGGTATGAGCGACGCAACAATCACTAAGAGTCCTGATGTGACGACACTGCGGATCCGTCCAAGCTGAGAGACTTCAATCTCATCTCTCCCAGTTAAGCTGATGAGTGCTCCAAATCCAACAAAAATACCCGCAATATGGGCTATTCCGATAAATAACTCGATGTCTTCAAACATTTTTTAACCATTAAAATTTTTATGGTATATTTATGAAAACATCTATTTAAAGATGTTGTAGATCGAGATAGCTCTGCGTAGTTTTACCAATGAATTCGAAAAATATACAAAGTTTATTAAATCTCTAATGAGTTAATTTTTAAATTCTCTTATTATTATTATCAATTATTATAATGAATAATAATTTAGAAAAAATGGAGAATAGCGCCAAATTTATTTTTGTAACTGGCGGAGTAATGAGTGCCATTGGAAAGGGCGTTGTTACGGCCAGCTTGGGAAAGATCCTTCAATTCCGTGGATTTAATATCTCAGTGGTCAAAATTGATCCTTATCTCAACGTCGACCCTGGAACCTTAAATCCTATCGAGCATGGAGAATGTTTTATCACAGAAGAGGTTTGGGATTTCAAACCCGTACCCGATTCTGATGAACGGATCTATAAGATTAGCGAAATTGATCAAGATTTTGGGACTTATGAACGCTTTTTGGGAATCACAATTCATCCTTCTAATAATATTACATCTGGACAAATCTATTTATCCACCATTCTCAGGGAACGTAAAGGACGCTTTCTGGGCAGAACCGTCCAACTTATTCCCCATGTAACTGATATGATTAAACAACGGTTATTTGAGATTGCCAAAAAGGATGATTTAGATGTCTTATTAGTGGAATGCGGAGGTACTGTGGGCGATTTAGAATCAAGTATCTTTTTAGAAAGCTTTCGACAATTACGATTAGAACTTCCCAAAAAGAATACTGTCTTTGTCCATGTCACACTTGTTCCATACTCCAAAGCTGTGGGACAGCAAAAATCGAAACCAACACAGCATTCTGTAAAGCAATTACAAAGCGCGGGACTTCAACCAGATATTATAATTGGAAGAAGCGAAGAGCCGCTTGAGGAAGATATACGGAATAAAATCTCACTCTTCTCCAACATACCCAAAAAAGCAGTTGTATCTAATCCCGATTTAGATAATATTTATGAGCTACCTTTACTATTTGAAAAACATAAATTGGGTGATTTGCTCTGCGAAACCCTCGATTTAAAAGCAAAATTAGTATCCTATAGTGAAATTACCAATTTTTCTGAATGGAAAAAAACCGTAGAAATATTTCGAAATGCTGATAAAAAAATAAAGATCGGGATGCCTGGCAAATATTTCAATATCACCGATTCCTATATTTCCATTAATGACGCATTAGAGCATGC
Organism: Promethearchaeota archaeon; assembly: GCA_008080735.1. Classification (GTDB taxonomy): domain Archaea; phylum Asgardarchaeota; class Lokiarchaeia; order Sigyniarchaeales; family SOKP01; genus TEKIR-8. Next base: position 11,224 of record SHMW01000003.1, read on the forward strand.
CGCTGCCCATCAAGGCTATAAAACGGACTTGAAAATGATTAATATTGATTCAGATACAGAAATAGAAGCTCAATTAGGAGATTGCGACGGTATCCTTCTAACTCCGGGATTCGGGGAGAGGGCGGTTGAGGGGATGATAGAGAGTGCCCTTTACGCGATGGAACACAAGGTGCCCTTTCTGGGGATTTGTTTTGGAGCGCAGCTCTTTTTTGTCGCCTTTTGTAGGAAATATCTCGGTTTGAACGGAGCTAACTCGACAGAAATTGATCCCGATACGCCCCATCCTGTAGTAGATCTTTTAGAAAGTCAAAAAAATGTCTCAGAAAAGGGTGGGACCATGCGATTGGGGGGATTAAAAGTATTCATTAAAGAAGGCACTAAATTATATGATGCTTATAAAACATATGAAGTCGTAGAACGATTTCGACATAGATATCACATTAATAAAAACTATATTACTGAAGAAGCAAAACAAAAAGGCATTCGAATATCAAGCACGGATGAGTCGGGGAGGATTATTAATAGTATTGAAATGGATAGAACAGACCATTGGATGGTGGGAACCCAATTCCACCCAGAATTTAACTCGCGACCATGGGAAGATGGAGTATCACCTGTCTATGCAGCCTTTCTTAAAAAAGCCATCGAATATAAAAATAAAAAAGAGAAAGATTAAAAATCTTTCAAGGATTTAAACTTCAATCCATTCAGAATAAAAGAATATTCCTTTCCATTTACCTTTTTTAGATGCGTTATAAATCGCAAATTTAAAAATCCACGGCACCCTTTTTCCTTTTAAATATTTGGAATCCGTTCTGTTCAATATTGATAACCTAATCGGGTTTTATCAAATGCATTCTACATTACAGCTTACGGACATAGGAAAGGATTCACCCCGAATATTTGCCTTAAGAGTAAATATCTATGATGAATTTATAGTAACTAATCTCCTAAAGTATGGTCTATAATAGGAAAATAATTGCATTAAAAGTAAATATATAGATGAATTTATATTTATTGAGAGGAAAAAACTTATAGTTCAAATTTTTTATAAATATTAAGAAATGTGATCATATCTTTAATATGAAAAGATATAAAGATTGGCTGGAGCAAGCAGATAAAGACCTTGAAGCTGCCAAGGATAGTAAAAAAACAGAACATTTTGAATGGGCTTGCTTTCAAGCAGAACAATCTGCGGAAAAAGCTCTAAAATCATTTCTTCTATATTTCAATATTGATACGTCGAAACGATTAGTTCTTTTGTTGTCCCAATTAAAGAAAATATTAGAGGATTTTTGTGAAGAATCTAAAAATGAAAATTTAATGAGCCAATTTGATTTATTAAAAGAGAAATGTCAAGAATTAGATATGCATTATATCCAATCAAGATATCCAAATCGTTTTGTGAGTGGTCATCCAGCAGAATATTATAATAAAAAAATAGCAACAAAGTGTATAAATTATGCAGAGTCAATCAATCAATACATTAAAAAAGAAATTGAAAAGATATCCTCATCTGAATGTATTGGAGGATTTTCTTGAAAAAATTGATAAAAAAGATTTGAAATTAATCATGCTATTTGGTTCATTAGCGAAAGGTACTTTTACTCAACATAGCGATATAGATCTTCTCTGTGTATACGAAAAAGAGTTTACAGATCAAAGAGAAAGATTTATGCATACGTATCAATTTAGTAAGGGGATAGTACAACCTAAAACGATATCGTGGAGTGAATTAAAAGAGAATTTATTGAATGATAATTCTTTTATGCACCACATATTCAAAGAGGGGATAAAACTCTATAATAAAATACCAGAAAATAAATTAAACTCATAGTTTTTTTTGAATTTTAATCTTCAAAAGTCTTTTTTTAAAAATTGTGAATTATAATCCAAAATAGGGTTTTTTACCGAGTTAATAATAAAAATTAATAAAAAATTTTAGAAATCAATAACTATCCAATAAAATAGATATTACAAAGACGACTAATATGGAATATAAAGACAAGCGCCTCGCAATATTAATGTTAAAAGACGGTCGTTATTTTGAGGGGTTAGGATTTGGCGCAAGTAAGATTGTCACAGGCGAATTAGTGTTTAACACAATTACGGGAGCAGGTTATAATGAAACTCTGACCGATCCTTCATATCAAGGGCAAATAGTAACTATGACCCATCCTTTAGTGGGAAATTATGGCGTGCCTCCGTGGGAGAAAGATGTGAATGGATTAATTAAATATTTCGAGTCTGATTCAATAAAAGTAAGTGGATTCGTAGTAAATGAATGTTGTAAACATCCTCACCATTACGAGAGTGCGAAAACATTAGATGAGTTTTTAAGAGAACAAGATGTTCCTGGGATTGAATGGATAGATACTCGCTCTGTCACTAAAATCTTACGTGAAGAAGGGGTCCAAGTCGGATTAATAGCGGTATATGATGCTGGAGAAAAACCAGATTTAGAGGAACTAAAACAGATTGTAGAAGAAGCTAAGGATCCCAACCTCCGCCATTTAGCACGCGAAGTTTCAACTAAAGAAGTAAAGAAATTCTGTCCTGCAAATCCTGTTGGCAAAGCAGTGATACTGGATCTTGGAGTGAAATATAGTATTATCCGCAATTTGTTGCAGCGTAATATTAAAGTAATATTAGTCCCTCATGATTGTTCTTATTCACAGATAATGGATTACAAACCTGATGGTGTCCTTATTTCTAATGGTCCTGGCGATCCAAAATTATATACAAAGGCAGTTGAAGTTGGAAAAGAATTAATTGCTAATGACATTCCCACATTCGGAATATGTTTAGGGAATCAAATCCTTGGCATAGCGGCGGGGGGAGATTCCTATAAATTAAAATATGGACATCGGGGAGGAAACAAAACGGTTATTAATCCCGATACAGAGCAGTGTTATATTACTTCCCAAAATCACGGATATTGTATACAAAAATTTGAAAAGAGTGGATTTATTGAATTTCTTAGAAATATCGATGACAATTCTAATGAAGGGATAGTGCATGAAACTAAACCCATTTTTGCTGTTCAATTCCATCCCGAAGCTTCACCTGGACCGCTCGATTCGACCTATTTATTTGATAAATTTACTAAACTTATGGGGATATAACAATGCCGTTAGACAAAACCATTAAAAAAGCACTGGTGGTGGGATCTGGAGGGATACGTATTGGACAAGCCGGAGAGTTTGACTATTCGGGCTCCCAGGTTCTAAAAGCACTTCAAGAAGAAGGGATAGAAACTATTCTTATTAATCCTAATATTGCAACAATCCAAACAGATCCAGAACTTTCTGATAAAGTCTATTTACTCCCAATCAATGTACAATATGTAGAAGAGGTAATTAAGAAGGAAAAGCCAGACGGTATTCTCTTATCTTTTGGGGGTCAAACAGCATTAAACGTAGGTGTCGAGTTAAAAGAATTGGGAATATTGGAGAAATATAATGTTAGGGTATTAGGGACACCCATAGGAGCGATACAGAAGACGGAAGATAGAGACCTATTTGTTAAGGCAATGGAACAATCGAATGCTCCCGTATGTAAAAGCAAGGCTGTGAATAGCTTTCCTGAGGCTAAAAAAGCAGCAGCAGAATTTGGCTTTCCACTAATGATTCGAGTTGCATATACCTTGGGAGGCAGGGGTTCGGGCATTGCTTCCAATATGAGTGAATTCGAAAAAATGGCTCGCCGAGGCTTGGCCCAATCACGTATAAACCAGATTCTAATTGAAGAGAGTGTCTGGGGGTGGAAAGAAGTCGAGTATGAAGTTGTTCGAGATGCGGCTGATAATTGCTTTATTAACTGTAATATGGAAAATTTTGACCCAGTAGGTATTCATACAGGAGAGAGTATCGTTGTAGCTCCTTCGCAAACACTTACAAATGAAGAATATCACATGCTTCGATCTGCTTCGATCCGTATTATTCGGAATTTAGGAATTATTGGTGAATGCAATATTCAATACGCATTAAATCCGAAATCAAAAGAGTTTCGAGTAATCGAAGTAAATGCGCGGTTATCCCGCTCTTCAGCTCTAGCTTCAAAAGCAACAGGTTATCCTCTTGCATATATCGCTGCGAAATTAGGAATAGGTTATAATCTTCCAGAACTTAAAAATAAAATAACGGGGATCACCACCGCCTGTTTTGAACCTGCTTTAGATTATCTTGTTTTGAAAATCCCACGCTGGGATCTGACTAAATTTCATAGAGTCGACAGGCATATCGGAAGTCAAATGAAAAGTGTGGGTGAAGTGATGGCGATCGGGCGAACATTTGAAGAGGTCTTACAGAAAGCAATACGTATGTTAGATATCGGAATGAAAGGGGTTGTCGCAAACGATTTAGCGCCCATCGAAGACATCAATGAATTAAAATATAATCTACAAAATCCCACGGATCTGCGAGTTTTCAGGTTGGTAGAGGCACTTAAACGGGGCTTAAGTATTGATGAGATATATCAGATTTCGCGAGTAGACAAATGGTTTCTATATAAAATTAAAAATATTATAGATATCGAGAACAATCTCAAAACACTGAAAATATTAGAGTCAAGTGATGAACAAAAAAGCTATATCTTAAGATGTGCCAAGCGATTCGGCTTTTCTGATGGACAAATTGGAAAAATTATGGGTGTAGATTCCATAAAAATACGTAATCTTCGTAAAAAATATAATATTGAACCTTATGTAAAGCGCATCGATACCCTTGCCGCTGAATGGCCCGCAATTACAAATTACCTTTATCTAACCTATAGTGCCTCTGAGCACGATATCGACTTTAATAAAGAGAGAGAAAAAAATCTTAAGAAGATAATAGTGTTAGGGAGTGGCACCTATAGAATAGGGGCTTCTGTGGAATTCGATTGGGGGTCAGTAAATTGTTTGTGGGGGCTTAAAAATCAAGGGATCGACCAATCAATCATTATTAACTATAATCCCGAGACGGTTTCCACAGATTTTGATGTATCAGACAAATTATACTTCGAAGAACTTTCTGGGGAACGTGTGTTAGATATTGCGGAGTTAGAAATGGCAGATGGGGTCGTTGTTTCAGTTGGAGGTCAGATTGCCAACAATCTTGCTACAAAGTTTTCGAAATATAGTGAATTCTTCCGTAAAACCGGTATTAATATTTTAGGGACACACGGATCCCGTATTGATATGGCGGAAGATCGGAGTAAATTCAGCTCATTGTTGGATCAACTCGATATTAAACAACCGGAATGGAGAGCCCTTACCACAAAATCAGAAGCACTTAAATTTGCTGAGACAGTTGGCTATCCAGTATTGGTCCGTCCATCATATGTTCTCAGCGGTGCTGCGATGCGTGTGTGTTATGACGAAAAGACATTGAAAGATACACTCGACTTGGCAGCATCCGTATCCCAAGAATATCCTGTTGTAATTACCAAGTTTTTTACAAACGCACGAGAGGTGGAATGCGACGGAGTGTGTGATGGAAAAAATGTGTTTATCGGGGCAATAGTCGAACATATCGAGAATGCGGGAATTCATTCCGGAGATGCTACTATGAGCATACCGCCCTTCACAATCCATCAAAAAGTACTTAACATTATTAAAGATTATACCAGACGGATTGCTTTGGCACTAAAAATTCGGGGACCCTTTAATGTACAATATTTAGTAAAGAATGGTGATGTTTTTGTAATCGAATGTAACTTGCGTTCGAGTCGAAGTATGCCTTATGTATCGAAAACCCGCGGTATCAACCTTATGAGGCTTGCCGCGGAAGTTATAATGGGTAAAGAAATTCCAGAACGTTTATTGGATTTGCCTTATGGAAATTATGTGTCGATTAAAGCACCAATGTTCTCTTTCATTCGGTTGGATAAAGCTGACCCGATACTTTCTGTTGAGATGGCGAGCACAGGAGAAGTAGCATGTATGGGAGATGATTTCTCCGACGCGCTAGTAAAAGCATTAGAAGCTACAGACCGGAACATACCTGTTCATGGAGGTAACGTATTAATATCCGTAGCGGGAGATCAATTAAAGAAAGAGATCATCCCAATAGCTAAAAAGCTTAAAACTATGGGTTTTACATTATTCGCTACAGAAGATACGGCTCAAGCATTACGGAATAATGATCTTTATTCAGTGAAATTATATAAAGTCCATGAATACGGAAAAGAGCCTAATATAATTGGGTGTCTACAAAACGGCGCGATTGATTTGGTCATAAATATTCCACTTCCTACCGACCAAGAGGACAAATTTCGACAGATAATAGAGGATGAATACACTATACGGAGAATGGCAGTGGACTATAACGTTCCGGTAATTATTAATATTGAATTAGCCCGAGCATTAGTAGATGCTATAGAAGATGTAAGAAGAAGAAAACCTCAAATAAAAGCTTTAAATGAATATCATGAAACTTTAAAAGAAGTATATTGGTAATATAACTATATTTATCAAATTTTTAGCCTATTTTTTATCCATACTCCTGATTTACTTCTTATTTAATCCCTATTATCATTACTAAGATATCTTAATTAGTTATATTAAATTATATTAAGAAAAATAAGATATCGCCTTTTAATATGATTTATAAAGAAGAAAAGCCCGCAATTTTAATGTTAGAAGATGGTTCCTATTTTGAGGGAATCGGTGTTGGTGCGAGTAAGCAGATAATGGGAGAAATAACTTTTTCAACTGTTCCAGGATCGGGTTACATTGAAGCTTTAACAGATTTTGTGTATACAGATAAAATTTTAGTATTCACGTATCCTTCAATCGGAAATTACGGAGTTCCGAAAAAGGAGAAGGATGACCACGGCATACTTAAACATTTTGAATCTGATACCATAAAGGTGAGTGGTGTAGTATTGAATGAGTACTGTGCAACCCCGAGTCATTATGAAAGTGTAAAAACTTTGGAAGACTGGTTAATAGAAGAAAACATTCCGGGAATTCAATGGGTTGATACACGGAGGCTTGTCCAACGGCTTGTTAAGGAACAGCATACTTTTGGTTTGTTAAAAGTATTTGAAACCGAACAAAAACCAGATTTAGAACAAATGAGGGAAGATTTAACCAACTTTCCCCAAGTATCTAATGGCCTTCCTGTTTCTAAAATTTCAACACCTCAGACTCAAAAATTTACTCCTTTAAATCCAAAGGCAACTGTTATAATTTTGGATCTAGGAACCAAGAATGGCATTATTCGGACGTTATTGTCTAAGAATCTTGAGATAATAAAAGTACCTTATTCATTTGATTATAAGCGGTTAGTTTCTCTTAATCCCGCTGGTATTATAATTTCAAATGGTCCGGGGAATCCCGCCTATATGGATGGTCCAATACAACTTGCCCGGGAATTGATTAAAAATAATATTCCTACGATGGGGATAGGATTAGGAAATATGGTACTAGGGTTAGCTGCTGGGATGGATATTTATAAGATGGAAGCAGAACATAGAGGCGGTAGAACAACCGTAGAAAAGGCCACCGATCAATGCTATATAACGTCCCAAAACCATGGATATTGTCTTAAATATAACAATTTAAATGGATTTAAGGAACTATATTATGATAAAGATGATAAGTCAAATGAGGGATTGATCCATGAAAATAAACCGATTTTTTCAGTGGTTTTTAATCCTGAAGGCTCGCCTGGACCCTTGGATATGAAAGAAAAGATATTTAATCAATTTATCGAATTATTGGAGGTCTAAAAAATGCCCTTAGATAAAAGTCTTAAAAAGGTTCTAATTTTAGGATCTGGTGCTGTAAGAATTGGACAAGCGGGAGAGTTTGATTATAGTGGGAGTCAAGTTCTTAAAGCTCTTAACGAAGAAGGGATTGAAACCATTTTGGTTAATCCAAATATCGCCACAATTCAAACAGACCCTCAAATGAGCTCTAAAGTGTACTTATTACCTATTAATATAAAATATGTTGAAGAGATAATTAAAAAGGAACGTCCAGATGGAATTTGTCTTTCATTTGGTGGTCAAACAGGATTAAATGTAGGAGTTGAACTCTATGAAGCAGGTGTTCTGGATAAATATAACGTTCGGGTTCTCGGAACACCCATAGAAGCCATTCAAGATACAGAAGATAGGGATTTATTTGTGAAAGCGATGAACAGAGCAGATTGTCCTGTCTGCAGAAGTAGAGCAGTTAATTCTTATGCTGAAGCAAAGAAGGTTGCTGAGGAATTTGGATTTCCATTAATGTTAAGAGTAGCGTATGTGCTTGGAGGGAAAGGTTCTGGAATAATACGTGATTGGGACCAGTTTGAACGTATGGCGAAAAGAGGACTCGCGCAATCACGTATTAACCAAATCTTGATTGAGGAAAGCGTTTGGGGCTGGAAAGAAATAGAATTTGAAATTCTACGTGATGCTGAGGATAATTGTTTTATTAATTGTAGCATGGAAAATGTAGATCCGTGTGGTATTCATACTGGAGATTCAATTGTGGTGGCACCCGCTCAAACTTTATCAGATGAAGAGTTGCAAATGCTCCGAAGTGCATCTATTAGAGCCACGAAAGCGGTCGGTGTCTGCGGTGAGTGTAACATCCAATGGGCCTTAGATCCTTTTTCAAAGAAATTTAGAGCCATAGAAATTAATGCTCGATTATCTCGTTCTTCTGCTTTGGCATCAAAGGCTACTGGATATCCTCTAGCTTATATCGCTGCTAAGATTGCGATTGGTTATTCCTTACCAGAACTTAAAAATCAAATAACTCTCAAAACTACTGCTAATTTTGAGCCTGCAACAGATTATATGGTTCTAAAATATCCACGCTGGGACTTAACGAAATTTGAAAAAGTTGACAGAAGAATTGGCCCTCAGATGAAAGGCGTAGGAGAATGTATGAGTATTGGGAGGAATTTTGAAGAAGTTTGCCAAAAAGCCTTGCGAATGCTTGATATTGGATTAAAGGGCTTTGTAGCAAACGATTTAAATCCTATAGAGGATGTCAATGAATTAAAATATGAATTGCGTAATCCGACTGATTTGCGCTTTCTTAGAATCGCTGATGCGATGAAGAAGGGACTCTCAATCGATGAAATATATGATCGCTCTCGTATCGACAAATGGTTTCTTTATAAACTAAAAAATATTGTTGATATAGAAGGTGAACTTAAGAGTTTAGATTTTCTTGAATCAAGTGATAAAGAGAAGGAATATTTACTCACAAAAGCAAAAAGATATGGATTTTCTGATGGCCAAATTGCAAAAATAATAGGTGTAACTACCCCAATGATACGGAGATTGAGGAAACGATATAATATTATCCCTTGTGTAAAGCAAATTGATACATTAGCAGGTCAATGCGTTCCAGAAAGAAATTATCTCTATTTAACCTATTGGGCTGACAAACACGATATAGATTATTCTGAGGAAGAAAATTCTGATGAGAAGAAAGTAATCGTCTTAGGGAGTGGAACATATCGGATAGGAGCTTCCGTTGAGTTTGATTGGGGCTCTGTCAATTGCCTCTGGGGACTGCAAGAATTGGGCGTCGATAAAGCAATTATTATCAATTATAATCCGGAAACCGTAAGCACAGATTATGACATCTCTGATAGATTATATTTTGAAGAGCTTTCTGGAGAGCGTGTATTGGATATTTGTGAATTTGAAAGTCCATATGGAATAGTTCTCAATGCTGGCGGACAGATTGCTCAAAACCTTGCGGCAAAGTTTTCTAAATATTCGGAATTTTTCCGAAAAACAGGTATAAATATATTGGGAACACACGGCTCTCGCATTGATATGGCGGAAGATAGATCAAAGTTTAGTGCATTACTGGATCAGCTTAATATAAAGCAACCCAAATGGGCGATGCTGACGACAACAGAAGAAGCAATTGAATTTGCAGATGAGGTAGGTTATCCCGTCTTAGTTCGACCTTCATATGTCCTGAGTGGTGCGGCAATGCGGGTTTCATACGATGAAAAAACTTTACATGATACATTAGATCTAGCCGCGTCCGTATCTCAAGAATATCCCGTTGTGATGACCAAGTTCTTCACCGATTCTCGCGAAGTTGAATGTGATGGTGTATGTGACGGGAAAAATGTCTTAATCGGAGCCATTGTAGAACACATTGAAAACGCGGGGGTACATAGCGGTGATGCGACAATGGCTATCCCCCCGCAGACAATATCGAAGGAAACTTGTCAGCAAATTGAGGATTATACAAAGAAGATCGCATTAGCGCTTAAAATAATAGGACCTTTTAATGTTCAATTTTTAGTCAAAAATGGTAAGGTCTATGTTATCGAGTGTAATCTGCGCTCAAGTCGAAGTATGCCCTATGTTTCAAAAACAAAAGGGATTAATTTGATGAAATTGGCTGCTGAAGTAATTATGGGGAATGAAATTCCCGAACGATTGTTGGATTTGCCTTATGGAAATTATGTTGCGGTAAAAGCACCGATGTTTTCATTTATGCGTTTGGATAATGCTGACCCTATATTAGGAGTAGAAATGAATTCGACAGGAGAGGTTGCCGTAATTGGTGAGGACTTGCCAGATGCTCTCTTGAAAGCTTTAGAAGCTACCGAACAATACATACCTATTCATGAGGGAAACGTGTTAATTTCAGTAGGTGGAGAGGATCTGAAGCGTAAAATTATACCGCTTGCTAAAAAATTAAAGGATCTCGATTTTACTATATTTGCCACGGAAGATACTGCCCGCACGCTGAAAGAAAATGGAATCACAGCAGTACGACTCTATAAGGTTCATGAATATGGAAAAGAACCTAACATAATGCGCTGTCTCCAAGATGGTCGTATTGATATGGTCATCAATATTCCACTTCCTACTACAAAGGAGGAAAAATTCCGCCGTATTATTAAAGATGAGTATGAGATTCGAAGGATGGCGGTTGATTACAACATCCCCGTAATAATAAACTTACAACTCGCAGAAGCCATCATTGATGCTATTGATAAAGTGCGTACAAAAGAATTAACGGTAAAATCTTTGGACGAGTACCACGAGAATTTGGATGAAATTTATTGGTAGAATTCTTTTATAATTCTTAATTTTATGCACCTATTTTATTTTAACATAAATTCTGTTTCTGTATCTCAAACTGAAAACTTTAACTAAATCTTGAATCAATGAATTCACAATCGAGTCAAATTTTAAATACCACAAAAATTAAAATTATATTATCTAATCTAAACAACAACGAACTTATTAAAAAAAACAGTGGGAAAAGATGGTTGATCTTAACGAAAAGGCTTGGTTAGTAGCATTAATCGGAGGAGTATTGACATTAGTCGCTATATTAACCCCTTTCTCTTAGGGAATTGTTCCTGAAGGCTTCATTGGATGGTGGATGCTCGGTTTTGTAATATCTACTACTGATGGTTTTGAACTTGGTTTTACAAGCAACATAGAAATAATTATTGGTGGTGTAATTTTTGCTATCATATTACTTGTATTCGGAATTCTAATAATAATTGCCAGCATTCGAGCTAAATCAAGTTTTAATAAAACCAATGCTTATATATGGATGATAAGCGGAATTGTATTATTCTTCTTTACGACAGTCTTAATAATAGTCATTTTAGTTTTAGTTGATTATTATATTCTAGGATATATGATTGGACCGGCACTCATAATTCCATATATTGGAGCTATTCTTGCTTTATTGCCAGGAATTGTTAAAATTCGGGAATAATTAGAATTCAAAATTATTTTTTTTTATCCCCTAAATTGGAATCTATAAAGGAACATAACCACATAATTAATATACAGCAAAAAGATGAGAGAAATACCAATATAAACTAATCTTTTGTAAATTTTGTATTCGAGAAGCTTTTTAAGACCTTTACGATTACTTTTACGTAGATTTACAACTAAATAAAAGGAATTATATGTCCAGAATCCAAAAAATAAAGAGATTGGGAAGATATGATTCAGAGGTAATCCAATAATTCCTACAGTAACTCCTGTTTCATAATCTAAAATCACCATAGGACCGCCCATCGCATTTCCAGAGATCACCCGACCATCATCGAGCAAGTCGGCTTCATATGGATTTAAAAACCATGGAGATCTAATTTCTTTTATAAAGCTTTGGGAAATCATATCATATACTAATAGTCTATTATTTTCGGAATCTGTGATTAATCTACGGTCCCCATCTATTTCATCGCAATCTCGAACATTTCTAAATTTTCCATTAGGAAAGTTCAGCCTTAATTCCCAAACTATCTCTTTGGTGGAAGTATTAATTTCTATGATTCTATCATTTCCAGAATCACATATCACAGTATTTCCACTGTTATATCTATCAGGGTTATGTTGATGTCTCAGTATATTTGGGTTTTCTGGATCTCCATACCACCAGAGGATTTCTTTCGTGTCAGTGTAGTTTACTTCTAACACCATATTAAATCGATTCAAGGAAATTAGAAGTGAATCATAATCACGACCAAATTTAGTTCCATTGATAAAATCCACATCATTCAAATGAGTCCAAACAAACGGAGTATAGCGATCTTTCAGATAAGAAAGGTCTTTTCCGAGCTTTTCTTGACCAAATTTAGTCCAATTTATATCATTCTCGTTAAGAGCATCCCAAGACCATACAATATTGGAAGGATCATTTATATCTATCTCTATGACTCTATCTTGGGTAGTATCTGCTATGAGAACATTCCCGTTGGGTAAGAGGTCGCTATCATGGGCAAATATGCCATTTTTATTAGTTTCCCATTTTATCTCTCCTTGTTCCGAGACTATTTTTACATTATGGGAAACGCTTGTGATTAAAAAACAGTTTTCAAATTCTCCACTCTCAATATAATCCACATCCAGAGGGTCATAGACCGACACAAAATTGGGTAAAATAAAATATGTGAATATAAATATCAGTAGATATAAGCTTATCACTAGTTCTATTAAATTTATTTTTTTTATCTTCAAGATAATCATTTTTCTCCGTTATATATTTAGATAATAAAGAATTGAAGAACTAAGAATAAAAACAACAAAAAAGAGTAAAAAATGTTCTAAACTGTATTTCCATAAAGATTTATTGGAAAAAAGTTCATTTTCCAATCTATTTTTTATTAAAATGAGGATAAAATTGATAAGCAAATGAGAAATGAGAAAATATCCGAGAATCAGAAAAGGTATCGACAAAGCTAATAATAATATATTACCTATGCGATTGAAAAATGAAAACCAAAATCTCATGTAGAAATAGTATAGGATACCCAAAAAAATTCCAAATACGATTTTAATCCAAAATACAATTTCTAATTCTATCCTCTCACATTTTTTCATATAATCAATTAGCCATTCTACTTTAAATGTATTAATAAATGGAATGAAATTCTATTAAAATTTTATTCTCTTCAGTACGGGATACCTACGTCCAATCCCGAACGCACTCGGACTAACTTTAATTGTTTGAACTAATTGCCGCCGCTTAAACTCAGAATTCAAATATAAACGTCTTACTTTTAAAATTGTCTCTGGCTTAATTCCTTCTTTTTGTAAATGCTCTAATTCTGCGCCAATCCCATATTCAATGATCTCTCTTAGAATTGTATCCAAAATCTCATAAGGGGGTAACGAGTCACTGTCCTTCTGATCCTCTCTTAATTCTGCTGTAGGAGGTCGTGTAATTATGTTTTCCGGAATAATTTCTTTCTTCCTATTAATCCACGTACAGATATCATAAATCTGAACTTTTAATAAATCCCCGGGGACATTTTTCCCCCCATTCGTGTCGCCATAGAGGGTACAATAGCCTACCCCTATTTCAGATTTATTTCCTGTAGACACTAATAACCAATTAAACTTATTAGAATAATACATTAGTATCGTGGCACGTATGCGGGCTTGAAGATTTTCATCAGCAATATCAAAAGGTAGATCTCCCAAATTTTTGTTAATGGAAATCTCGTATGATTGAAATAAATCATCAATTGGATGGATATAATAATTCATGCTTAAATTTTCGCATAATTCTTTGGCATTATCGAGACTTTGTTGAGATGTATATCTTGTGGGAAGCATGATACAATTGACTTTTTCTGCTCCCAATGCTTCAGCACAGATATACGCAGTGAATGCGGAATCTATGCCCCCGCTTAGTCCTAAGACAACGCCATCAAATATATTGCTTTTGTGAAAATAATCAAATAAGTTGAGTTTTAAGGCTTCAACAACCTCCTCTTTCCAATTAATTTCACTAGATGTAATCCCTTGTCCATTGGAATGTTCAAAATCTAAAAAATATTCTGCAATCTCTTCTTGGAACGCTTTTGCTTTGAACATAATTTTTCCAGCAGTATTTACAATAAAACTTTGCCCATCATAAACGATTTCGTCAAGTCCACCAACCATATTTACGTAGATTATTGGAACGGACAACTTCTGAGCTTTTTCCCCAAGTAGGTTTTTTCTTAATTCAAACTTACCTATATGATAAGGAGAGGCGTTAATTACTATAAGGAATTCTGCACCGTTTTCAACAAGCTTATTGGCAACTTTATCTTCATAATAATTATCCCAGATATCCTCACAAATTAAGATCCCAACCTGTTTATCTTTAATTTCAATCGGTTGATATTTATCATCAAATGAAAAATATCTCCGTTCATCAAATACATCATAATTGGGCAAGAGACGCTTGTTTTCTATATATACAATATTTTTATTTTCCATAATAATCGCAGAATTGTAAAAGTGTTGTATTTTACCCTTTAATCCCTCTGGTTCTGTGAAAGTTCCTAATATTACAGTTGGTTGAGATGTTGTTTCCATTATTTCATTGATCGCTTCTTTATTTCGTTTCCGGATTATTGGATCTAATATATGATCCATAAGGGGGTAGCCGACCAAAGCCATTTCTGGGAAAATAATAATATCTGTTTCTCTATTTTCTCTTATTATATTTAGGATTTTCTCTTTGTTATAGCCTATATCACCTACAATGGGATTAATTTGACATAGAAGCAATTTTAGTTTCTTTTCGTACATCTTGCGGGGTCCTTCTTCATTATTTTCTACTCTCGTATTTATGCTTTAATTTCTTCTCTAATTAAATCTTCCTTTTTTTTAGCATAATTTTTTGTAAAATATCATAAAATATCATAAACTTTCATAAAATTTCTAAATATTCTCCTAAGGTTGATTTAAAAGTAAGAAATAGTATTAATCTTTCTCAATTTCCCTTTTATATCATTTTACTCTACATAACTCAAATTTAAACAAAAAAATTGAATAGAAATTAAGCAAAAATAAAAAATGAAAAAATGAAAAAATCAAAAAGAATACATGAACTGGAACCTGAATATGAAAAAGCTCTGAGATCTAAAAATATAGAATGGGTCGACATCGGAGTAAAAGGGTTAGACTCTTTCATCCCAGGATTGCCAAAAGGAGATGCGATCTTAGTAAGAGGAGAGCCGGGAACTGGTAAAACGATTATGTGCCTACAGTTTATGTACAAGGGAATAGAAAATGGAGAAACAGTAGTATATATTACCACAGAAGAGACTCCTCAGACTATTATGCGTACGGGTGCTGAGTTATGGGAAGACTTCCCCCAACTAGTTGAACAAAAACGCTTCGTGATAATCAACCTTTCTATTGATGCGAGTTATGCTAGTGAATATAGTTTAATAAACAAAGGAGAGGCGATGGCAATAATTTTGAAAGTTCTCGAAACCCTTCCAGATGTCTCGAGAATTGTAGTTGATTCCTTATCAGCATTAGAACGTAGATTGGCAGATCAATCCGAATTTCGAGAAGTATTTATGAAATTGCTACTGGAAACCAAAAAACGAGGAGCTACAACGATTCTTACAGCAGAAGGAATACCTCCAAGACCTGACATTACAGAATATCTAGTAGACCACTTAATTTATCTTGATTATCAGAAACATGATGTTATCTGGACCAGAGTATTTGTTTTACGTAAATCCAGAAGTGTTCCTTTAAAACCTCAGATATTGAAATTGAACATCGAAACAGAAGGGCTTTCAGTTGAGGAAATTCCGATTTCATTAAAACCCGTGTGGTTTGCAAGTAAATTATGAGGTGTTGTTAAAAATGGGAGACGAAGATTATTTTGGAGCGTTCCAACAAGCATTTCTTGTAGGATGGGCTCCAGTGGCAATCTTTATAATGGCGACTGCTGGTTTCGGATTTCTTTACGCTGGAATGGTCCGTAAAAAAAATGTGACTCATACGATTATAATGATCAACGTGGGATGGACATTGGCATTTTTTATCTATTTCCTCATTGGATATCCTTTAGCTTATTATTCAGATCATCCGATTCTGGGTTTACCGCAATGGATACCTACCATTAGCAATCCCTTGCCTCCGATTCTTTCAGATGGGGCTTATGGAATTGATGGCAGCCCAAGTGGTTTAGGAGATATGGCTTTATGGTTTAAAATGTCGATGTTTATGATCACATGTCTGGCTATTGTTCCTGGAGGGACTGCAGAACGAGATAAACTATTAGGCTGGGTCATCGCAGCTGCTGTAATAGCTGCATTCATTTACCCCCTAATCGAGCACTGGGTATGGGGCGGAGGATGGCTTTCTACGTTAGGCTATATTGACTATGCGGGATCTAGTGTGGTACATCTGACGGGCGGGATGCTGGGTTTAATGGCATCATATGTGATTGGCCCCCGTATTGGCAAATTCGTTGGAAGTGATAAATCGCCACGTACATTTTTTGGACATAGCATTCCATGGTCAGTTTTAGGAGCTTGGTTGCTAGTTTTTGGATGGTTTGGATTTAATATTGGTTCAAGTACAGCAGCAGACCCAGAGACCATCAACATCGAATTAGCATGGGTTTCGATTACGACTGCGATGTGTATGGCTGGAGGATTATTTGGTGCCGCGCTAACCTCGAGAGGCCACGTGTTGACAAGTATGATGGGTTTACTATCTGGAGCAGTTGCTATTTGTTCAGGTGCTCATATCGTACATCCGATCTGGGCGTTTATTATTGGTATAGTAGCGGGTATTATAACGACTTTTGCCTATGGATTCCTAGAGCATGTGCTAAAAGTTGATGATGCGCTTGCCGTATTTCCTGTACATGGAGCTTGCGGCGTTTGGGGTGTAATAGCGACTGGAATTTTCGGACCAAAAGTTCTATTTGCCCATCCTATCTATGGATTTGAACTCAGTGAATGGGGCTCAATTTTTCTCATTCAATTAATTGGAGTTGGTACCATCCTTGCCACCGTGGCAGGATTAGGTTTTGTATTATTTTTCCTACTAAACAAAGCTAATCTAATGAGAGTTTCAAAAGATCAAGAACTTTTTGGACTGGATATCTCGGTGCATAAAACCTATGCCTATCCCGAAGATATGATGGACAAAGACTAATAATTGGAGGAGTTTATATGAAAAAAATTGAAGCCATAATCAGAAATGAGAAATTGAATTTTGTCAAGAAAGCTTTAGCTGAAGCTGGATTTTCTGCATTGACAACATATGAAGTGAAAGGACGAGGTAAACAAACTGGTATTATACAAGTATTAAATGGTACAAAAGTATATGCTGATCTTCTCCCTAAAACCAAAATCGATATAGTGATTCCAACAAAAGATACGGAAAAAGTTATTTCAATAATAATGGAAAACTCGAGGACAGGAAATATTGGTGACGGGAAGATATTTATCTCAAATGTGGAAAGTGTGGTAAGAGTTCGGGATGGAGAAAGGGGTAAAGAAATCGTTTAAGAAATTATAAATCTTTTTTTTCTTTTAAAGACGAAAATGTCTATGGAATTAGAATCTTGATAAAATTTATAAGAATTCTGCACCATCGCTAATGCTAATTCTAAGTTTTGAAAAATCTTCTTTTATTTCAATATCTATTCCAATTCCATCGAAAACTTCTTCTAAAAAAATTTTTATAAACTGTTTTGGAATATTTGAGCCGAGCAGTAAAGTATATCTTGTGGGAGATTCTTTTATCATTTTAAAAAAATTACATGATTCTAATCTGAATAAAATTTCTTCAAGATTTGATATTTTATGAATAAATTCTTCAGCATGGGCTTTAGCAATTTCCCGATGAGATAACCAAAATTTCTCCTTTTCAGGTGAATTGTTAATGAAGTCTAGAAATGAAAGATAATGATCTAGATCTAAAATAAGGTGCTCTCCTTTTGCTAGCATATCTAAGTAAATACTAATTCTATTATTGAACTGCTCATTTAAAGTTCCTTTTCCAATGACTTGCCTATTTTTATGAAAAAATTTAAGAGATTGTCTCAATATGTCAGATTGGGAAATCTTTAGTTCCTCTTTCAATTTTTGCAGAACTTGATATGTTTCCTCATCCAAGGCGACAGTTACTCTGTGAATCTTTTTCATTTTATTGAAATTGCTGGGATCATACTTAATAATCTTTATAATTATATTATAGATTGATTATTATATCTTAAAGCTTTTGCTATATTAGTTATATTCCTTTTTATTATAGTCTATATCTCCCAAAATAGGATTTGATTATGCTAAAAATAATTCTTATTTTCTTCCCGCCATTTTCTTAACATCTACCAATTCATTGAGACTAGTTTGATAATTAATCTTAATTAATTCTATTAATTCTTGAATTTCTTCTTTTATAAAATCTCTTTTGGTTAAAAGAGTTAGGATTTCTAGGAAAAAATTTATAATAAAAAATAAGTACCTAAACATAATTAAAATCCTGAAATAGATTAAAGAAAAAAGTAAAGAAAATGTACTCATATTTTTTTTTATATTTTGTAAGTAAAAGTAGCCAAATATTTCATTAATCTATATAAATACCTTTAAAATTCAATATGAATAACTTAAAACTATAAGCAAACTATATTTATAAAGTAAATTTCTTTCATAAAGGGTGGGAAACATGAAGGATCATTCTGTAAAAAATCTGAAGCATAGGTTAGAGATGAATATATTGTTCAATTCCGAACGAGATTATTTTGATGAAGTGGAGCATAATATCGAATTTGATACTTTCCAACAAGATAAAGAATGGGATAAAAAAATTTCCGAGGATGAATTAAGAGGATTCAACCAAGAAAACTGGTTTGAAGGAGATTACGAGATTTAACCATTAAAAGTGCGATTTTGGAAGGATTATATAAATTCTCTCCTTTCTTTTTATTCGAAAAAGCATAAAGAATAACTAATTGTTAGCTTATGCTCTACTTTAACAAATGATGCCCTTGTAAGAAAAACTCAGCAGTCCATGGTTTTTCTAATAGTTGAGAGAAACAAATTATATAAATTCAAACACAATATCCACACTAAATAATCATTATTAGGTGCTAAAACTGATGGATTTAAAGCAAATAATCTCTAAAGTACATAATGCCATATTTTCAAGCGAAAACTCTGTTATATTAGAAGGAGAAGAATATCCTATCGAGAAAACATCTCAAAAGGGATTGAGATGCGTGTATCACGATGAGTATTTTTTTGTGGAGCAGAATCCTAATACAGACTCCCATTGGGCAGAAAAAGCAAGAAAAGGGGATCAAATAACATGGGCAATCAAGGGAGATGATTATATTGCCAATATTCATGATGGAAAATACCATAATTTTAAAGATAAATAGTGAAAAAATGGTTCGGTAATAAATGTGAAATATAAGAACTCGTGTAAATAAAAATGATTAACTGGTTTGATTTAGGTTGGAACGATGAAATGAGTCGATGTACGTTCTACCCCATCAATCTTGTGGATTCTTGACAATATAACATTGGATATTGTCTGAATATCTTTACCCTTCACCTTTGCGATAATATCTACCGTTCCTGTTACAACGTTCGCCTCTTCAACTTCATCCATTTCTCTTAATCGTAACACAATTTCATCGACAAATCCCGCATGACCTTTTATGAAAATATAACACTGGGTTTCACTCATGTTTTTTCTCACTTTGTTAGAAATTACTCTTATACATTATTATGATATATAAATAATTTTTGGTTAAATTTTGAAGAATATACTTTATCAAATCTGCATTAATTAATTATATCCTCCTTATTATATTTAAACTATTAACGTGAATATTTCACAGAGAAACATGAAAAAAATAGAATCTAATGAAAAGGAAAATAGTAGGCTTATTAAAGATATGATCACATTTCTTAAGTTTCTCTCAAATCAACTCAGATTAAAGATTCTCAATCTTCTCCAAAATAGGAAATTGAGTTTAGAAGAACTCTCCTCCAGATTAGATACAAAGGACTCAAGACTTAAAGAAAATTTGGACGCTTTACTAAAATTAGGAATCCTTACAACTAAAAAAAAGAATAATGAAGTACATTATATGATAGGGCGTAAAAAAATATTTCAAATACTCACTATAATTAATAGTTATTGCTCTGAACTTACAGAAGATCAGAAAAAATACTTTGAAAATTTAAGCGTTTTAGATACCTTACTCTAAGCATAATTTTTAATTAACCCTTAGGAATATATTATGTCGAAAGATGAATTAAGAAATTTTAAGAATTTTAATTTGCTTAAATGTCTTAAATGTGGCAAAAGAGAAAATATTTCTCGCCAGAAACTAGACCATCCTTTTTCACTCAAGCAGAGTCTTATAAAAGCAGTTATCAAGAATTCGATGGATCAAGTAGATATAATCATCCCGATGTGCAAGGACTGCCGTAAAGCTTTTTCTAGATGGAATAGCGCAAAAATTATTTCTGAATTATTTGTATGGATATTTATCTCCTTAAGTTTAGTAAGCGTGTTTTTAACTATTTTTAGCTTAATTTTACAAATTCCTTTTCCGTTTTATATGTTTATATTACTCCTAATTGGTCTTCTATCTATTATTTTGGGTATAATTCTCCATTTCATTTTAAAGAATTCAAAAAACAATCCCTCTAACTATATAAAAATAGAAAAAAGTAATGGTAATTCCATAATTTTAGTTAGATCACCATCGCAATCAAAATGGATACCCTACAATGTCTTTTTAGGAAATGCTTATCTTGAAGGTATGGAAATTAATGGAGATACCATTTAAACAGACTTATTAATTATTTCGTAAATCCAGTTATCGCGTTTAGAAATTCCTCTGGATTTTCCATGAATGGAAGATGCCCAGTGTTTTTTATATCCACTAATTTTGAATTAGGGATGAGATTATGGATTGCCAAAGTAGCTTTTCTGAGATCTTTTTGGTCATGTTCAGAGGAGATCACCAGTGTGGGAGTACTAATTTTATGCAATTCAGGTTCTAAATTTCTTTCATAAAAATATTTAATCGCACTTAATCCCGCGTGTTTAGCTGTTTTTAGTGAACTTTTTACGAAGAAATCTATTTCTTCCTCATTGGGCGGATTTAAGAAAAATCGAGGCACCATTTTTCGCATTAATTTTTCTGGATTCTTTCGATACATTCTAATTGTCATTTTCCACACGATCTTGGAAAAAAGATTTCTTGCAAGATACGCTGAGGTGTTTGAACTAATAAGGTGAGTCAGAGTTTCTGGATATCGAAGAGCATAATCAAGTACGATGTATCCTCCCATACTCTGTCCTAAGATAATGAAACCTTTATCCCAATTTAGGTGTTTTGCCAAATTATAGAGATCATTCGAAAAGACTTCGTGTGTATAATCCATCTCGGGTTTTGATGAGTCCCCATGTCCGCGCAAGTCAGGCACCACGACATCATAGTCGTTTTTAACTAAGTCCGGAGTAAAACTATCCCACAACTCTTTGAAACCCGTCCAGCCATGAACAAGCATCATTTTCTGTGAATTGCCTTCTCCCCAGCGTTTATATGCAAGATCTAAGTTGCTTTCTATAGAATATTTGTTTACAATACCATTACTACTCATATTGATAGCTCTTATTATAATTTTAATTCTTGAAAATCATAATGAAGGGTTTTCATAATAAGTTATGGGACTCTCTACCCATTCCCAATAAATAATTTTAAATACGAATTATGATAAAAAAGTATAATGATCTCATGTAATGCTAATGCGGAAGAGTCTATAGGTTTTGTGTGGGCTATAGCTCTGGCTATCGCCGCTGCAGTAGCATTATAAAGCAAGATAGCTTTTCTTGACTTCTTTTAGGTATTATATTCTTTTGAAGGGCATCTTGCTTTTGTGGTATTCTTATCTAAATGAGGTCAGTCATAAAGCGCTTGTGGGAGATCTAAACAAAAAAAGTGAAAAAATATGCAAGCGACAAGAAAAGAAATAGATTTTAATAATCTTGGGTTTGATTTTATTCAAACTGATTGGATGTTCCTTTCCGATTTCAAAAATTGCGAATGGGATGATGGTGAGCTCCTTCCTTACGGATCCATCGAATTATCTCCCTCGGCATGTATATTGAATTACGGACAAGGAATTTTTGAAGGAATGAAAGCCTTAAAATCTAAGGATGGAAGAACGACATTATTTCGTCCCTCTGAAAATGCAAAGAGATTTATAAAAAGCGCAGAACGGTTAGTTATGCCCCCATTTGATGAATCAGAATTTTTAAATGCCGTGAAAAAAGTCGTGCGGGCAAATGAGCACTTCGTTCCTCCATATGAGACGGGAGGGTCACTCTATATTCGTCCTTTGATGATCGGAACTGAGCCTTTATTAGGGATAAAGCCTGCTAAAGAGTACAAATTCATCATATTTTGCTCTCCTGTGGGACCCTATTTTCCAGAAGGATTTAGTAGCATTAATCTTCTTATATCTAAAAAATTCACTCGTGCCAGTCTTGGAGGGACAGGATTTTCAAAAACGTGTTCGAATTATGCGGGGACCATGAAACCTGCAACCGAAGCCAAAAAAGACGGATATGACCAAATCCTTTATCTAGATTCAGTGTTTATGAAATACATCAGTGAAGTGGGATCCGCTAACTTTTGCGCGATAATAAATGATACATTAGTCACTCCGCGTTTAGATGGTACCATTCTTGAAGGTATCACATTGAAGTCTGTTCTGACCATCGCAGAAAAGAAATTTGGAATTAAGACCGAACAGAGAGATATATCATATCTGGAACTTTTCGAAGATAGTTGTACTGAAACTTTTTGTACAGGCACAGCGGCGGTTATTACACCAATCGGTTCAATAACATATCAACACAAAACCAAGACCTTCAATAATCAAGAGCCCGGAGTTATTACCAAAAAATTATATGATACTTTGGTTGGTATCCAGAGATTAGATATTGAAGATGAATTCGGATGGGTTCAAATTCTTGAGTAATATTATTTCCTCTCTTTTTTTTTCTTAATTTTTACTTTTCTTTCTTTGATTTTAACTATTCAAAGGTTATTTTCATATCAATTTTACATTTGGAAAAACAGAAATTTAAAAATTGTATATCCTATAAAAATACTCACCATTACTCCTGCTTCATATCTATTTAAAATTTCACTAGTCCAGAAGAATAAGAAGATGAAACCGATAGCAATAAATAACAATGGAATTTCGTAAATCAATAATACATTTGGGACCTTAAAACTTACAATTATAGCACCAGATCCTGTGGCTAATAAGATATCACAAATATTCGAGCCTAATATATCACCAACCGCTATTCCAAATGAATCTCTCCGTATTGCTACAATACTCGCTATTAATTCGGGTAGACTGGTTTCCAACCCAAGGATAAAAATACCAACGATGTTTTCTGGGATACCGAATTCTCTTGCTAACTCATGACCCGATAATAAGGTAATTTCGGCACCAATGATTAAAGCTAATAATCCGAAAACCGTATATGCTAGATCTTTTGATATTGAACAATCTGGTGTCTCTTTCTTCTCACAATCAGGTTTAATCTCTTCAAACTCAATTCCATCTCTTTGTCTCAAAAATTCTTGGATCTCCCTTTGCTTTCTGGTTACGCGGCGCTCACTGTAGATTATAAGTATTAAATAGATTATATATGAAATGATGAGAATTAAAGCTTCAATTTGAGTGATTATTCCATCCAATGCAATAATGAAGAAAATAAATAGTGCTATTGCCATACTCACACCCTCTCTCTTAAGTTTCCATCGACTAATAAAAATTGGCTGAATTATACCAAGAATTCCAATTATTAAGGTAATTTGGGTAAGGAATGAACCCACTTTATTCCCGATCACAATAGCGTCTATGCCATGGTTTAAGCCAAATATTTTATCGATTCCTCCCATTATACTAACAGCGATTTCCGGAAGACTTGTCCCAATCGACAGAATCGTCAACCCAATTAAAAGTTGGCTAATTCCAAACCTTAAGGCCAAATTTTCTAATCCAATGACTACTAATTTCGACCCAAAGTACAACCCAAGAAATCCTAAACAGAGACCAATGATTATTGCCCATAGCATTTGAAAAATTAATATGCTAATTCTATAAAAAATTAAGGAAAAGCAAAATCAGAATCACCAAAATTATGAATAATTATTGGATATTTTTTCCAATGAATTAATTTGACGATTTAACAAAATAAAATAATAAGATTGTGGTTATCAGACGACCTCCATCATTGCTTTAACTTGTCCTTAGGTTAAAATATTTTTTTTTAAAAAAGGAAGGTTAAATTAAATTTCCGCAATAATTCCCGCCAAAGGGTCGCTTAGAGATTGGCTTAATCACTTGAAAGGGTTTATGCCCTATCATTTCATAGGGAATACTGAAAATCTCACAAAACTCTTTGATAAAAGGAGTTATTGTCCTTTCTGTTTCTTTTTTTAGCTCATAAACCTTAGCTCCTACACCTAACCTTGTTTCTAAATCCTCATCGGTTCTGAGCACTATTTTGCCTCTATGGATACCTGTACCTAATTCTCCTCCGCAGATCGGATATTCACTTTCAACAACCGTTCCATCATCTCGAATGTCCAATCCCAATACAATGATCAATCCTCCCGCCATATATTCTCCCAAAAAATCTTTTGCGGTTCCTCCGATAAGCACTACGGGAAATTTTTGTTTATATTCCTTGATATGAATCCCAACTCTGTATCCTACATCTTCTTTAATATAAATTTTCCCCCCTCGCGCCGAAAGCCCTATTACATCTCCACCATCACCGTGTATAATCAATGTTCCATCATTCATCGTATTCCCTGCTTGATCTTCACAATTTCCATTCACAACGATTCGTGGACCATCCATAAAAATTCCAAGATCATTTCCAGGAAGGCCGTTAATTTCAAGTTTTAAGTCTCCTTGTAGGGACGCACCGATGAATCGTTGACCGCACACATCATTTAACACAACTTTTGAATACCCATTTCTAAGTGCACCATGAATTTTTTCGTTTAAATCTTTATAATTGAGAGGCCGACCGTTTGGAGCAGCATCAATCTGAATCGATCCTTTCTTTTTCATTTCATATTCTAATTTCTGATTTTTGTTTTCAATCATATTTTGTTCTCCATCTTTTTATTCGCCCGCATGTTTTACACCCAATATATCGGCGATTTTAGGGTTTGGTCCTATATAACGCAACCGATCTCGATTTGATCGGAGTGATTCCACCGAATCAATTCCCATCGCTCCTAAAACTTCTTTCAATTCCTCATTCCAGCTATGAAACAAGTTAATTATACGATTTCGAGCGACATCTATATCTAATCGCTTTACTAAATATTCTTGTTGAGTTGCTATCCCCCACGAGCAGAGCCCTCTGAAGCATTGCTGACAGACCCTACATCCCATCGCAATTAACACGGGCATACTACACATTCCAACATCTGCCCCCAAGGCGATTGCTTTAATTAAATCCGCAGAATATCGGATAGACCCGCCCGCAACTAATGTAACTTCATCCCGAAGGTTTTCCTCACGGAGTCGCGAATCAACCGCGGCGATCGCTAATTCAATCGGTATTCCTGCATGATCTCTAATAATTCTGGGTGCCGCGCCTGTACCACCCCGAAATCCGTCGATAGTCAGAAAATCTGCACCGCCCCTGACAATACCAACAGCGATAGGTGCTGAATTGTGAACTGCGGCGATTTTGACACCTATAGGAACTTTATAACGTGTTGCCTCTTTTAACGCTGAAATTAACTGTGCGAGATCTTCGATGGAGTAAATATCATGATGAGGATAGGGTGAAAGTGCGTCAGATCCTTTAGGTATCATCCTCGTCTCTGAGATAAGAGAGTTTACCTTTTCTCCCGGCAGATGGCCTCCGTGTCCTGGCTTAGCTCCTTGCCCAATTTTAATTTCGATGCCAGCAGCATTTTGTAAATAATTAATATCGACTCCGAAACGTCCAGAAGCAATCTCGGTGATGATATTAGGGCCATATTCGTAAAAGTCTTTATGCAGACCTCCTTCACCTGAACCAGCTAATATCTTGAGTTCTTTTACTGCCTGATAAATAGCCATGCAAGCATTATAGCTGATAGATCCTAAACTCATATGTCCGACCATAATCGGGGAATCAATTTCAAAATTAGGCATAAATTCAGTTTTCAGTGAAATCTCGTTCGGATTTTCAGCATTTTCTGAAAACACAATTTGTTTAGGTTTTCTACCAAAAAACACTTTCGTTTCAATTGTCTCTCGTAGAGGATCGATACTCGGATTAGTAACTTGACATGCATCAAGAAGTAAATCGTCAAATATCGTTCTTATTGGGCGATCATTTCCCGTCGCAGAGAGTAAAACTCCTCCATCACCTGACTGAGACCAGATTACGTTCCTTATTCTTCGAGTATAGTTTCCATGGGGTGGTAGATATGAGTCGTTTTTCTCAATTCTTATAGCCCCCGCTGGACACATCGCGACGCATCTTTGACAAGCAACGCATTTCGGATCGTCAGATACGATACGTTCCCCATTGAAAGATAAAGCCTCATAACTACAGTGATTCGTGCACCTTTTGCATTTTTTACATAGCTCTCTATCCACTTTCACATGGAAATATGAGGGAACGCTGTGTTGTAAAGACATTTTTTACTTTTTTACTCTTAAATGATGGTTATAATATATTTATTATTAAGTATATATATTATTTATGATTATCTTATATGAAATATAGTCTAGATATATCAGATATATTCTATAATAATAAAGAATTTGGGTTTTATCATTTGATATGCGAGAAAACTCACTCCTTTTAAGGGGTGCGTAATTCTCTTTTAGTCACGAGTATTTTCTAAGGATTTTTAGTTAGATATATGAATTTTTTCCAATATCTTAAATTAATTTCCTTTAAACATGAAATATTTTAGGATTTGGAGCCGATCAACATAGGATTATTAAAATGAATAAGGAGTTGTGCTCATTTAAAATTTATGTTAGATGCTAATTTCGTAAATTCTTTTAGAAAGTTTTTTAAAGATGGATTCTCCAGTTTTACATTCTTTAGATATGCATTAGATAATAGTTTAAAGGCAGCTTGAATAGTATGAATTGAAATCATAAAAATATCTGAACAAAGCTAACTCCACCAATAAAAGATTTTTTCAACTTCGAATTGCTCCCTCGACTTTGAGATTAATTTTTTCGAAAGGTTTTTCTAAACCGTCTCTCAGTATTCCCTCTCCTATCCTTGCGACTATCGCAGTACCGCTCTTTGGGTGCCATACATTCTTAAAATTATATTCCTCGATTAGTTTTAGGCGCTTAAATGAAGCTTCCTCACTGCTTAAAAAAAGCGAATCATCATTCTCAGAAATAGCTGCAACTAATGGGCGTAATTTTTTTCTATCTGAGAGCCCTACCAAAGTTGGTTTTGGATCGGTCAGACCAACCACTATCGAAAATGGTCCATTGAGCATCGCAGACCTATATGTTGCACGGACATTTTTCAGAGCTATTTGATAATTTTGTTCCATTGTTTCGATATTACTAAATAATGGCGGAGCCAATGCCATGGTCGCAATTGGAACGGGCATTTTATGTTTACGGATTAATAGATCAAATAAATAGGCGATTACTTCAGTGTCGGTAAATAGAGTACATTTATATCCAAATGATTCTAAATACCTCATATTTGTTCCATAAGAAGTTATTTCCCCGTTATGTACAACGCTTGTGCCTAATAAATTAAAAGGATGCGCGCCCCCCCACCATCCTGGAGTATTCGTAGGAAATCGGGAATGAGCTAACCACATATACGCCTTATAATCTTTAATTTTGTAAAAATCGGCTATTTCGTGGGACCATCCATTTCCTTTAAACACTCCCATATTTTTACCGGAGGATATAACAAACACACCCTTGAACTTTTCATTTATATGCATAACCAATTGAACAACTTGCTCATCTTCTGAGATGCTTTTTTTTTTTTTAGGTTCATAAAAAACTCTCCAGGTAATAGGAGGATTATCTATATTATGCGGTGCTAAGGTTGGGATTGGTTCTGATTGAATAATGTATCCCACTTCATCCAAATAGTGCAATAATTTCTCCTTACATTCTTCGGTATCTATGAGAAAATGAAGAGCATAATAATCTTTATAATTGGGATATATTCCATAGCCCGCAAATCCCGCGCCTAATCCATTTTCTCTTTCGCTTAAAATACACAACATATCGATGATTTGGTCACCACTATCACGTTTTCCATCAATATTAATATATCCAGAGATTCCACAACCATCAAACACACGTTGATTGCGAAATTTCTCGGGTAAACTTGTATAATTATTCCAATTCATTTTTTTTCAGTACGGTTCTCTAACTTTTTTTTCTAATTTATTTATTAATATTTTTAAATCTTCTAATTCGGGTTTCTTAGATTTTAATCCTACCCTTTTTCGTGCGGATTTTGAAAACATTGCCACGGTTCCCATTTTTTTAAATGCTTCTATCTCTTGTGAGAATCCATCAGTACTATTCCCCTTATTTTGGGCCAAATTACGTAGAGTAGTAAAAATTTCCACCAACCCAACCCGCATCGGACATAATTCATAACACACATAGCAATCGAGACATAGCCATATGGACGAGTCTGTAAGCACTTGCTCTAATCGGCCATTTAAGATTTTTTTAACAATTTCTTGCGGATTAAATGTCTGGGGCATATATTTTGCGACAGGACAATCGCTGTTACATGCGCCACATGAGTAACATTCTTTCAAGAATTCCACATCAAAATATTTTTTAATTTCTTTGTTCTTTTCGTGAATTGAATCGATTTTAGCAAATATTTTCTCTACTGGAGTTCGATGGTATTTCTTGATAATGTCTCTGATATCAATCCCTAATGCAATACAGAGCAATTCAGAATAGTAAAATACAGGAATATCGAATTCATAGTCTAATCTTTTCAGCTCTCTTTGAAGATGATCGAACTGCATAAAACATTGAGGACACCCCACCACGATCGCATCTGCGCCTACTTCCTTTATGCTTTCTAGCTTTGAATGGATCATTTCTAATCCCGCATCAGAATTCCCCGCCCTCTCTAAACTTCCTCCGCAACAGTCCATTTTGTGGATATAATCAACACTTTTTGCTCCTAAATCTTCGATTAGCTTGTCAAAAATATGCGGTTCCATCGGATCGTCCATTTGTATCTTATTACTTGGTCGGAGAAAATGACACCCATAATGAACCGCAACTTTTAGAGATGTTAAGGGATATTTTATCTTTTCTTTAATGGTATCGCTTCCTAACTGATGAAAAAATTCAACGAGGTGGAATACATCGCTGTCTCCTTCAACTTTTAGGTTTATTTCACTCAAATGGTTATTCATTTTTTCACGAAAATGGCTATCCACTCTGAGTTCACTCCGAATTCCTTTTAATGTCTCAAAACACCCGTTACAAGGAGTTAAAATATCTTTTTCTTGGGTTTCAGCTAATGCAAGATTTCTTGATGCGGTGATGGAATATAAGACGGAATCCGTATTTTTAATTCCATTTGGTTCTGGACAACATGAAAATTTCTCATTCTCCCAATAATTAATCTCAAAATGCTCTAAAGCTTTTTTCACTGATACTTCGATGAAGGGTAATCGATAACTAATCATGCAACCTGGGAAAAGTACTATATCATCCATTCGAAACGGCCTAAAGATAGTCTATTTTTTTTAATAAATAATTATATCTGACCTATATAATATATACTAACTTAATTTATAAAAATTTCTGTGAGATACAGAAGTTTTATTATTCTTCATTTAGGGTCCTATAAATATCTCAGTATTATAGTTAACAAGCTATATTGGATATATCAGATGAATTTAGATATATTTCCCGAGATGATTCACACTCATAAATTGAATTATTGGATATAGACTTATATCGAAATATTTAACTCATTCTTTTTAAGCGAGGGGTGATTCTTTACATTTAGAAAATTCAAAATAAAGGCGTCTCTAATGGGAAAAATAAAAGAATTTCTAAACAAGAATTTTTACAAGATTTTTAATGATTCGCATATTTTCTATACATTAATTTTCTTCGTATCCGCACTTCTGGTAGCGTTATTAAGCCTAATACCCTTAGCTAATGTGGGAAATGTGGTGTTATTTCTCTCTACTTCAATCTCCCTTACATTTATCTTGCTGATGTTCATCGCGCTCATCCCCGCTTTACGAGACTTTTTGTTTTCTGAAGAGAAAAGATTTGAAAGAAATAAAATTATTGGATTTTTTGGAACCTATTTGATAAGTTTTATTATCACTCTTATCTATTTTCTTTTGGGTAGTAGTACAAATTTAACGGTGGAATTTTTTGGCTGGGACGTGTTGCTTCCGATTTTATTTATTGTCATCTTTTTTGGATGGAATTTATTACAAATTCTTTTCCTCAGAAGCGGAATCGAGACTCTCTCAGAAAAGATTGAGGGAAAAATACTTCCAGATTATGAATCGCTGGAAAAGAAGGAAAAAGTCTCCGTAATAATCGTAATATGTGCTGTAATTATCCCTATATTGTTACAGATCGCTCTATTGTTTGCTTTCAGTCCTTCATTTTCTACTCTTGGAGGAGAAGTGTATACGTGGTTTATTATTATAAATATAGTAATGTTCATCATTATTGGCATCACATCATGGAGACTCATATCTCTATATATCAAGAGTAAAGCAAATAATACTCCAAACATATTTTCTCCGTTTTTTTACACATTCATCTGGCTCTATCTCAGTTACCGCACATTTAGTTTCCTTAATTCGCTTCAAGGGGCGGGAAATGTTGGAGCAGATATATTTACAGCATTTATGGACATATTGCTTATGATTTTAACTGCAATATTAGTTCTAAGAAGTTTAGGAGGAAAACTCTTTGGCGCGACCATTTTCAACGAAAACAATATGCCGTTCTTTCTGTATGCATTTACAATGCTCTATATCCAAGGGCAGATCATCATGATCACTGGAGCGGGTAATTTGATTGGAGTCTTTAGCGATCAGAATCAAGTGGACATGGTAAATAACTTCTTAATTATCGTTATCACTGTGGGCTTTTATCTTTGGTACTCTTCATTTATGCTTCAGAGGAAAGGGTTGATTGAAAGAACCTTATTTACCCGTGATGAAATAATTGGAATTTTAAAGGATTATAGAGAACATTTAGATAATTTAGGATATATTAAAACACAGGACTTGGGTAAAGCAGAATTAAAAACATTTTTAGACAAACAGAAAATAAGTTCTGAAGAAATATTTGAAAAACCTATTCAGAGCGAAAAGGAAAGCGATATTACCGAGAAATCGATGCAATCATCTATAGAAGAAACTGAGACTGAGAAATCATCACCAAATGAGGAAAATCCTGACTATTGAACACTTTTAATTTACTTTTTTCTTACTTTTTTCTTATACTCTAATATCATCCTATTGAAATTTCTATTAATAGAACTTTTCTTGTATTTTTAATGAGTACATCTTTCCAATCAAAATTATAAAAAATAGATAAAAAATATAAAAAAAAGGTTAAATTGAAATCACTAACAATCTTATTTTCAAACAAAAATAATTAATACTTCTTTTAATATGCGTAGTGAGTCATCCGAATATACGGCATTACAATCTGAATTCTCTCCAGAACACGATCCTTTTAAAAAGGTAAGACAGAAAAGCTCAAACCGATGGATAATTTCTCATCTTTTCCATGGTACTAACAAAATAATCATTTTTATTGTTTTTTTTAGTACCATCCTTTCTGCAAACCTCCAATCATTGAATATGGTTATAATAGGAAATGCGATCTCTGAGTTCCTTGTTGGAAATGGATCTAATTTATTATTATATACCATATCGATCTTATTTGTCGGAATTGGGGGTTCTTTAGTTCGGCTTTTTAATTTTATGCTAAGAGAAATACTTGCCCAAAGAATGGAAAGAGACACACGTAAAGAATTTTTTATGATTTTATTAGGAAAGAGTCAATCCTTCCATGATCGTCAGAAAGTAGGCGATATAATGGCAAGGGCCACTGACGATGTGCGGAATCTGAATTTTCTTGTAAGCCCCGCTATTTCTCTTATTTTCGAATCTTTTACCAATTTGATTATACCTATAATATATATCTTCCTATTTTATCCTCCCGAATTAATAATCACTCCAATTGGATTTACTATCGTGTTTTTGTGTGCACTTCGAAGTTACAGTAGAAATATTGGTCCCGTCTCTCGAGATTTAAGGTCTCAATATGGAAGGATGGGTGCTGTGCTCAATGAAGCGCTTTCTGGGATAGAAACTATCAAGGGAACCGCCCAAGAATCGAGTGAGGTGCTGAAATATTATAGAAGTGCTAAGAAGTACAGGGATTTTTATATAGAGCAAGGACGTGTCCAAGCTAAATATTTACCAATACTTTTCTATGCATTATCTATAACAATTGGACTAGGGCATAGTATTTTCCTATATATTAATGGACTTGTGGATATTGGACAAATAGTCGGATATGTGGGATTATTAACTTTATATAGATTTCCGACAAATATCTCAATCTTCGTTTTCTCCTACATTAAATTAGCAACGGCAGGGGCTGAAAGATTGCTGGAGTTGATGAATCAAGAGACAGAAATTGATGAGAATATTGAAGGGATATCGAAAGACATTAGCGGTAAAATTGAATTCAAGAAAGTGTCTTTTACATATCCAGATGGAGAAACTCCAGTATTAAAAAACATTTCATTTAAAGTTGATCAAGGAATGACTGTGGCAATCGTGGGAACCACGGGTGCCGGGAAAACAACTTTAACCAAATTGATCTCAAGACTTTATGATATTGAAAGAGGAAAAATCTTAATTGATGATATTGACGTTAAGAACTATTCGTTAAAATCTCTTCGGAATCAAATTTCCTATATAGAACAAGATCTGTTCCTCTTTTCAGATACGATATTTCAGAATATCTCGTTTGGAAGGGTAAGCTCTAAGGAGGAGGTGATTTATGCCGCCAAGCAAGCACAAGCAAATGATTTTATTATGAATTTTCCCGATGGCTATGAAACAAAGGTGGGGGAGAGGGGAGTGACCTTGAGCGGTGGAGAAAAACAGAGGATTGCGATAGCAAGAGCCTTTTTGACTGATCCAAGGATCTTGATACTAGATGATTCTACATCTGCAATTGATTCTGAGACCGAAGACAAAATTCAGAAGGCAATACGAAACATCCTTAAGGATAGAACAACCTTCCTCATTACTCACAGATTAAGTCAAATCAGATGGGCTGATCTAATAATTGTCCTTAAGAAAGGTGAGATTGTCGCAAAAGGAAGAC
Source organism: Promethearchaeota archaeon (assembly GCA_008080735.1). Lineage (GTDB taxonomy): Archaea > Asgardarchaeota > Lokiarchaeia > Sigyniarchaeales > SOKP01 > TEKIR-8. The sequence continues at coordinate 44,901 of SHMW01000003.1, forward strand.
ATGAGGAATTGATCTTAACATCGGAAGAATATCGGAAAATTTTTGTTAAAAAGTTTGATGTAAAAGTAGAAGAATTACTGGATGGTGAATAGAATGTCGGGAATTGGATTAGAAGCAGAAAAATATGACAGAAAATATTCTGATATAAATTTATTGAAACGAATTTCTTCATATTTCAAACCCTATTCTCGAAACTTGGTTGTAGTAGTCTTCTTTTTAGCATTATATTCTTTAACTAGTTCTTTTGTTCCTATTCTCTCCAGACTTATTATTAATGAATTATCTGCTAACCAAAATGTGTTTTATCTAAGCTTTGTCTTGGCGGTTATTTTAGGGTTTAATCTTTTAAATTGGATATTTAATTATTTCCGTCAGATCAATTCTGCTAAAATGATCGGTGGAGTTGTGTTAGACCTTAGAAGAGATGCTACGCGTGCTACATTGAACCATGATCTCTCATTTTTTGATAAAAATCCTACGGGAAAAATCGTTAGCCGAATCAATTCTGATGGTAAAGATTTTGCCCAAACCGTCGAACTCTCAATCCAATTACTCTCTTCCCTCCTTATTATTGTAATTCTTCTTGTGTTCATGATATTTATAAATTTAATTCTAACTGTTGCATTTATTATCTCTGTGCCACTTTTTTTCATTATTGCATTCTCATTTAGAAAAATTGCCCGAGAAAAGACCTTAAAAGGCCAAAGAGCTCGAGCAAATGTAAATTCATTTATAAAAGAAAGTTTTTCAGGGATCCAAATCGCAAAAACATTCCGTCGTGAGGAGAAATTATTTAAAAAATTTAATCAAATCAATCAATCATCATACGACGTCAATCTGAAACGCGCGTGGGTTTTGAACGCTATCTTTCCAAGCTTAGGAATCATACAGGGAGTATTAATAGCTTTATTGGTATATTTTGGGGGCTTTGGTGTATTAAATGGTATAATAAGCGGTGGAGATCTATACCTGTTTTTACAAAGTATTTGGTTATTGTTTTTTCCCATATTTACAATTGCCTCTTTTTGGCCCCAATTCCAAGCTGGTTTAGCAGCAGCTGAGCGGAGCTTTTCATTAATAGATGCTGAACCTAAGGTTAAACAAACCAATAATATAATACCAAAAAATTTGAGAGGGAAAATCGAATTTAAAAATTTAGTGTTTCGATACGAAGAAGGCAAGAATGTGTTCGAGAATTTCAATCTCACCATCGCACCGGGAGAAACCGTCGCATTAGTTGGTCATACAGGCGCAGGTAAATCGAGCATTGCTAATCTTATCGCACGGTTTTATGAATTTCAAGGGGGAAAAATTTTAATTGATGGGAAGGATATTAGAGAGTTCGATTTGGATGCATATAGACGAGAATTAGGAATTATTCCTCAGACCCCATTTCTCTGGGCTGATACTGTGGAGAATAATATCAAATACTGTTGTTTATCTGCAACCAGCGACGACGTTATAGATACATTAGATAAGGTGGGTGGATATGATTGGATTGATGATCTTTCCGAAGGTTTAGATACAAATATACGGGAAAGGGGAAGTCTCCTTTCGATGGGACAGAGACAATTGGTAGTTTTTGCTCGCGTACTTCTTGAAGATCCCTCGATATTGATTCTGGATGAGGCAACCGCGTCTGTTGACCCATTTACCGAAACACGTATCCAAGAGGCTGTTGAACGTATAATTCAAGGCAGAACTTCGATTATAATCGCCCATCGGCTATGGACCGTTAGACATGTGGACAGAATAATCGTAATTGATCATGGAGAGATTATTGAACAAGGAGACCATGATGAACTAATGGAAATGGGAGGTAAATATGCGGAACTCTATAATACATACTTCAGACATCAATCATTTGAATATATTGAAAAAATGAAAGAAAATAAATAATGGGAACTTGAATTCAATATTACTGTTCCCAATTATTTGAGCTCTTGATAATATTCAAGTACCTTGAGAGCAAATCGACTACTCACTGTCGCGGGTCCACCGCCCATCTCGACTGCAACTTCAATTGTTTCTATTATCTGACTTTTTGAAGCTCCTGCTTTGAGTGCCTCATGTATATGCCATTCCATACATGACTCACAGTTAATTGCTATGGATATTCCAAGTGCAATCAGTTCCTTATAGATTTTTTTGAGATTTCTGTTTGAAAATGCCTCTTTTTCCATTTGTAAAAAGGCATCATATACTTTTGATTTTAATTCTATAAGTGTCTGGTGGGCCTTATTTCGATCAGAGATTATTTTTTGGATTTTTTCTTTATCTTCTTTATCCATTCCAATTTTCACCTTTAATTAAGGATTTTATGAATTGAAACATCTAATAACATCTCACAATAAATTAAATAGCAGAAAAATTAAAGATATATAAAAATTCCTAGGAATCAATTGGCAATTTTATGTTTGCTTTGGGCAATATAAAAAGGTTTGCTTAGATGAAATAATGAATCCTAATTTGCTTTATGCTCATTTCAAAATTCAATGAACAAGTCCTCCAACTTTTTACTCTTATCTCGTTTCATAAAAAATACTGCTAATCCGATGATTATCGCAATCGATCCTATTGTCGAGGGAATAATTATGTTGAGATAAATGGGTGGATTGTGATCATCTGATTTGGAGGAAACTTTCTTATGTATCTGGATGCTAATACCTGGTGTATTGGGAAAAAAGTTATTGATATTGAACGGTTCTTCAAGATAAAAGATATAGGATGTAATGTAAAAATCAGCCGCACCAGCGCTCAAATTCAGATTTAGTGAGGAAATTGGTATGGTGAGTAAAACCGAAATATAACCCTTTTGTGTAAATAATTCACTCATCCAGACCAAATTGCCTGTTTCAAATGTGGTGCTATTGTAGATACGAACACTAACTTGGTTATCAACCGCCGTTTCTGGAATATACCAAGAGCCATTTAAGATTATAGTCTCGTCCTCATAAAAACTATCCTTGTTTACATCTATCTCATAAGAAAAGGTTGCGTTTGCATTTTGAAATCCTTCAAGAACAAGTATTCCAAATAATGAGAGGAGTATAAATGCAATATACCTTTTTTTCATATCAACAATTTTGACAAAAACTATAAAAAATCCACATTAATTGATTTGTTCCCCTTTCGTATGCCCATTGATTTGATTATTGAGTGATAAAATAAAAAATAAAAAAAATTGGAATTGAAATTATAATCTTTGGATATATCTATCGCGTTCCCACTCAGATACAACCGTTCTATATGCATCATATTCTTCCAGTTTTGCGTAATAATAGTTTTTAAACATCTGTTCTCCGAAAATCTCTTTCATCATTTCTGATTCTTTAAATTCGTTTAAGGCAGCTCTGAGACTACCTGGAAGGGAAATAATACCCGCTTTTTCGAGGTCTTTGGTAGAGAAATGATAGACATTTTTATCTGTGGGTTCAGGAATTTCAATATCATTTGAGGTTATGCCTTCTAATCCAGTCCCTAACAGCACGGCAAATTGAAGATATGGGTTCCCGGATGGATCCGGACACCTGATTTCACATCGTGCTGAATTGGGTTTTTCATGGAAATCGGGTACTCTTATCAAAGGAGAGCGATTTCGGAAGCCCCAAGCGACATATACAGGAGCTTCATAGCCAGGTACTAATCGTTTATACGAGTTTGGCCAGCTCGATAATACGGGACACATAGCTTTAGCATATTTTAATTGCCCCGCAATCCATTTTTTCATCTGCATTGAGATAAAAGCTTCATCGGTCTCATCATAAAATACATTTTTCCCATCTTTCCATAAACTCTGGTGGACGTGCATACCCGAACCGTTTATCCCTTGAAAAGGCTTGGGCATAAAGGTAGCAGTCATATCATTCTGGGCGGCCACAGTTTTAATGATGGTTTTGATAGTAATTGTATTATCTGCCGAGTTGACCGCCTCATCATACCGGAAATCAACCTCGTGTTGTCCATATGCGACTTCGTGATGGAGTGCCTCAATTTCAATACCCATTCGATCACAATATTGAGCTATACGATATCTCATCATCTCGTTAATATCATACGGGTCATAATCGAAATATCCCCTGAGATCGCTTGGTTTGAATTTCTCTTTTTGCGCTTCTTTGCTCAATATGAAAAACTCCATTTCAGGGGCGCAATAATATGTATATCCTAAATCTTTTGCTTTTTTCACGGTTTTTTGAAGGATGTATCTCGGATCACCTTCGTATCGGTCTCCGTCGGGCTTATAAATGTCGCAAATAACTCTCGCAACCTTATTTTCCTTTCTCCAGGGAAGGATATAAAATGTGCTGGGATCAGGAATCGCTACTTTATCGCTTTCCTCAATCGCTCCATAACCAGTAATGCTGGAGCCGTCAAAATTCTCTCCCACCTCCATAAAATCTTCAATCCGCTTTGAATTGATTTCGAAAGATTTTATGAGACCGTGGATGTCTGTGAATTGAAGGTATATGAACTTGATATCTAGTTCTTTTACAGTTTCTATGACCTTTTCACAGACTTCCTTTCGCTGTGGGTCGTCTTTTTCAATCATTTTTTTGATGTACTTATATATATTTTTCTTAGTCTGGTTATATACTACCTACTAAGTTATATTACTAAATGTTTTATTATTTAAAAAGTTTCCACTCTATTTTATTATTAATAAAAATATGTGGTATGATAAACTAATTTGCATGAAAACAATTACACGTAATGAACCTAAAAATATAAATAATATCAAAGTCTTCTAATTATACCAGAAATTTAAAAAATGAAAATATAAAAAAAAATTGAAATGGACCTTTCTGAAGACGATTTGGATATTCTTACCAAATTGAGCCGAGATGGGCGGAAGACATATAATAAATTAGCCGAGGAGTTAAAAAAGTCTCCTGTAACCATTAAGAAATACGTAGAGGAGCTCGAGAATAAGGGAATAATAGAGGGTTATGGAGTTACGATCAATTATGAACAATTAGGATTTGAAATTATCGCCTTAATCGAACTGACGATTTCCAAAGGCAAGATGCTCGAAGTAGAGCGGGACATTGCCAAAAATCCGCACGTCTTCGGAGTATATGATATCACAGGGGAGTATGATGCCCTTATTTTTGCTCGATTTAAGCGACGGGATGAATTGAGCCAGTTAGTCAAGGATATTAACTCGTATGAATATGTGATTCGAACGAATACTCATATTGTGTTGAATGTTATAAAGGAGGGGAGCTCATTTTCCGAATTAATGAAAGAGGAAGCAGCTAAAAATAAAGAAAAGAAATCATCCTAAGTATAATGAAATCTGAAATTTAAAATAAAAGTGGCAGTTAGATGCTACAACAATTAAAAATCTGGAAAAGATTCAAGAACTCGAATTTCTATATAAAAGAGATTTTGAAAATTGTTGAAAACCTTATTCTTCAACAAAAGAGGTAATTGATCCGAGCGCGGCTACGATGGCATCTAGGAAGGCTATGGCCGCGTATATAGCATTAAAGGATGGTGATTGCGGTCTTGCTCCCTTTTATTTAGGAGAGATGATTCACTACATAGCAGATGTTTCATCTTATTGTCATACTCTGAAACACGACGAACTTGGTTATACGAACCATCAAATAGAAGGTGCCATTTTATTAAGAACAGGTTGAACAACATCCCCTTTTTTTAAAGTACTTGGAGGAGCTCGAGAATAATAGAGTAATAGAAGATTATGGAATCACAATCAATTCTGAATAATTAGGGTATAAATTCATCCCAGTCATTGAGCTTACACTCTTCGAGGGTAAGATGTTCGAAATTGAGCATGACAATACCAATAAACCGCACGTTTTCGGATTTTATTATATTATAGGTGAATAAGATCCCCTTATTTACATCGGATTTAAGAAATGTAACGAATTGAGCCAGCTGGTCAAGGAAACTAACTCGTACGAACATAGGGTTCGAAGAAATACTTATATTGGTTTGAATGGTATAAAGCATAGGATCAGAAAAACTGAGAAAAAGGGCATTCAACAGTAACTACTAAAGAGATTGAGATTCCTGATTATATTTGATAAAATATGTCTATCGTGTATTTCTATTTGATTGCATTTATTAGTCTCTAAATCGAATATATATTAATAATTCTAAATGTGATTATTTTGACTCAAACTCATATTATACCAAATATAGAAGAAATAGATAGAGACCAACTTTATGAGGACTTACGTAAATTTTTAAGTCCCGAGAAGAGTTTAAAACTTCCGAAAAATGATACGACAAAAAAGCTTTTAACCAATATGTACACCGAGACGGAGGCATATCTTATCGTAAATGGCTTTAAGAAACCTTTAGGTCCGAGACTTGGATGGAGTATGAGAAGAAAAACTAAGATTTCCAAAGAAAAGCTCCAAGAAATCTTAGACGATATGATCTATAAGGGTAAATTAATTAAAAAAGGCCCTTTTTACCTCATCTTCCCCTATATTCCTGGAGGTTTTGAGTTTTATTTTACCACCAATAGAGATGATCCTACTCGTATGAAAAAAGCTGCAGAGGCACATGATGCTCTCTTTTATGAAGGCTATCCTTTGGGTCTCGGGAAAATGGATCCGACCGTCTATCGCGTGATTCCAACCATAGAACCTACCAAAAAAACGTATGAAATAAATAAATCTATGGAAATTGAGCATCAAATCCTTACTTATGAGTTAATGGAAGATTATCTCGCGGAAAAAGATATATTTGCAGTGGTTCCATGCAGCTGTAGGACTGCCGCTGCTTTAGCAGGTAATCCATGTAAAAGGACGGATGAAAATTATTGTATCACCGCAGGAGCATTAGCAAAAAATAGTATAGAATCTGGCGTTGGAAGAGAGGTCACCTTGGAAGAGTTAATAGAGGTTATGAAAAAGGCAGAAAAAGAAGGATTAGTTCATGAGACATTTAACGTACAAGAAGCCTCCCTATTTATCTGTAATTGCTGTCCTTGTTGCTGTGGGTTTTTAAAAAGTGTAAAAGAATTGGGAAATTACGCTGCGATCACCAAATCAAATTTTGAGCCGCTTGTTGATGAAGAAAAATGCACATTATGTAATATATGTGTAGAAATATGTCCCATGGAAGCAATGAGCTTGGAAGACACTTCAAATGGCGAAGCATCGGTAAAAATAGATATTAACTATCAGTTATGCATTGGTTGCGGGGTTTGTGCTTCAAATTGCCCCCAAGAAGCTATAAAACTCAACAAAGTAAGAAATGAAACACCTGTAAAGAATTTGAGAAAATATTACAAAAAATTGGAGCGACATTGAATAATCGGATTAATTGGATTTTTTTACTTCTCCTTTTTTGGCTATCTCTCTGAAAAATTAATAAATTTCTTTGAAATAATCATTTGATTAATTCCTTAAATTTATCGAGGACTGAAATGGATTTTGTTTTCCAGACCCAATCTGCTTGTATATGAAATTTAGAGATAAACTTCGATTTAACCCATTCTGGTTTTTTAATTAGTTTAAAAAACATCCTCCCAATAATGAAAACTTAAACTATTGAACTTAGAATCTTTAATCCTAAAGAAATTATTTTAAAGGAAATTTGTTCTGATTTTTTTATAATTTAATATGGAAATCTTTATATATTCCAGATTACGAATGATCGTAAATTGATTACGAACTTTCGTAAATGATCTAAAAATGAAAAAAAAGATACAGATAGCGAGTATTATTCTCCTAAGCCTATTTATTCTGAATGGATTCCCGGTACTCCACGCCAAAGCTGAATTCGAAATAAGAACCTCATCAAATAAGCCCAAAATCGTTACTTATATGTCGATCACTGAGGATTGGACTCGACAGTTATTACGTAATATAGAAGCCGATATATATGTACTAGTAAGCGGAAGTCAGGATGTTCATTCTTATGATCCAACCTCGGATGCGCTCTTGAAGATGGACGGGGCTGATTTATTCGTAAAACTCAATATACCGATAGAAGCTTATGCAGATGATATTGAAGATTCATTTCCAGGAGTGCCAACAGTCAATTTATGGGTCAATTCAACTGAGGATTCTCAATGGGGATTTGATCCAAGAAAAGATCCTAAATGGGAACATCCTGCGCAACCTCCTAATATGCATATGTGGACAAGCCCTGTTATCGCGAGGAATTTTGTTCATAGATTAGCTGATGGATTAAAATCTGAGATAGGTTCAACCACTCTAATCAATGATACGATAGATGCCAATTTACAAGCATATGATTTGCAATTAAATAATACAATCAATTGGTTAAATGCGCTTAAGGAAACTTCGGAATATAAAAGTCTTAACTTAATTCCATTCCATCCGGCATTTTTCTATTATTTAGAAGATGATCTTAACTTGACTCGTGTAGCTGTGATTGAAGAAAAACCTGGTGTTGAGGTCTCTGGCTCTCATTTAGATTATATCAGAAGTGTTCTAAATGACTCTTGTACAATTATTTGGCATCCACAAGAAGCTATTAGCCAAGAATATGCGAATGATTTATCGATCGAAACAGGTGCAAATACAACAATGCTGACTCCATTATTACCTATAACAACACCTTCAGAATGGGTTCCCAAATTTGGGAGTCAAATAGATACATTCCTCGAAATGGTCGAGTTTAATACATATCAATTGGTGAATGGTGAGCCTTACGAACCAGAAGGGGGATTCATTCCTGGATTTGATATCTTAATAACACTAATGTCGATAATTGGAATAAGCGGATTAATAGTAATAATATACCGAAGGAGGATATTTCACCAATAAATAAAATTTAAACATTTTTTTTCTATAAATTTTTTTTTCTGTAAAATCTATTAAATAATAATTTCATTTGTGAGAATGTTATGATAAATATTACAATATTCGAATTTTTTGAATTGTTTGATAGAATCTGGATGCAGCGTATTTTAATCGCAGCAATCCTTATTGGGATTGTGGGAGGCATTATAGGGACGTTCATAATCCTTTACAAAATCATCTTTTTAGGAGAAGCTATCGCACATTCAGCATTTGCAGGAGTTGCTTTAGCTTTAGTAATCGGTGTTCAACCGATATATATGATCTTTTTATTTTCGGAACTCAGTGCAATTTCAGTCGGGTACGTCAACCAAAAAAAAATTATGAATGAAAATATTATTCTCGCGATAATCTTTTCCGGAATGATGGCGTTAGGTATTATTTTCATTAATCTTCTAACTGAGGTTTCTGCAAGTGTGAGCAGTATACTTTTTGGAGCGCTCTTTTACATAAATCAAGAACAGGTAATAATATTAATTGTGGTTAGTGTGATAGTAATAGCGATTCTTGTTTATCTTCGAAAGGAATTGTTTTTTATGGTATTTGATAAGGAAATGGCAAAATTATCTGGGATTCCAATAAAAATTCTGGATTATCTTTTCTTAATGCTTTTAGCCGCATTAATCGGTGTCTCTATTCAATCTATTGGTGCAATATTAGTATTCGCAATATTTATAATGCCCGCTGCTACAGCCTACATGCTTACTTATAATTACCGCCTAATGATTATCTTGTCTGCTCTTTTCGGAGCTGTATCGGGATTTTTGGGTGTAATGATTTCATTTTTATATAATCTTCCCGGAGGACCTTCTATAGTCATTATTGCCACAGGATTTTTTTTGGTTGCTTTTATCTTTTCTCCAAAACGTTTATCAAAATTTATCAATAAATTCAAATTCAAATATTCGGAAGGATATAAAAAATTACAAGAGCAATTTGACCATCCACTTGGGATTGATGTCCCCCATGCTCATATTGATACAGAAAAAATTATATTACAGGTCAAACCAAAAAAATTCCCTCCTGAACATAAATGGAAGGGTCATAAACCAATAAAGAAAGAAAAGAGTGAAACCAACAATACCAAGAAGGAGGAGAAAGATGAGAAGTAAACAAATGTGTGAAGAGGGAGATGCGATCTGTGTTAATGGAGTAACCGTAACCTATGGAGATGTGGTTGCATTATGGCAAATAAATTTAGATGTTTCCCACGGAGATTATATTGGGATTGCGGGACCTAACGCTTCGGGGAAAACAACATTATTTAAAACGATCTTAGGTCTAAAAAACCCGGTTGAAGGAGAAGTAAGTATTTATGGAAAACCTGTTGGAAATTTACCCAAAAAAACACTCAATAAAATCGCGTATGTTCCCCAAGCTCATCAAATTGATCAATTTTTTCCCGCAAAAGTGAAAGATGTAGTCTTAATGGGGAGATATGGTATAAACTTTTTAGGTAGCCCATTGAAGAAAGAGGATTATGAAAAAATGGAAGAGGAACTAAAATTTGTTGGGATGTATGAACAGAAAAGCCGCCCGATAGGACATTTAAGCGGTGGACAACAGCAAAAGGTTCTTATCGCGAGATCTTTAGTAAGAGAACCGGAAATTTTATTGCTGGATGAACCTACAAGTAATCTTGATTTTAAAATTACGAAAGAAATAACGGAATTGATAACAAAACTGCATGATGAGCGAAATCTTACTGTCTTGACGATAAATCATAATTTAGATTTGTTGCGTGAAGATATTGATCGATTAATTATATTAAATAAACGAATTATCTATGATGGACCTCCCCATGGAGAGAAAGTCGATGAGATCTTATATAGTACATTCTTCTAAAAAATCATAAAAATGATTTTAAGTAACATAAAATTGTTTAGAGTTGGAAAGCAAGATAGGAGGTAATTTCAAATATGAATGATATTGACTATAAAGTACTAAAAATTATTTATCGGAATGATAGTAAAGCCAAGATCAAGCTTATCCAGCAAAAGCTAAATCAGTATGGCTATGAGAACGTACCTTACTCCACAATTGATAGTTGTATTGAACGGCTAAATGAACAAAATTTGGTGGTTTGGGAGAAATATCACCCAATAGAATTAACAGCTAAAGGGGAAAATTATGCAAAAGAACTAATACGACACACACAATTATTAGAAGTTCTTTTATATAAAGAACTCGATTTAACCACCGAAGAAGCACACAATGAAAGCGAAAAGTTCAATTTACTTTTTTCATGTAAAACGATAAATAAGATTTGTGAAAAATATGACCACCCTGAGCAATGTCCATGCGGGGAAGAAATTCTCAACTCCTCTAATTGCTTTTGCCAAAAAGAATTTTCAGAGTAGAGTTCGATCATTCTTTTTAATTTGTTAATTGTAAGATAAAGAAAGAAGAATTATGAATGAATTGAATTTCACGAAAGGGCTGCGAAAGTATATTGAGTATTATAAAGGATTAGACGATTTTTACCTTCCATTTTTTTATTGGCTAAAAAATAATTATCCCATCAAAAAGGTATTATATCCTGGAAGTTATACCCATATTACAACCTCTCTCGTATTTCCAGAAGTAGTCTATGTTGATAACACAAACTCATCCGAGATTACTTTTAAAGATAAAAATACGAGGAAATTTATTAACCGCTATAAGCTTTATGATAAAATATCAGAAATTAGGTTTTATTTAACCGATTATCGAAAAATACCTAATGAAAAGCCTTTAAGTTTCGATCTTCTTATCTCTATAAGTGCGGGCTTTATATCGACCACCTGTGGAAAATATTTAAGGAAAGGGGGCCTTTTTTTGTCCGACAACGATCATAATGATGCTGCACGAGGTTATGTTTCAAATAGTTATGAATTGATAGGAGTTTTGAATAACATTAAATCTTCCAGACATGACCATCATTCTAAAAATATACAAGAAAACGTTCTTTTTGATGAAAAATATTTTAAAAGAAAAAGAAAAGAGATAGAAAGTTCATCGGAAATTCAGTTTATCTCAACAGATTTACAAGAATTCTTTCAACCGAAAATTGAGCCAGAGTTAACATTAGATATGGTTGAAGAAATCATGGAAAAATCTCCATCAAAACTCTCTTATAAATTGAAAAAGAAGGCTGATTTGTATTTATTTAGAAAATTAGATTAATATCCAATTAAATATATTGTTTTTTTCTAATAACACAAATTCGTTCTTAATAATTCAATGTTTTGATCCATAGTCAAGACTTTTAGAATGATATTAACACAAATTATAATCCGAAATATCCATGTGGATAGTATATAGATGCCCAATAAATTATATACAGGTTAAATGGGCTTTTAAGCCCAGACTTCATACCGGGTTTGAAAAAAGTAATACTTATATATAATTCTATATTTTATTAATTGAAAAACTCATAACAGCGCCTTTTTTATGACATAGAGGGGATATTTTATCCCCGATATTCATAATTTTTTATATTTTCTACATAAATCATTTTAATATTTATATATATTAATTTCAATTGAGTTTTGAATAGATCCTCAATTTCACTGATTGCTTCTCTCAAAAAAAAAAATTTAAGTTATATTATTGTTTTTTTCCAATAACATAGAACATTTTACTATTATCCAAAGATTTAGATATTTTTAATCCCGCTAATCTTAATATTTTTTTCAGTTTTCGCATAGATGGTAGACGATCCTCAGAAACAATTCCATCCACATTTTTATGAAGACTATTTATCTCAGCTCGAGATTGGGAGTGAGATACCATTAATTTCCCACCTTTTTTAAGCAATCCAACCATATTCTTCACGGTTTGTTTTTGATTTAGGAAATGTGGAAAGCAAGAATAACAAAGAATAGTATCAAATCTATGCTTTTCCTCGATTTTATTTATATCTTCCATTCTAAATTCTACATTTGGATATTTTTTTGCATATTTTTCTGATGCTTTTGTAATCATATTTTCAGAAATATCAATTGCAAGAATCTTTCCGTTTGCTCCCACTTTACCATATAAAAGCGGAATCATAACGCCTGTGCCAGTTCCAACATCAAGAATAGTTTCTCCTTTTGACAAATCAAGAGCTTTAAGTATCTTTTCTAATTTTTCAGAATCATGGTATACTTCCTCATCCCAATTTTTAGCTCGATCGTTGAAAAAATCTCGTATATTTTCAATGTTTTTTTCCGGAGAAGTCATAGTGTCGTACTTTTTTTTCGCTTTTTTATGTTTGGGTGAAATTAAAACTGAAAGAGCAAAAAAGGTCGCTGAAAAGATTATGATGGAAGAGGATATAGGAAAATCTAACCATAAAGATAAGAAAACGCCCCCTATTATTGTAAATACTCCTACAATTGGGGAAAATATAAATAATTTTTTTGTATCATATACATACTGATACACAGTGGATGTGGGATTTACTATCATTGCATACACTAAAAATGCACCCACGATATTAATAGAAAAGGAAACAGCAATTGCGGTTGCGAGTAAGATTATAAATTTGAAAAAGGCGACATTAATTCCTGCGGCCAATGCCATTTTTTTATTAAGCATTATACTCATGAATTCTTTAAAGAATATCAAAAGCAACAATATTATGCTAATGTTTAATAATATTAATATAATCAATTCTTCTTGACTTAGACCAAATAAACTTCCCCAAATTATTCCCATTGAACTAGCTCCCGTGACTCCTTCTGGCATCATACTGATGAAAATAAACCCTAGTGCTATCATTAATGAAAAAAGAATGCCGAGAATGATATTTGAATCTAACTTGGTCTTATCAGACAATGGACCTAAGAGAAATGCAACCAGAATAGTAAAAATAGCTGCCATATATACAGGATTAAATCCACTTCCATAAGATTCCAATAATAACCCAAGAGCAGCACCTGCAAAGGCAGCATGACTCATAGCGAAACCCACTGTGGTTATTTTCATGTGAACAACAAAAGTTCCTACAAGGCTCAAAGCAAACCCTGCCAATATGGAACTTATAAGTATTTTTTTCATTATTTTCTCGGGCAATAAAACAAAAGAAATATTATTATAGTGCGCATAAATTCCCAATACACTGCCTATGACTACACAGATTAAAATAACAGATATTATATTTTTCCATCGTATATTATAGTTGGCCATTATTCCTGTTCCATCTCATAAAGTAATTTAATTAATTTTTATTTAACCTTATTTAATTATAATAATTGGCAATATGCCCTATATTTATTAGATTTTAACGCTTTTTCAGGTTCAGTGTCTAAGACAACTCTCCCTTTTTGAATCATCACGACTCTATCAACTCCTTTTGGAATTTCACTTTTATGAGAAACACACAGAGTAGTTATATTGGCCAATCGGTTAAGCCTTAAAAATAGCTTAAACATCTTTTGACGGGCATTTACATCTAGATTCGCAAATGGCTCGTCTAATAACAAAATTTCGGGTTCAGCAGCCAATATATTTGCGATTCGGGCTTTTTGTTGCATTCCTCCCGATAATTTTCCAATTGGTCTTTCCCAATAATCCTCCACCTCCTCCTTATTACGGACTACATCAAAACAGAATCGAGCAATTGTTCTATCTTCCTTTTTAGGAAACTTAAAAAGACCTAATCTCCCAGATCGTGCGGTCATTACTGCTGTTTTCACCAAGAAAGGTGTTTGGGCATCAAATTCCACTCCCTGAATGAGATATCCTATTTTCCTTCTCAGTTGACGAGAATGTTTGAATACTGACTTTTGATTGATTCTTACTGAGCCCTTTTCGACGGGTAACATCCCAAGTACGGTTTCTAATAGAGTTGTTTTTCCCGATCCGTTGGGTCCGACAATCAGAACAAATTCTCCTTTATATATCTTTAAATTGATATCATGAAGCGTTGGATACCGTTCTCCCTCGTAAACCGTATTAACATTTTGTAAAATTATTTGTGGATTAAAATATTTTATTTTTTTTTCAGTGTTTAATCCTTTGTCTTGTTTATCTTCAATAGCATCTAAAAATTGCGGATTGTAGCTTTTCTCAAATCTCATATTATTAAAAAAAAATGATTTAATTCTTTTTTAGAATTATTCAATATTCACCTTCATTGAAATAATGATTCTTTTTTTTTGTAAATAATCAATCCTATACATGCGATAAAAGAAATTACAAGAGGAATCAAGAGATTCACACCAATAAATCCTCCATCTTCGGAAGGTCTTGGATCTGGGCCACCATTTAACACGTGATTTAATAACGCTACATTGAATTCCAACTGCTCTATATAGGTTTTCACTCCATATACCCCTGGAAAGTTTAGTAAAAACGCACTTTCAATACCAAGGTCATCAGCAATTTCTTTTCCAATATCTGTTCCAGAATGATAATTTCCCACCATAATCTCAGCGTTCCAATCGCTAGCATTGCCAGATATGTGTTGAATATCTGATGGAGTCATACTATTATCGTCCATTGTCCAAACGGAGGGACCAGAAACATTAAACCCAATCCAATTCATGAAAGCTTTTTGATGTTTCATGACATATGCTTTTGTATTATTCCATTGGTAGGTTGTATTGATTTTCATCTCAAAGTAGGTTTTATATCCTTCCAACTTCGCTAAATATCCATCCTTATTATCATTAAAGGTTTCAGTGAGTGATGGATATGTCTCATTTAAGTGTGAACAGATTACTTCCACAAACTTTGGTGCGTTTTCAGGTGAACCCCATTGGTCAGGCCACCCTATACTGCTATTCTGAATCATTCCAAATGCAGCATCTGAATTACCCGCTGATTGGAGAAGTGGCATCAAGCCAGATCCCTCAAATCCGTGATAAAACACGATATCCGCATCTTGAACGATATTTATATCACTAGGAGGATAATCATAATGTCCCGGACAAGATCCACTTTCGATGATTACTGAAACAATTCCCTCATCTCCGATAACTTCTTGAGCAAAATCTCTTAAAACATGAGTCGTAGCGACAACTTTCACTTCACTATTAGAAGGTTCAATATCATTTTTATTTGTAATTATTGTCCTATCGCTGAATATTTTCAGATTTGCCAAACCAAATAAAAATATCAACGATAATGCAATAAATGCCATTTTAAACTTTTTTTTCATAAAATCCATCTCTAATTTAGGAGTATTACTCTCTTCTAGTCTAGTATTACTTAAAAATATTACTAGTTTTGAAGACCGTATGAAAGGGAAACAGAACTATAGCTTGGATTCACAAAATACATTTTAAGTTTTTGGGATTTAAAAATAAAAGAAGATGAATTCCAATTTTTCAAAAACTAATCTTAAAAATTAAAAATAAGATCTTTTTTAACATAAATATGGAAATTTCTATTTTTTACTTTTCGGGGACTGGGAACACCTGGTGGGTGTCTAAGAAGCTAAAATCTATTTTTAATCAGAAAGGGCATCACGCGGAAATTTATTCTATTGAAAAGAATAAAACCAATTTAGAGAATGACTTTTTAAAAATTGTGGATAAATCGGATTTAGTAGGAATTGGATATCCAGTATATGGTTCCAGCGTTCCGAAGATTATGAAAGATTGGGTGAATGAATATTTATGTAATTATACTAAATCTAATCAAAAGAAAAAGAGCGCATTCGTGTTTGATACGATGGCTCTCTTTAGCGGTGATACGCCATTAAAAATGAGAAAATTGCTTGAAAAATGTAATTTTAAGGTAAAACAAGCAATTAATATCCGCATGCTTTCAAATCTGCCTCAAATGCCTCGTATTATGACTTGGGAAGTGGATAAACAGCAAGAAGTTTTTGAAAAGGCAGAAGCGAAATGTAATAAGTTAGTCAATAAAATATTAGAAGAAAAAAAATGGGTAATGCGGAGAGATCCGTTTAGCAGATTACTGGGTTGGATACAGAGAGTGGGACTTCGCTTGGAAGGAAAAAAAATAAAGGAATGGTATGAAATCGATGAAGAACGATGTACTTTATGCAAAAAATGCGTGAATTATTGTCCTGTAGATAATTTATCGATTGAAGGGAATAATGGAGATGTTCAGGTTGTGTTTGGAGATGATTGTATATATTGTATGCGCTGCTTCAATTTTTGTCCTGAAAATGCGATAATAATAATGGAGCGAACAAGAGATACAGACCGATATCGTCGATTCAGAGGGCAAATACCAGATTTCAAACTCTCAAAAATCCGAAAAACAAAAGAGCAAAACAATAAGTAAAAGATTAGATGATTTTTTCTATAAGAATAAAACAATTATTTATTATCTAAAGCGTGAATCTTTTTAGAAAAAAACTTAAAGGTAAATAGAAATAGAAACTGTTATAGATTATAGGAAATCTAAAATCTGTTAAAGATCTAATAATAATGGGAAATCTCGAAGAAGCTATAAGATGGTTGAGACAATCTAAATTTGATTATCAAACTGCATCCAATAATTAGGATTTTAAATCATATGAATTGGTCTGCTTTTTATCACATCAAGTAGCTGAAAAATCACTGAAAGCTCTTTTATACTATATTGGATTACGCCCTTTCGGTCATTCATTAAAAGATCTTGTTGAGGATATAAATAAAAACAAGGATCAGCCAGATCTAAATATACCTACTAAATGCGTTTTAGAATTGGATAAACACTACATTCCGACGAGATATCCTACGCTTTTGTATCAGGAATCCCCACATGAATAATATTCTAAAAAAAATGCGGAAGATTGTTTAAAATGGAGCAAGATGATATTAGACTCAGCAGACGTGTTCTTATAAAACATAAAAAAGAAATAGAAGTTCTGAAACAGTTTATGGATGAAATTAAGAATAAAATAAGAAATAAGCTAATTTAAGTCATTTTTATTGGGTCAAATGCAAAAATTAAAAACTACATTTCTCAAGGAAAATTATCTTAAAAGGAAAAATTATGGAGAATTAGTTGAATACACTTTTAAGTTCATTCAACTTTACCTTTGAATTCAAGATTCTTCTGCTTTAAAGCTTCAGATCTAAAGCATCCACAACATAAAAACTCAACCGCAGGATGATCCCACAATGTTATCAGATATTCACGACTAAGATGATAATTCTGCCGTATAAATTCACCTAAATTAAGCTCTTCTCCACAATAGTAACAATAATTTTCTCTCATCTTGATATAAAAGATATAATTATTATATATTATATATCTTTCTGGTAGGTTTGATTTACCTCATATATTGAGTATATTGATACATCTTGATCACGGACAGTCTTCAGTTTTCAGAAAAGCTTTAAAAAATGGGAGTGGATGTTTGAATTTCGAAAAAAAATGCTCTCATCAAGAAAGATATAAACTATGGTCACATTCTAGAAAGGAGAATTAATACTAAAAAGGATAAAATACTTAATCGAGTTATTATTTTACACACCAAATTGTTTCCAAACGAAAGCTATACATATTAAATTTCTTTATGACTGATTTTATCCAGCCTATTTTTGAGGATCACGATGATATATTTTTCATTGAAGGGAAATATGGCGGTAAAGTGCCCTTCTCTAATTGTCTCTTAATTGCCGACCATATCATAGATACGGGGATCTCAGCATTATATTTGAAGAGGTTAAGACATAAATTTACTATTAGGAAAGTTCTATTTAGCCATTGGCATGATGATCATATTAGGGATAATAGAATCCTTGAAGATATTCCCTTTTATTGTCATCCGAAATGTAAACCCATTATTGAAGATATAGATAAACTGCTTGATTTATACGCTATTCGAGGAACGCCCGTTGAGATTAAATTTAAGGAATATCTCTCGGATGTAATTGATGTGTATAATACTAAAATTAAGGGATCGTTTAGTCCAGGGGATGTTTTTCAAATAGGAAGCTATGAAATGCAGATTATATCTACACCAGGGCATTCTGTGGGCCATTGCGCATTTCATATCCCAGAGCTTAAATTTGCTTTTATCGGAGATATAGATCTCTCAAAATTTGGGCCCTGGTATGGTGGGACTGATTCTAATATTTCTGAGTTCATCGAATCCATCGAAAAAATCCGTAAAATGGATCTTGAAGTCGTTGCCACGGGTCATCGGGGAATCGTTCGGGGAAAAGAACTCATAAATCAACAGTTAATAAATTATAAAGAAATTTTTAATGCTCGAGAGGAAAAAATTTTGTCATTCTTGACAAAAGAGCACCCGACAAGTCCCGAAGATCTGCTTGAAAAAAGTATTATTTATAAAGATTACCGCTTTCTTAAACCATTTTTGCTGGTAATGGAAAAAACAATGATCGATAAGCATCTCCAGAAATTGAAGAATGAAGGTAAAATAACTCAAGTTGCCGAAGGTTATGTTTTATCATAATGAAATGTAAGATTTAAGTGAAAAAAATCAATTCGTTTGTCTTTTTATTTTAAATTTTAACCAGGCTTTTTCATCTTTTTCAATAATTTCTTTTACTTCGGAAATAGAATTAAAACCCGCTAAATCACCATAAGATTCCTTTAGGCTTTTTACTAAGTTGTGTGCTTGGTAAATCCCATCTGATTGAGCTAATTTATCATATTGGTTAGAATCCACCCCGCAAATTGCTTAATTTTTGGTTTAAAATAATCTTTCTCAACTTCTTTGGCAATCTGCTTAATAAATTCCTTTTGATCCTTTATAATTGAAGGTAATTCATGCTTTACAGCTAATCTCATAATCTTGTCTGAAAGAATAATCGCATCATCGAAATATTCTTCAGATCTATATTTTTGGGTTTTTCCCTGGATAGTGGGCTATTTTATTTGGATTGGTCGGAATGTAAGGAAAAACTCAATAAAAAACGAGATTCCAATCAGCAAGATTGAAAAATCCAGCATAAAAACTCGACTAATAATGATTCCGAAGAAATTCACAGATGTGATGTCTGGGCTAATTATAACAGAATTAATGATAGCATGTACGATTACGAGCCCAGATAATAGTAGAGAAATTGCCAATATATGAATCATCACTTTTACTCGAGTTTTATTCATAAAAAATAATCACCTTGTATTGACTTTGTATCGATTGTTTATTTAGTCAAACTGAATATGAAAAAACTCCTTTAAAATTATTTCAGTCTCTGGTTAATATTGTTCTAATGATACAAAATAATAAATTCAGTCGTAAGGAAGTAATAAATCCAAAACATTTCTGGGATTTATTATGGTTAAATCATATTTTTATCAGGTAGCAATTATTAAAATAAAATAGTTATATTGGATATATTAGTATACCAGATTTTATACATTTAACTTAAATTATATTAAATAACTCATATTATAAACAATAACTAATATAATATAGATTTGTATAAGATACCTTCAGTATGAGGGTTTTGAATGCAAATTTATTGCGAAAATTTACTAATTACTCCAATGCGTCATCCTTAAAAACGATGGTTGCTTCTGAGTAAAATTGGTAAATATAATTTATAAAAAATGAATGAAACTGACAATAAAGAATAGTGATATAAAATGACAAAGTTTAATATGATTACCCACAGAAACAGCATGCTTGGTACAAGAACGCGTGTTGAGGATTCCTGTGAATCTGGGCTATGTCCTATCTGTATTGCAGACTGCCCCGTATTTTGCGAGGTTTCCAAATCTGCTCTTCGTGGGAGAGAAGTCCTATATCCGATGAGAGAATATTTTGGAGATTCAACTGCTGGAACTCCAAAAGATTTTGGATTTAGTTATAGTGATTTCCAGATTCAATTTGAAGTCAGAGGAGCAGAAGGTATTGAAGCTCACGAGGATTCCGTAATTTTTCCTAATGCCGATGTATCTTCTCGATGGGGGAACATTGAGCAAAAATTGCCCATCGTGATTGCGGGATTAGGAAGTACATATGTTGCAAAGCAAAATTGGGAAGGCTTGGCGGAAGGTGCGGCTATGGCTGGTGTGAGCATAACGGTTGGAGAAAATGTCGTAGGAATGGATCCCAATGCGACATTCGAGAATGGTGGAGAATATCCACAAGTTGTTGATACCGAAGATATGAAATTCCGAGTTGAGACTTTTCGAGATTACTGGGACGGCAAGCACGGAGATGTTATCATTCAAAAAAACGTGGAAGACACTCGATTGGGAGTCTTTGATTATGTAACGTCAAAATTGGATATCGAATCCCTTGAAATTAAATTCGGTCAAGGTGCAAAAGCCATTGGAGGAGAAGTAAGACTTAATACTTTAGAACGAGCTCAATTGCTGCAAGATCGTGGATATTTAGTTATACCCGACCCATCCGATCCAGTTGTTATTGATCAATGGAAAAAAGGGTTAATTCCTGATTTCGAGAGACATAGTAGAGTCGGTTTATCTAGTACCGAGGATGTATTAGAGGAAATTGATTCTTTAAGAGAACGAGGAGTAAAAAATATATTTATTAAGACGGGAGCATATAGACCCGCCGCAACGGCTTGGATTATCCGAGTGGGTGTCGAAGGGGGAGTTGACGGAATGACATTTGATGGGGCTGGAGGAGGGACTGGTATGAGTCCCGTGAGCATGATGAATGAAGGGTCAATTCCTACCGCCTATCTACAAGCATTAGTGATTGGCTGTTTGGATATGATTAAAAAGAAAAATCCGAACGCAAAAATTCCAACAATCGCGATGGCGGGTGGATTCGCAAATGAGACGCAAATGTTTAAATCATTAGCGATGGGTGCGCCTTATCAAACATGTATCGCAATGGCTCGTGCTCCAATAACCGCAGCTATGAAAGGAGAGTATGTTGGAAAAGTAATCGACGAAAATACGGCGACGCCGGCGATGTTAAACAATTTAGGTTTTCCAAGGAATAAGGAGCCCGATACTTTAACTCTCGATGAGGCGTTTGTTGAATGGGATCATTTAGAACGAAAATTCCCAGATCAAAAGCTCAATCCTGCATCTGTGGGAGTTTATACCTATTTTGCGAGTAAGTTGGGTATTGGTCTGAAACAGCTTTTAGCTGGTACTAGAAAATTCAAGTTAGATTTGCTTGATAGAGAGGATATTGCGTGTATTTCTCAACGAGCTGTAGATGTATGTAAACATTGGGAGCTTGGAATAGATTCTCAAGAGAATCTTGATATGGAACTTGTCAAAAAAGAGATTTACAGCGGCAATTACTAACTTTTCTTGTTTTTTTATTTTTAAACAATTTTTTTCAGCATTGATAGTATTTTAATTATACTGAGAGAATCTTAAATCGATTATTACTATTCAAACTCAATCGTACTCGGTGGCTTATTAGAAATATCGTATAAGACCCGGTTAAAACCATCTACCTCATTAATTATTCTCGTGCCTATCCTTTCGAGTAATTCCCAATCCAATCTAGCAAAGCTTGCAGTCATAGCATCTCTCGATTCAACTGCCCGTATCGCACAGATATTTTGATATGTTCTATAATCGCCCATAACACCTACCGTTTTTAATGGTAAAAAGACACAAAATATTTGCCATAATTCATCATATAACCCTTCTTTCTTGATCTCCTCCATTAAAATATAATCTGCTTCGCGTAAAGTATCCAATCTCTGTTTTGTAATCTCTCCGATGCATCTAACCGCCAGACCAGGTCCGGGGAATGGATGGCGATCAATTATAATTGAGGGTAGTCCTAATTTTCTCCCAATTCTTCTAACCTCATCCTTATATAAATTCTTTAAAGGTTCGATAATTTGGAGTTTCATATCATTAGGTAGAGTTAAATTATGGTGTGATTTGATTTTAGCCGAAGCTTTACTAGTAGCACTTGTTTCAACTCTGTCTGGATATATCGTTCCTTGTGCAAGAAATTCAATATTTGGATAACTATGTTCTAATTCTATAGTCTTCTGTTCAAATATTTCAATAAACGTATGACCAATAATTCGTCTTTTCTCTTCAGGATCTTCTATACCCTTCAAGTTCTCAAGAAATAGTTTTTCTGCATCAATATAATGAAAATTTGAAAATCCTAACTTATCTTTAAATACCTTTTGGACCTTTTTCTCTTCGTTTTTCCTTAACAAACCATTATTTACAAAGATACAATGAAGACGATCTCCAATAGCTTCATGTAATAAAACCGCTGTAACAGAACTATCGACACCTCCGCTTAAACCTAAAATTATACGGTTTTTTTGACCTACCTGTTCTTGAATATCTCCAATAGACTTCTGAATCCAATTTTCTAATCTCCATTCTTTTTTACATTTGGCAATTTTGTCAATGAAATTGCTAAGGATAATGTTTCCCTTTGGTGTATTGGTGACTTCGGGGTGAAATTGGACACCATAAATATACTGTTCTTCATTTTCATAAGCGGCGATTGGGCAAGTATTTGTTTCTGCGATGGGTCTAAATGCTTTGGGCAATTTTTTTACTTGATCTCCATGTGACATCCATACCACTTCTTCATCATGAAGCCCCTTTAATAATGGAGTTTCTTCCAATTTATAGAGAATCGTTTTTCCGTATTCTTTTCTATTGTGAGGTTCTATTGTACCTCCTAATTGGTGGACAATTAGATGATGACCATAGCAGATGCCCAAGAGTGGAATATTCTGGAATTGGACATAGCTATAAAACTTATCATGTAATTTGGGATCTCTATTATTATAAACACTTCCGGGTCCTCCTGATAATATGATTCCCTTTGGATTCTTCTTTTTAAGAATTGAAAGTTTACAATCGTGTGGCAGAATTTCAGAATATACACCTAATTCTCTAATTCTCCTCGATATTAGATGGCAATATTGCCCCCCGAAATCTATAACGATTATTTTATCCATTTTTTAGTGTTTTTTAATATTTTAAAATATATTCGCTATTCGTAAGTTTGATAAATGCACTATTATCGAGCTGGAAATAATTCCACCTTATTAATAATAATCCTCAGTCGGCAATTAATTTTTCAGTTAATGAACAAATTTTATTTTTAACCCTTCTAATTACAAATTATTAGAAGTTTGTGATGAATTTTGAACTATACGATTATATCGAAAAAACAGTTGGATTCTCAAGGTTGTCTCTATGAAATGGTATTATCTACCCCCTTGATAGCCCAGAAAGCTCGCGCGGGGAACTTTATTCTGCTGAGAATCTATGAAAAAGGAGAAAGATTCCCACTTACAGTCGCAGACTATAATCGCGATGAAGGAACAATTACGATTGTTTTTCAAGTTGTTGGAAAGAGTACGGAGCTTTTGTCAACCCTTAACATTGGTGAAGATCTTTTAGACGTCGTGGGACCTCTGGGAAATGATATCCATTTAAAAAAATATAAACACCCTGTTATTGTTATAGGAGGGGGTGTAGGAATTGCACCCGCCTACCCACAAGCGAAGGAATTAAAACAAGCAGGGAATACGATTATCTCCATTATCGGTGCTCGGACAAAAGATCTCCTATTTTGGAAGGATAAGATGGAACAAGTAAGTGATGAGCTTATAATTTGTACTGATGACGGAAGTGAAGGAATTCACGGAGTCGTTACCGATCCATTGAAAGATATAATCGCAAATAAGCCTATTAGCTTGGTTATTGCGATTGGCCCGTTGGTTATGATGAAGTATGTTACGTTAACTACTAATGGGGAGAAAAATCTTCCTAAGATAAAAACAATGGTTTCTCTAAATACTATAATGGTCGACGGTACTGGTATGTGTGGAGGATGTCGGTTTAAAACCAACGATGGTGAATTTTATTTCGCATGTGTAGATGGACCTGATGTAGATGGACATATCGTGGATTTTGATAATTTAATGAAACGAGCGGAAAGGTTTTGTACTCAAGAAGAGGAATCGCTGCATATTCATCGATGTTGGTGCGAAAGTATAGCCAAATCTAACAATCAAATAGGAGATGAATATGGCGAATTCGAGAAATAAAACTAGGCAAACAATGAAAGAGCAAGATCCAAAAGAAAGAATAAAAAATTTTGAAGAAGTTCCTTTTGGATATTCAGAAGAAGAGGCCATATTGGAAGCTGAACGATGTTTGCAATGTGCAAAACCCTTGTGCATTAAGGGGTGCCCTGTTGATGTCGATATCCCTGAATTTATTGGACACATAAAAGAGAGAGAATTTCGTCAAGCCATCGATTCGATCAAAGAAAAAAACATTTTACCCGCTATTTGTGGACGAGTTTGTCCTCAAGAAATACAATGTGAGAATCAATGTGTTCTCGGAAGAAAGGGGGACCCCATTGCGATTGGGTCATTAGAGCGTTTTGTTGCAGATTGGGAACGAGAAAATCAATTAAAAGCATGCCCAGAATGCAAACCTCCTAATAATATCAAGGTGGCGGTTGTTGGTTCTGGTCCCGCAGGATTGACGTGTGCCGCGGACTTAGCCAAATTAGGTTATGATGTAACGATTTTTGAAGCATTTCACGCGCCTGGCGGGGTGTTAATGTATGGAATCCCCGAATTTCGTTTACCAAAAGAAATTGTAATGGACGAGGTTGAGACTTTAGAGATGCTCAGTGTAAAACTTCGTTATAATGCGGTCATTGGCAAATTGTTTACTCTTGAAGATCTAAGAGAAATGGGATTCAAAGCATTCTTCTTAGGTGTTGGCGCGGGATTACCTATTATTTTAAAACTGCCGGGAACAGGTTTAAATGGTGTCTTAACGGCTAATGAGTTCTTAACGCGTACCAATTTAATGAAAGCATATAAATTTCCAGAATATGATACTCCCATTAATGTAGGTAAGGAAGTGACTGTAGTGGGTGGTGGAAATGTTGCTATGGATTCAGCGCGAGTAGCACTTCGATTAGGTGCCAAAAAAGTGACTGTAGTTTATCGGCGGAGTGAAGTAGAGATGCCCGCCAGAAGAGCTGAATATCATCACGGAAAAGAAGAAGGGATAGAATTTCGGTTTCTTACAAATCCAATACGATTAATTGGAGATGAAGAGGGAAATGTCGTTCAAATGGAGGTCATTAATATGGAATTAGGGGAGCCCGATGATTCTGGAAGGAGACGACCTATCCCAATTAAAGGTTCCGAGCATCTTATAAAAACAGACATGGTTATATTAGCGATTGGAACCCGAGCAAATCCATTACTTACGAAATCAATCCCAAGTTTAAAACTTAATAAATGGGGATATATCAAGACAGACGAATGTGGAAGCACTAACCTTGAAGATGTATTTGCGGGAGGAGATATAGTTACCGGTTCAGCTACAGTAATAAGTGCGATGGGAGCTGGGAGAACTGCCGCAACTGCTATTCATCACTATTTAGAGAACTCTAAATAATTAAGATTTAATCCTAATTTTTAATTACAATATTTTTCTTAATTTCTAATTCATATTCTTTTCTAATATTTAATTATACTAATATAGCTAATATACTCGATATATATAACATATAACTTAAAATATTGCCTTAATTCACTATATTATATAATACCTTAATTAACATAACACGATGAGCATGAACGATAAACCAGAGAGTTTAGATCCATTTAAAATTTCTCAAAAACAACTCGCACAGGCTCTGGACATTATTGGCTATGATAACTCAATTTATGGTACATTAAGTGAACCAGAGCGCTTTATAGAGATAAAAATTACTTCCAAAATGGATGATGGCTCAATTAAAACCTTTAGAGGGTTTAGAAGTCAATATAATTCTGCTAGAGGCCCAATGAAAGGAGGAATCCGATGGCATCCTGATGAGAGTGCCTCATTAGTTAAAGCTTTATCTGCATGGATGACATGGAAAACAGCATGTGTTGATATTCCTCTGGGTGGTGCGAAGGGAGGTATAATATGTGATCCCAAAAAATTATCTCAAAATGAAATAGAGAAATTAGCAAGAACATATATAAGAAAACTTGCTGAAAACTTGGGTCCAAGTACTGATATCCCCGCTCCTGATGTTTATACGAACCCTCAAATCATGGCTTACATGCTTGACGAATATGAGACAATCTATCGAAAGCATAGTCCATCAATGATTACTGGGAAACCTCTTCCTTTAGGTGGTTCTGCAGGACGTTCTATTGCTACTGCTAAAGGAGGTACCTTTTGCATACGGGAAGCAGCTAAAGATATGGGAATTGATCTAAACGGGGCAAAAGTGGTGATACAAGGGTATGGTAATGCTGGTCACCATGTTGCTCGGTTGCTTCAGAATGAATTTAATTCCAGAATTATAGCAATTTCAGATACTGGAGGTGCTATACATAATTCTAATGGAATCGATGCTATGAAAGCATATGAGCACAAAAAGCAAACTGGGTCTGTTGTTGAATTGGATCATACTGAAGGGATTTCTAACAAAGGATTGCTACGATTAGATTGTGATATTCTGATTCCTGCTGCAATTGAGAATGTAATTACTCGAGAAAATTCAAATGATATAAAGGCTAAAATCGTAGCGGAACTTGCGAACGGACCAACCACACCAAAAGCAGATCAAATCTTGTTTGATAACAATGTATTTGTAATTCCCGACTTTTTATGTAATGCTGGAGGTGTAACAGTTTCCTATTTCGAGATGGTACAAGGCTATTATCGCTATTTTTGGACGGAAAAGGAAGTATTTAATGCCTTAGATAAAATTATGACACGAGCATATAGAAGCACCGTTCAGACTGCGCAAGAATACGATACCAATAATAGAATGGGCGCATATATTATTAGCATCAGACGAGTAGTTGAGGCAATGGAACTAAGAGGATGGATATAATTCCTCAAATTTTCTTTTTTCTAATCCTTTTTGAGCTTCTTTTTATGATTTTTGAACATATAGGAAAAGCTTAATATTTAAGACAACCAAATAATTTTTATATTAATCAAAAATATTATATCTACCTTAAAAAAAGGGTGAAATGAAAATATGGATGAAATATTTTTTATTTCGGTAGTTTTTACTGTGGTTTTTATTTTCATTGTAATAATATGCTTAATCGGAAAAAGCGTTAAAACAGTGACTGAATACAAGCGTCTAATTGTGTTTCGGTTTGGGAAATACAGAAGAACAGTTGGTCCTGGGATCGTGTTTATTTTGCCGCTTATTGAAGTCTCTGAAGAAGTTGATCTTCGTATAAAAACCTTAGATATTGCTCGTCAGGAAATTATTACCAAAGATAATATCCCCATAACCATAGATACATCGGTTTTTTATAAAGTAATTAATCCGGAATATGCAAAAACAAAGATAGAGAATTTTATGCGAGCTGTCTTGAATTATACCCAAGGTGCTCTTAGGGATGTTATTGGGAACATGGAGTTGGATGAAGTCTTGACTCAGAGAGAAAGAATATCAAGTGAAATAAGAAAAGTGGTAGATGAGGAAACAAGAGAATGGGGGGTTCAAATTACCCAAATCAAAATCCAGCAAATCGAACTTCCAGAAAATATGAAACGCGCGATGGCAGTACAAGCTGAAAAAGAAAGAGAAAAAAGAGCCTCTATCATCGCATCGGAAGGTGAATTAGAAGCATCCAAAAATATCGCAGAAGCAGGAAGGATTTTATCAGAGACTCCCTCTGCCATTCAACTTCGAACGCTCCAAACGATCCAAGACATTTCTCAGGAACCTTCTCAAAAAATCGTTATCTTTCTCCCAACAGATCTCGGAAACCTTTTGGACAAACTTAAGTAAGAGAACATTATCATTCAAATTCTTTTTTATTTTTTTATCTTATAGCAAAAAATTAATAATCTCACATTCTATGTGAATTATTAATAGTCGATTTCTATCTCATAAACTCCTACAATGTGAAATCTAATGGAAAGTGTAGTTAATAAAACGGTTAAAAACCTTAAATTTGCATTCTTACATGAATCGCAAATTCGATGTTTGTATGAAATTTTCGCGCAGAGAGCTTCCAAAGAGGGTTACAACCTTATTTCCAATTTTTTCGAGGATATGGCATCCAACAAACAACAAAATACATATTGGAATTATATGATGCTACAAAAGATTGCTATCAAGAGTGATATTGAAGAATCATCCGTCAAATTCGAAGATATCCCCTCAATCGGGAATACCTCACAAAATCTAATGACCGCGATGAAAATTGAAGATTATGAATGGAGAGTAATGTATAAAGATTATGCCGAAGAGGCTCTTCGAGAAAGATATGAGGAAATTGCCTCCAGATTTCAAACTATCTCAGAGAGGGAACGCAAATTTTTTGAACGATTTAAGATTTTTTCGGAATTATTTGATGAGAATAAGTTGATTAGAAATGAGAGTGTAGTGGTCTGGGAATGTCAAGGATGTGGGTTTCAAATCCATAAAGAAAGCCTACCCGATGATTGGATTTGTCCTTCTTGTGGTCATATGAAACCCTATTTCCAGAAAAAGTTTCTCAATATTGACCAAGGTTCAACAGATATATGGATTTGCATGGAATGCGGGGAGGAGGTCTATATGAAAAGTCTACCAGAAGACTTCAAATGTCCAAATTGCGGTAAATCGAGTGAATATTTTCGGAGGAAAAAAGCAGAAAACATATCCGATGATATCTTTAGTGTTTCTGAAACGATTTGGGAATGTATGGAATGTGGAAATGAGGTGAGGATGAGCGAAATCCCAGAGAATTGGAGATGTATCTCATGCGGCAAATCGAAATCTTATTTTAAGAGAAAATCGGGAAAAGCAGATACAACAAAGTATGCTTTTAAACAACGAGAAAAAGCCATTTGGTATTGTCCCATATGTGGAAGAGAAGTTGAAATTGAGCTCCCTGAAGATTGGAATTGCCCTTATTGCGGCTCGAAGGGTTAATGTGCGGTTTTTGAATTATGATTTATTATGTAATTAATTTTTAATTTTTGTATTAATTGAAAAAAGTATGCCTTTTGAAAAAGAAATCGAAACCGCTAAGAACCATTTCGAAAAAATACTTCAAGAGCAATTAGAACGAGTTGAACATTTAAAACAAGAGGGAGATTGGATCGATTATTCGGAATTGGCACCTATCATTATAGGGATCATCGGGGGAGATGGAATCGGTCCAGAAATCTCACGACACGCAAGATCCGTGCTTGAATTTCTTTTAGCAGATGAAATTCGGGAACATAAAGTGGAATTAAGAGACATTGAAGGACTAACCATCGAAAATCGTGCAAAATTAATGCAACCCGTTCCAGATGACGTTTTAGAAGAGATTAAGAGATGTCATGTGTTATTAAAAGGACCAACTACAACCCCACGCAAGGGAGATAAATGGCCGAATATTGAAAGTGCAAATGTCGCACTACGCCGAAAATTGGACCTCTTTGCCAATATACGCCCTGTGAAAGTTCCAGAAAAAAATATTGATTGGACATTTTTTAGAGAAAATACGGAAGGTGCCTATGTCTTAGGTTCAAAAGGACTCAACATAACGGAAGATTTAGCCATAGATTTCAAAGCAATAACTACTCAAGGAGCAGAACGTATTATTCGTCTGGCTTTCGATTACGCCAAAAAAAATAATATTAACAGAGTAACCGTTGTTACAAAAGCAAATGTGGTAAAAGCGTCTGATGGAAAGTTTTTAGCCATCGCGGAAAAGGTTGCAAGCGAGTATCCCGAGGTTAAGTGGGATGATTGGTATATTGATATCATGACAGCAAAACTGATCGATCCTTCCCGTCAGAGCCAGTTTAAAGTATTTGTTGCCCCAAACCTTTACGGCGATATTATTACAGATGAAGCCGCTCAAATGCAAGGGGGAGTAGGAACGGCAGGCAGCGTGAATCTTGGGAAACGATATGCTATGTTCGAGGCTATCCACGGGTCTGCTCTGCGTATGGTCGAAGAAGGGCGGACTAAATATGCCGACCCGTCTAGTCTCTTAAGGGCGGTCGTAATGATGTTAGATCATATCGGATTTAATTCGAAAGCAATTCACCTTGATATGGCTCTTGATATTTGTGGGATATATGAAAAAAAAATATTTCCTACAGGGCGCTCGAATGGTGCAACTGGAGAAGAATTCGCGCAATATATTATGGAAACATTACAAGATCCTAATCTGGAGCAACAATGGCAATCTTTTCAGTAATATCTCTTTCATTTTTGTACATTCTCACGCTTCAATCGCAAATAGTAACATTTTAGTCTTATCTACTTCAAATGAATCAACTTCTTTATATTAATTTTGGACATTTTTAGCCACCTTTGAAGGATTCTTTTTCGCAGACTAATTAAATTTGCTATTCTGTCTACGTCTCTTCTTAACTCGTTAGATTTATTAAACGTTATTTATTAATGTTCTTAATCAAGAATAGCTTCTTATTCCAATAAGTTATGAATATACCAATTTTGATTTTTGCATTTATTGTTTTCGCAATCATCATTATTAGCTATTCATTCGAGAAACTTGATTTTGTGGCCATTTCCTTGCTTTTTAGTTTCATCGCAGCGACCGTTACAGGGGTGGTCTTGGGAATAGGAATAAATACGTTTGTAGGCCATATTGAGTTTGAAGCGATTATAATCATCCTTAGTATGAGTGTGATCACTAAAATTGCCGAGGATTCCGCAATTCTAGAATATCTCGCCGTGAAATTGTTTAAAATCTCGAGGGGAAACCAGCGCGTATTTTTCTATTTCATCTGCATTATCACCACGCTCCTGGCGGCAATCATTACCGATGTCGTCGTTGTCTTAATAATCGCACCAGTCGTGATTCGACTCTGCCATTTTTTAAAAATTAGGTCTGGTACATATCTGATGGGTATGACGATCTCGATAAACATTGGCTCTATTATTACTCCCTTCAGCTCGGGAGAGAACATCATCATCTCCACTGCATTTGGACTCGACACCCTCTATTTCCTACAGAACTATTGGATTTTCGCGTTTCTATTGTTGTTCCTTACGGTCTATTTACTGGATAAATTTTATCTCAGCAAGGAGCCGAAAATCGAGGAGCAACAAAAACGATTTGTGATTGAACTTATAGATAGCGATGTAATGATTAAAAATAAAACGATGTTTTTTGTAAATGCGGTCGGTATTATTATCACGATTGCTTTATTTGCTATTTTGCCCGCTCTATATCTTACCGCGTTGATTGCAGCAATGATACTGGCTCTTATAAACAAAAAGTTTACCAAAAAATCTATGAGTGAGCTTTTACGGGATGTGGAATGGGAGATTATCTTCTTTTTCATATCGCTTTATCTCGTCGTGGGCTGTCTCTTAGAGGCAGGATTTCGAGAGATCTTCGTCGCAATTCCCTTTAATGTATTGCACCCAATTTTATTGAGCTTTATTCTTCTAATTGTTGTTAGTGTGATGAGCGGGGCTGTTGCGAATACTCCTACTGCGTTGATCTTTATTCCGATTGTCCAAACTCTCACCGATACTTTTGGATTTGCCCCACTTCCCCTATACTTCGCCTTCATCATTGGGATCAACCTGGGAGGTAACTTTCTTGTCCAAGGAGCCGCCTGTGATATGATGACGCTCAAGATCGCACAAGACTCCGGAGTCGCAAATCTTGACTATAAACGGTTGGCAAAGAATGGTGCGTTATTCGCATTAATCCATATCGGAGCATCAACAATATATTTATTGGGAATTTCCCTTATTACAATGCTTATAGGATGAGTTTCTTTTTCAATGTATGGTATACTCAAAATTTATTCTATCCTAATAGATAGTTTCTTTGATTAGTACAATCCAAATCCTATTTTTAGATAATATTTTAGAAAATAACTTACAAAATTGTTATCTTTTAAAAGTAAAATGCGATATTGGCTATATGATATTACCCTACCCATTAAAAGGATCATTTAATATAATAGCTATTGAGAAATCTAAATTCAAATTTAAATAAAATGGAGGCGAAATAATGTGCCAAGAAAATTGGTAAATGGGGCAGAACTTTATTACGAAATTCATGGGGATGGAGAGCCTATTGTAATGATCATGGGTTTAAGTGCAAACATTGATTGGTGGACACCGGAATTTTTAGAAGAATTAGAAAGGAGATATAAGACTATCCTCTTCGACAATCGGGACGCCGGACGTTCTGATAATGTGGAAAAGAAATATCAAATTGAAGACCTAGCGAAGGATACAATAAAGCTTATGGATCAATTGGATATCGATAGAGCCCATATTTTAGGAATAAGTATGGGTGGAATGGTCGCACAAGAAATTGCTTTGAATTACCCAGAACGAGTAAAAAAATTGGTCCTTGCGTCTACAAATTTGGGTAATCCAAAATCGATTCTTCCCTCTGGAAAAGTCCTAAATATGCTCATGAAAGATAGAGAGGGTCGTTCGAATGAAGAAATAATTGATGAGTTTATCTCACTTCTTTTTGCGAATGACTTTATCGACGAAAATCCAGAGTTTATCAAAAAAACCAAAAAGAGGATGATGAAGGCACCCATCAAACCCGATGCTTATCAGAGACAATTAAATGCCATTTTGAAGTTTAAAACGGGGCGGAGGCTTAAAGGATTAAACATACCAACATTGGTTATTCATGGAAAGAAAGATATTTTATTACCCCCCGAAAACGGTGAAATTATCGCAGATCTGATTCCAAATGCGAATTTAAAACTTTTTGAGGGAGCAGGGCATAGCTTGTTTTCCCATATTCCTAAAAAGACCTCGAAGACTATAATTGAGTACTTAGAAAATCATAACAACTAATTGGAAGGAACGATTAAAAAAAAAAAATTTAGAATTGGGTAATGACTGCGCAATGGTCAGATGCTTCAGAACAATACACCTCACTTTCAAGTGGGGTTAGATCTGTTGAACACATGATGTAGTCTATCCTTTTTTGTGGTTCAAATTCATCATCAAAATGACCTGTATAGCCCGGATCTGTGTTTAATTTTCTATATGTATCCGTAAAGTTCAGACTTGAAATTGTGCTATTTATTAAAGAATATTCAAAATCAGTGGGTTCAAAATTAAAATCACCCATCCAGACGATCTTCTCAAAGGTTGATTCATTCATTTCATTAACGATAGCTTTAACTTGCTCAATTCGGTCGTCTTTCTTCGTGGATAAATGTGTTACATAAACTGTCCAAAGTGATGAATTGATTTCTAGATTGGCTTTTATCATCGATCTGGGTTCCGCTGATGACACATTTAAAGGCAGCTTTATGATTTCCGCATTCAATATTGGATATTTGCTTAAAAGCACATTTCCATAGTGTTTATAGAACGTATACCCATAGAAGTAATACATATTCAATTTATGGGCGAAGTAAGAACCAATATCGATAAATGAAGTTTTGAGTGCACCAAGATCCACTTCATTTAATCCGAGTACATCGGGATCTTGTCTTTTAATCTGCTCGATCAATCGGTCTAATTCAAATTTGTCATCTACACCGATTGCATTATGTATGTTCCACGTCATAAAAGTAGGATTTTCACTTGCCGGAGGTACTGGTCTTCTCTGTAATGCAATAACACCCAGTGCAGTACTACTTATTATGAAAACTCCTATGAAAAGATAACCAGTAGATTTTCTGTTAAATTTTAAATTAAAATCTCTTCTTTCTGATATTTTGCTGAAGTTCTTTACCTCACAAGTTATCATCAGTACCCCTGCTGTTCCGATTAATATTATTATATTGATAAGCAATGAGATGTATTCATACCATAACACTTGCACTTGGATAATTATAAAGATAAGAATTGTCATAAAAAAAATGATAAGTCCAAACAGTAGTCTGAGGCGATAATTGAAAGAATAAGCGTTAAAAAGATACAATATATAATATACGAGAAAGAAAAGATTGACAATTGTAGTGAAGGTAAAAAATATAGTCGCAAGAGAACTTCTGGGAACGCCAATGAACAGTATAGAAAGACCATTTACGAAGAGAAATAAAATCCCAAGAATTATCGAAAATATGCGTATCATATTTTTATTTAATTGTAAAAGCACCCTAGTAGTGATATAAAAGGCAGCAACGGCAGTTATAAGAATTATTAATATATAATAGGTGAATCCATAACTTATCCAAGGAAACAGCAACTCGGTATTTTGATAGTTGAGATTAATAAGTCCATAAGCGGATAATGCCATCGGATTAAAAAACCACATAATACCCGTTAAAAATAAGACACCGAGGATAATGAAATGCACATAGGAGATTTTCTTTTTACCATTTTGATTCCTGGAGTTTTCAGATAATGATGGTAAATTTCTGGGAAAATATTCATATTTATTTATTGTATTAATGCAAATTAAAATGATAATCAGGGGAATAAGTTTGGTAAAATTTGTCGTTATATTAGATGAAATATCAATTATCAGAAATATAAACTGAATTCCTAACCCCAGAATTAATCCCGCAATCAATTCATTAACATTTAAATAATTCTCCCGAGTTTGAGTCAGTATAATCATCTCGTTGAAAAAGATCATTCCCGAAAAGAGGAGCAAGAAGTTTAGCATTAATAGTATTGATGTCCAGGAAATAAATTGCGCGATCAATCTAACAACAGTAATAATTATGATTATTAGCGAAATCCTGTATTTGTGGACCACGATCTTCTTTGTATTAAAGCTTACTACCAATATAACAATCAAGATTATGCTTATTATTAATATTGGCAAAAGAGATATGATTTCTGAAAGGTTCATAAAGACATAGGCATTAATTTCGACGATGAGGTTGTAAAATGCTTCAATGAAGAAATATAGTATAATTCCAACAAGGAAAATATTTGCGATTTTTGAAAGTTCTTGATCTTTCATTATTTTTTTATTATAGATTTGGTTGATATAATATTTGATTTAGTTCCTCATTATTTAATTATTATGCATATGAAATGAATAAACCATAATTAAGACTAAATTATAAGCTTAAGAAAAGAATATCGCAAGAATTAGAGAATATACAGTTGAAAGAATAATGTGAATGATTGCGAAGGTTGCGCCAACTTTTAGTAATCTTTTGTAGTTAAAGTTTTCCACGCCCGCATCCTGGGCAATCTTGAGCGTCATAACATCGCAGGCAGCTCCCTGAGGTATTAAATTCCCACCAATATTAATCCCAATAATAAAAGCGAAGTATATTGGTATACTGGCGAACCCATAGACATTAGTAAGGGTTTCAATTATGGGGATGAACACTAAAGCTGTAGGTGTATTCGCGACAAACCCAGAAATTAAACTCACGGCGATCAAAATGATTAAAGAGATGAGGATCGGAGGGACGACTTGAAATGGAATATTAATAAATATCTCTTTAAACCCCGCTTCTAGTAAACAACCAATTACGATATAAAGGGATAAGAAAAAGAAAATTATTTCCCATTCCACATCCTTTAACAACACAGCAGCTTTCTTTTTGGTAAAGCGTTTATTTATAATGACCAAGAGGAAAGCCGATAAAACGGCGGTGAGATAGAGAAGAGGTAAAATCGCGAATAAGGCGATGGTGACGATAATTGCCACACTATTAAAATAGAACATTTTCTTATTAGATACCATAGTATCCGCGTCAATTAACTCTAAAACGAATCGTTTTTGTTGTTCCTCTATTTTCGGCTCTTTACTGAGATAAAATTTGTCAATTAGAAATATCGTAATGAAGAGGAGACTAAAGGAGAAGATCCAGTAATTTTGGATGAAATATAAGGTATCCAACCCAAACGCGGTGGAGATGATGATGTTCTCTCCCGAGCTGAAGGGAGTAATGATGGATCCGATATTAATGCACACTGTCATTCCAAGTAAGTAAGTACCCGCTCGAATCTTTAAGAATCGGCATAACCGAATCACCACGGGCCCCAAAATTAATACCACAACGACATCGGTGATAATTGCCGCAAGAAGTGTCGTAATAACGCATAAAAAATAAAAAAAGACCCTCTGATTTCCTTTGGAAAGTTTAAACAGTTTTACTGCAAGGAATTCCAAGATATTTGAATCTTGAGCAATTTTGGTGATGATACTCATACTCAATATGACCAAAATAGCTTCAAATTCGATTACTTGTAAGAAATCATTAATCGTTAATCCTTGGAGAATTCCCGTTACGGTGGCAGCGGTGAAGCTTAGAACGATGGAGATTGCCACAAAATCAAGTTTCTCAAAAGTATAACTGATAATGATTAACGCAAAAACGATAAACACAAAAACCAAGAGAGGGATATTTAGCGGTGCCATTTCATTGGAATGATTCACGAGTGACTAAGAAATTAAAGAGTGATCCTCTAATAAATCTACCTAATATAAAAAATTAAAGCTTTCCAGCGCTCTATTCCAATAATATCAATGATAATAGGAATTTATCTAAATTTAATTCTTTCAAAAGAACAAGGTTATTAATAAGATAACTAAATAAATCTTCTTCCATAAAATGATTCAAGCTTTCTTGCCTTCCTAATTCATTTTTCAAGATTTCTATACATCGTTTAAGTAAATCAATTAATAAGCGTTCTACTAACATCATATCAACAGCGTTAGGATTTATGTTGATGATATTAAACCCAGACTCTTTAGTAAACTCAATTTTTTGTAATTCGGGATCTTTTTCAAAATCAGGTAAATTCCGAAATTCAAAATACATCTTTTCCATTTTATTGATGAGATGTTTTTTCTGGTCCAACTGCGAGACAATATTCATTATAATATTTAAGATTTGCTGGAAGATACCCAAAATATCAAAAAACTCAGCTATGGTGGTAATATTTTCCGCTTGTTTCCATTGATGGTAATATTCATCAATCGTTTTTTTAAAAGGTACAAAAATTTCTGTGTTTCCGTCCCATTCATCTCTATCATAATTTTGATTTACTACATATTCCTGTAAGAAGGATTTTTTAATAATGTTTAAACGCGCCCTTAATATTTCAGCACTCACATCCTTATTATCCGCTGCGATAAAGAGTAAATTTGAATCGCTGTCTTCGAGATATACCCATCTAAGCCCCCCCATTTCGATACTCTCAATCCCTTGTTTAAATTCAAATACCGTAAACTGATTTAGAGCGGTTAAAAGTCCAGAGACTAAATCCTCATTTACCATTAAATCTTGATAGGGTTGGTAAAGCAAGGTTACTCCCGAATCACTGTCTAATATCCATACATTCATTGTGAAATTTTTTCCTTTTATTGGGAATAGAGTAGATTCTCTTTAGATTAATTTCTATTCAATTAATTCTTTGACATCGTTATCTTTCAAAAAGTTTTCAAGGTTTCTAAGGATTTCAGATAATTTACGTCTTAAAATAAGTTCAGAGGCATCTCCCACTAAATTTAAAAATTCGTTGTTTAGCTTAAAGGTATGGACAAAAACACCCACTTTGGACTTATCGGGACCGAGCGCTTTAATGCGCAATCGAGCTTCTAATTTCTCCACATCCTTGTTGTTTCTTACATTTAATTCGATTAAACGACCTTTATCTGGTACTTCCCCTTGATCATCCATCACTAATTCGCCGCTCATTTCGATTGGAATATTAATGAGATCAACTTCATCATAAATCTCGCTATAAAATACATTCGGAGCGGTAAATTCGACTTCTATTCGTTTCACTGGGCTGATCGTTTCCCAGAGTTTTGGCTTGTAAAGCGCATCTAAGAGGCTGTCTTTATCACCATTTACTTCTACTACTTTAGAGATTAATTTTCCCACGTTAGCTCATCTTTATAAGTATTTTGTTGCATAAACATTTATTTTTTAAATTTTTAATTATTTGCTTTTTAGTTCCCTCAATATGATACTATGGTCAAAATATTTTCCTAGGGATTTCTATTGTCAAATCTTTCAAGATTAGAATTTTATGCCTCAGACTTCCTCAATAATATCATCCAAAAAGTCATATAAGATGAAATATCATCATTGGCATATAATCATCGATTTAGATCAACTATATAGAGAAAATAAGAGAAAGCTTAAATGTTTTTCTCACGAAATAATCGCGTTTCTTCAATCTTATTTTTAGTTCCGCATTTAGGACACTCCCAATATTCTTGTGCGGTTTTCACGGTATTTATACAGTCTTCACATACCGCAGTATCGCAAATACAATAATAAAGTTTGTCTACCGCATCTTTGAAATTCTTTTTACAAATAGCGCAAATTGGAGGGGGAATCTCATCCATTTTTCTCAATTATTTTTTTCTAGATTAATATGCTATAATGTATTTTTATAAATTAATATCGTATAAAATTATTGCGTTTCAAAATGAAAGATGTCAGTTTCTATCTCCGGTTGCTCTTGCTGTTGAGTATTTTCTTCTTGTGGAGATTAATTAATGGAATTGTGGAAAATAACCAATTCGAAATCGCCTTTTGGGGGATATTTCTGATTATATATATACCATCAATAATAATCGCCTCGTTTGCGGCAAAAAAATATCAAGAGAAAAAATAAAAAGCTAATTAGACAATTCTTCTATTGGATTTTACTCATTGCATCTTTTAATAGCTTTTCAGCCTCTTTTGTAAAATTAGATAGAATATCATCAACCTTTTTCTCCTCATTAATTAATCCAACTGTTTGCCCTGCTAATATAGCACCATTTTCCGTATCTCCTTTGTATATTAATTCATAGCGTTTCATATCTTCCTGTATTTTTTCCATTGTTAATTGGCTTTCTTGATCCTTTTTCTCTTCTTTTGAGAGTATTTTACCATGTTCTAACGCATATTTATTTTTAAGTAAGCGAATAGGTCCGAATGAGCCCGTCGTCAAAATGGTATCTCGAGCTGTTGCTGGGTAAATTACAGACTTGTAATTCTTATGAAATTCGCTCTCTTCTGAGGCTATAAATCGAGTTCCCATAGCGATCGCATCTGCGCCTCCTGCGATAGCCATCGCCAAGCTCTCAGGACTGGCAAATCCTCCGCAGGCAATGATAGGAAAGTCTGGATATGCACGAACGGCTTCTTGCAGTAAAACTAGTGTAGAAATCTCCTCATAAGACTGATGACCACCACCCTCTATTCCAGTGACCACAAGTCCGTCACATCCCGAATCTACGACTTTTTTTGCCAAATACAATGCTGGTGAGACGTGGAAATGTTTTAAAGTGGGGCATTTTTTTTTCCAATATTCCGAAGCTTTTCTTGGAGTGCCTGCTGATGTGACCGCATAAACACATTGTTCTCGCAAACGAGGGTCCTCATTGATCCATCTGGCGGTCTTTTTTATTAATGCGGGAGCATCAATTTGTAATCTTGCTGTCCGTATATTGAATCCAAAGGGTTTATCGGTATGTTCTATCACATAATCAAAATTTTCTTTCATCGTTTTTATAGGATCACGTCCTAATAAGTTCGTGTGGCTTAATACACCTAACCCACCTGCCTCTGAAACTGCAACTGTTAATTCCGTGGTATAGAATGGACCCATCGGTGCGCTTAAAATAGGGTATTTAATATCAAACATCTCGGTAATTTTAGTTTTTATCATTATCTTCACCCATAATTAATAGATTTAGATAGATTTACTTAGTTTTTTAAATTATAATTAATATTCATTTTAATCAAGTTATTTATTAAGCTATCGGATAATCGATGAAAGACTTACTGACTATTTCTGAATTATCTCCTGAAGATATTTATGCGTTGTTAGATTTAGCAAGCAAAATAAAGGCAGATCCAGATAGATTTCGTTCTCGCTTAACCAATAAAACGCTAGCGCTCTTATTTCAGAAAACATCTACAAGAACTCGGCTTTCCTTTGAAAGCGGAATGTATCAACTTGGAGGGAGGGCCATCTATTTGGATTGGAGAACCACGAATATCCACCTTGGTTCTCTACCAGATGAAATACGATGTATTGAATTATATGTTGATGCAATAATGGCAAGAGTGTATGAACATAAGTCTCTTGAAATAATGAGTAAGGCAGCATCTATTCCTGTAATAAATGGGTTATCAGACAAATTTCACCCTTGTCAAATTCTCTCTGACTTATTAACTATGAAAGAAATTTTTCAAGATTTTGATACTCTAAACGTTGCTTGGGTGGGAGACGGTAATAATGTGTGTAATTCCTTAATTTTAGGATGCACTCAACTTAAAATACCAATTCATGTTGCCACTCCTCCGCGATATGAACCACATATAGATGTTATTGAATGGGTGAAATCGCATAATAAGAGTCAATATTTAAAGATTTCCCAGGACCCAAAACTCGCCGTAAAAGAATCGGATATACTCTATACTGATACCTTTGTCTCAATGGGACAAGAAGACGAGACACAAGAACGCATGAAAATATTCCAGTCATTCCAGGTTAATCATCAATTAATTAAGGAATCCACAAAGAACCCATATATAATGCATTGCTTACCAGCTCATAGAGGGGTTGAAATTACTGATGATGTGCTTGATTCTAAAAAATCACTCGTATTTCACCAAGCAGAAAATCGCTTGCATATGCAAAAAGCTATTTTATTATTTCTTTTTTAAAAAATCGGGAAGGATACCTTCTAGTCCTAAACTTTTTAAGAGTGTGTCCCTCACGTCCATCTTTATCTTGAATTCGGACATTTTCTTCAGAGCTTCTTCAAGCGCCTTAGAAAAATTCTCACTCATATCATTTATGGTATCAGAAGTCAATTTGAGTGAATCTCTTATCGTTATATTAGTTTCATGTAAGACTGAGCTCATTTTGTCCATAGATGTAGAGATCTGGTTGGTAATTGTAATTACTTTATCCGAAAGCTCGCCTATTTGCTCTCGTACCTTTCTCATCTCAGAATTCATTTCAGAGAGCTCTTCCTTTAAGTCTTTTATTCCTAACATGTTTATTCTCAAAAATGCATCAATTACTAAGAAATAACTAATTTTATAACTTAAATTTTATGTTATACTTCCGTAATTGCTCTACTAAATGCTCGGTATAATAATATTGTATTGCGTTCAATTTGAGAGATTCTGCCATTTCCACATTTTTTTGCTCATCATCAATTAATAATGCTTCTGAGGGTTTACATTTAATATGATTGAGAAGTTCTTTATAAAAGTCAAGATCATTCTTATTTTTGTGATATTCATAACTAAAGACCCAATCATCGAAATTATCTAGAAAACCATATCTCTCTTGGAGAAATTCTACGCGCTCTTTAATATTTCCGCTAAATACTATAAGTCTATAGTGCATTTTCAATTCTTTAACTAGATCTTCAATTTTATAATGTGGTAGATAGGATCCGAACCAAATTTTAATAATATGATGGTGTTCTTCTTTGGGTATTTTTAGTTTTTTTCCTACGCGTTCTTGAAACTCTTCTATATTGATTAACCCTTTCCGTAGTAGATATCCCTCTTTCTCGAACCTATCTCCGAAAATTTCATACAAGCGCATGAAACTGTCAATATTAAACAAATCCATAAATTTAATTATGGCCAGATAAGTACCTCTACTGAAAAAAACACCCCCTAAATCAAAAACAATTGTTTTAATAGTCCCATTAAATTGATTCATACTCATAATCTAAAATTTATCGAGCTATTAAAACTAACTCAATCTTATTCGTATACGATAGCAAAATTCAAAAAATAGTAGAAAGAGAGAAAAAGAGAGGTCCTAAATTATAATTTAAGGATGATCATGCTGGTGTTCTCGCCTATATTCATCATCAGCTTCGGTATGGATTTTTTCAACCCCATAACCTTTTCCTGCTCCCGGCGCACAAAGACTCTCTCCACCTTCTAAATCCCCGTTTTTGATCTTTTCTATAACGTCATCTATGGTCCCTTGAATTCCCATAATTACATTAATTCCATATTGTTCGAAAAATTGAACTGCTCGTCTTCCCATCCCTCCAGCAATCATACAATCTGCGCCTTGCTCATTGACAAATTGAGGGATACTTCCGACAGTATGACCTGGATTTGAAAGTATTTCCTTGCTTACCAGCTCCCCATCCTCGATATTCACGAAGGTAAATTGAGGTGCTCGCCCAAAATGAGCAGAAACTCTCCCTCCCTCCGTGCTAATAGCAAATTTTGTCAAATAATATCACCTTTTATTGATCTTCTTATAATAAAAAGTTAAAACTGAATTAAAAACTTTATCGAATCATTATTCATAAACAAGCAAAATGGCAGAGCTTAGTTTGTTATGAAATATAATCATTATATATTAAATTAGAAAAAATTTTTAGTTCTTAAACACATAATCTATCATTAATATGCAAAAAATAGACGAAAAAGAAGAGCAAAAGGAAATTGACTTTCATTGTACTGGTTGAGGTATTATTGATGGGATCATATATTGCGTTCGAAAAGTAAAACAATGGAAAAAAAACAAAAAAACTGAAGAAAAAGAGTAAAAAATCTCAAGGATTAGGCTATAAATGCTAGGGTCTAATTTATCGGTTCCGCATGAACCCGAGATTAATATTTTTATTAAATAAAATAAATTTTTTTAAAGAATCCTTCTTGATTGATTAATAGAAGCAATGTTTTAATAATTACAAATAACGTGAGATTGAATAAAATGGTAAAATGTGAAGAATTAAAAAAGGGCGATGTTTTTGTATGCCCTGATTGTGGATTAGAACTGACTGTAAGCGAAGCTTGTGATTGTGCCGAAGAAGGAGCATGCTCGGAACAAGGTTTTGTCTGTTGTGGCACGGCAATGAAAAAGAAATAGAATAAATTCACCAAAACGTGTTCTAAAAATCTAAATTTTATTCCTTTTTATATCTGTTTTTTTTTTTTATTTTCTTAGTAAATTATCTTGATCTGTTGGATTGAGAATAAGAAAAAAATAGGAAATAATAGAATGATGCATAAAATAACTAAAACAACTGATAAGCTATATATCTTGGTTTTGAGGTCCTTCTCCGACCTTGCGATAAATGAATCCTAAGTTTTCAACGTCTTTTTTATCAAAAATGTTTCTTCCATCGATTATGATGGGGGTTCGCATCTTTTTTTTAATCTCTTCTAAATTTAGATCGTAATATTGTTTATGATTCGTGGCAAAGAGTAATACATCAGAATTCTCAACTGCTTTTTCAATATCATCGGTCAATTCAGTCATGTCGTAATCACGTTTTTTGACATAGGGGTCGTGCGCTATATAGATGATATTATGTGAATGGTATCGTTTCATGAGGGATTCGATAATATTTTTCGCGGGGGTGTTTCTTGTGTCATCTGTATCTGCTTTATAGGACACTCCCATCAAGGAAACTTTTATATTATCAACAAATTTACGCGCTTGGCGCAATCCATCTTCCATAAGTTCTACCATATGCTTCGGCATAAAATCATTAAGTTCTCGGCTATATGGGACGATTTTTATGCGCGAGCTGAAGTTTTTTTCTGAATAGGCATCATGACCATATAACAGTAGGAATGGGTCCTTAGTTAAACAATGTCCTCCTACACCAGAACCTGGATGATGCATCATCCGATCATGTCGATGGTTAATCAATTCAATGATTTCGAATATATTCCGATTGAAATCTTCACAGAGTAAAGCCATTTCATTAGCAAACGCGATATTGACATCCCGATAGGAATTTTCGATACATTTAGTCAATTCAGCGGTAAGCGTGTCGGTAACTTGTAGCTCCTTTTTGACCACTTTTCCATAAAGATGTTTCGCTCTTTTATTTGCTTCCTTACACCCCCCACCAATTACTCGAGGAAAATCAGTGATATATTCTATCAATTTCCCGGGCATAACACGTTCAAAGGAGAATACGAGGTAAAACTCTTTCCCCCTCTTCATTCCGCTAGCTTTCTCCAGAATTGGTTCCACGATATTATTAGTAGTACCTGGTGCGACGGTTGATTCGATGATGACCGTGGCACCTTCTTTCAGGTGTTTACCGGCTCTCTCAGATACTGC
The DNA here is from genome assembly GCA_008080735.1 of Promethearchaeota archaeon. GTDB lineage: Archaea > Asgardarchaeota > Lokiarchaeia > Sigyniarchaeales > SOKP01 > TEKIR-8. The sequence continues at coordinate 89,481 of SHMW01000003.1, forward strand.
CTTTAGCGATTCATACATCGGCACTTTGGTATAGAGATCAATAGGCGTTTGGACATCAATTAACACATAATCGGCGGTATCAACACAATCATATTCTGGGGTCACGTGAAATTTTCCGTTTGTAACCACCCGTTCGATTAATTCATCCAATCCTGGCTCATCCCCCTCAAATGGATTTTTTCCCGCATTTAACCAATCAATTTTCCATCCGCTACGTTGGGACCGCCTTTGGATACCTGATACATAAAAGTTTGGCACATCGGCTAATAATGCCGCCATAGGGATTCCCACATACCCCATCCCAATTACGACAATCTCAGTTTTCTTTTCTTCTTTAGACATTTTATACAAATTCGATCTATATAGATTATTGAATATAGATTTTAATTAATCCTAATACAAAAAGTTTTATTTTGACTACACTATAGAATATAGATTGCTCTTTAGATTACTATATCTGATTTAAGTAGGTATTTTATATCATAAAACTAAAAATAGGGCATTTTAAAAATTGTGATATTTTCCCAAATCATCTAATTTGAAGACTCCAAATCGCTCCCATTTTTTCTTTTTCATTCTCTCAAAACTTGCTTGAACTGTTGTTATCACAGTTTGGGATTTATATAATTGCAATGCTTGATATATTTTCTGATTATAGTCTGAAATATCAATTTTTATTTGTTTTTCTCGAGGAGCTTTGATACTTAAATAAACTGCATATATATAGAACTCAACATCGGGTATGCCCAATTCTTTAGCTGCGGTAGTAGAGATATTAAACGTTGCTTGATGGTCGGTATGTGGATTATTATTACTCGGAGCGACAATTCTATCCGCATCCTTAATGATTGGTTTACACATTTCTATTCCCGTTTCTCTAAAATCCATAACCTGCTGGTCGGGTAATTGAAATTTATGAACATTTTCTTCCGGAATCCCTAAAAAGCTAATAACCTTATCAATCTCTCTCATACGGATTCCTGCTAAGTCATCTTGTGAGATCTGAGTTTCATTTGTTTCCATTAGTCTGCCCATCCTTTTTTCAAAAGTGTAGGCAGCTCTTCCATCGGAAATATACACAATTTCAACTTTATGTCCTTCATCCATCCATTTGAGTATGCTTCCGCCCGCCCCGACGAGCTCATCATCCGGATGTGGCGCAAAAATCACGATTTTCATAATTTCTGAATAATCATAAGTTGTTTATATTTATTTAATTTAATAGAATATTTTAAAAACTTAAAGGTTGATAATTATTAATATATGAAGCTCGGGAAATCAAGTTTACATGATATTGCGAAGTTGCGCTCTGATGATGTGAAACGAAGGCGATTGTCAAGTTATGATATGTATGGAGGGAATCGCGATTGGGTCGAGATCGACCCTGGTCAAACAATTATTTTGGGCGAGTATGAAGGAAGTGGGAGTATTACCCATATTTGGTGTACAACAAAATGTTCAGCTAAGAATTATCTAAGACATGCAATTCTCAGAATGTACTGGGATGAAGAACCTGACGATAAGCCCAGCGTCGAAGTACCAATCGGAGACTTTTTTGGAATGGGTCATGCAGAACGAAAAAACTTCGTGTCCCTTCCCCTTCAGATGAGTCCGCAGAAGGGAAGAGGATTTAATTGCTGGTTTCCTATGCCTTTTTCGAAAGGATTTAAAATAACATTAGAGAATGATAATCCTAAAAAGTTTATTCTATATTTCTATATTGATTATGAGATTTATGGAAAGGGCTTCGAAAATGAGGAGGAATATGGGCGCTTTCATGTCCAATGGCGTCGAGAAAATCCTACGAAACCAAAAGGAATTGATGAGGAGTCTGGAAAACAATTTTCCACATTACATCCTTCCGATTTCAATTTCCATGGAGGAAGAAATAGAAATCCATTAGAAGAAAATTACATTATACTAAAAGCGAAAGGAAAGGGGCATTTTGCCGGATGTCATTTGAATATAGATAATCAAACTTTTATGCCTTGGGCGTACAACTGGCCAGGAGAGGGGGATGATATGATATTTATTGATGATAATGTAGATCATGGTATAATCACGCTCCCCGGTACCGGCACTGAAGATTATGTCAATCAAGCTTTTTGCCCTCGTCAAAAATACAGTGCACCTTATCATGGTATAATAAAACCTGGCGGATTTAACTTTTATGGAAAGATTACCTATTATCGATACCATATTGAAGATCCGATCTATTTTAACAAAAAAATTGCTGTGACTATCGAACACGGCCATGATAACCATAGATCAGATGATTGGAGCAGCACAGCATATTGGTATCAGAGAGAACCCCACGATCATTCGCTTTATCCAGAAATGTTAGATAGAGATGGGAGGGAACCTAATAGTCATTTAGCTCATATATTAAGAAAATCTTTTTGTATTTTAATAGTATTAGGAATTGTCGGCTGGTTCGCAATCAAGCCGTTGCTAAAATTTATAATTGACATTTTTTTATGAAAAATATTTATTTGTATAATGATTTTTTTGAATTTTCTAAAGTTTTAGGGATATAGCGCGATCAACTAATTGAGATGAATGAAAAATTGGACTAAAAAATATTAATATATGAATTTCTTTTAGTAATCATGAGGGGAATAAAATGAAATCGAATGATATTTTCCTAAATTTTTTAGGAGTTATAGGTATTATTGGATTAATATTTTTAGTGATTATGCTGATAGTTGTTGCTATAGCGATTAATAACGCGATAGGTTAATCTTTTTATTGAAAATTTATCTATGTTTTATCTAACCCGTTTTATGTTCTTTTTCATTCTTCGAATAAAAAATAATTCAACTTTCGTCAAATAAAAAATTCAAAGAGAAGTAGTTTTAGTCTTTATTTAAGATTTCTTTAATCTTTTTGAGCAATTCTTTGCCAGAGAAGGGCTTGGTGATATAATAATCTGCTCCTAATCTCTTTCCTTTTTGAATATCTTCGTTAAAACTTTTTACTGTAAAGAGCACAACTACTATATCTTTTAGTTCGTCATCTGTCTTAATGGTTTCTAATACCTGATATCCACTCATCCCCGGCATCATAATGTCCAAAAGGATTAAAGCTATATCATCACCTTTTTCCTTGATTATTTTCATCGCTTCCTTGCCGTTGCTACACGTAATCGTATTAAAATCCCCCAATTCTAAAAACTTCTTCGTGAGGTTTAGAATATCGGGCTCATCATCTACGACCAATATAGTTTCTTTATCTGGCATTTTCTTTTTCAGTTTAAATTAATGCTCTTCTATTTTTATTAATTATATTTTACTTAAATACATGTCATATTTAAATTTTAATCTATTAGAATTTATCTTGCTCATGACACGAAAAAAAAAATGCATATTACCTCAATTCCCTCATGATTATATCGGTGAGAAAGCGGAAGAGTACAACCAACTTGAATGGATGGAGAGAAACCAGAAAAAGACGACTCTTCAATGTGTTGAATATCTTTTTGATCCTAAATTAGGTGAGTATAAGATCAAAAATTTTTCTCATTTTCTAATATTAGATTTAGGATGTGGCACGGGATTCTCAACCGAAGTATTAATAGATATAGGATATAATGTGGTAGGCATAGACATATTAATGGATATGCTGGAAAAAGCAGTTCATAAGACACACAATCTTTCAGAATCCACTATATTTGATCTGCTTTTAGCAAGTATTATACAACCCCCGCTTCGACCTTCCATGTTTCATCATATCATTTCTGTGTCCGCGTATAATTTTATAACCTACGGGAAAACAGAGATTTCTGAGGTACAGCAGACTTTAAATTCCACTGCGAAGTATTTAAATAGGTTACTTAAAAAAGAGGGGCGTATAGTTATAGAATTTTATCCAAATAATGACAAAGAATTAAATCTGTTTGTTTCCTCTTTTACTAGGAATAAATTTGACGGATTCTTCATAAAAAATAATCCCCAGCAAAAGGCAGGAAAGACTTTTTTGCTATTGAAAAAAACCGATGAGATATGACCGAGTGCAAATTTTGTGGAAAAAAAGATCAATTAATTTCTAAGACGCTTCAAGTGTGCAGTGAATGTATTCTTGAGGGAAATTGGGACGAAATTGAAATTCATCTTAATTCTGTCCACTCAAATGTTAGAAGAATGGAAAAATTACCTGAACGCCCTCCTTCAATAGATGATGATAAAATGGTGTTTAAGTGTGATTTCTGTATTAATGAATGTTCCTTATCCGAAGATCAAACCAGTTATTGTGGCTTACGGAATCTCGCGAAAGCAAAAGAGAATGAATTGCCTCTACCTACTAAATCCAAAGGATATATTCATGGCTACCTGGATGCTAACCCGACCAATTGTTGCAATGCGTGGTTTTGTCCTGCGGGTACGTCCAACGGATATCCCATTTATTCTAATTATAACGGTCCGGAATATGGTACATATAGTTATGCTGCCTTTCTTTATGGATGTTCCTTCAATTGTTTATTTTGCCAAAATTCCTCTCACAAACGAATTTCAAAATCAAAACTTATGAGTGTCGATACCATTGTTAATCGATTTATAGAAAATGAAAAAATTACATGTGTATGCTTTTTTGGAGGCACTCCGGAGCCTCAACTTCCATTTACGATAAATATCGCTGAGAAAATCTTGGAAGAAATGGAAAAAATACCAAATAGGAAAATTCGGTTCTGTTGGGAATGGAATGGAAGCGGTAATCAAAACCTTGTTGAGGAGTGTATGAAAATTGCGGTGAAAACAGGTGGAAATATTAAATTTGACTTGAAATCTTTTCATGAGAAGCTTAATTATGCTCTTTGTGGGGTAGGTAATAAAAGAACCTTAGCAAATTTCAAGTACCTTGGTGAAAAATACTTCGGGACTCGATCAGGAGTGCCCGAAATGAGTGGATGTACCTTATTGGTGCCTGGCTATACCACCCATAAGGAAGTCGAGCTCATTGCCAAATTTATAAGTAATATCAATCCAGAAATTCCTTACTCCCTTTTAGTGTTTCATCCGGATTATCGGATGTGTGATTTGCCAACCACATCCAAAAAAGAAGCGTATAAATCGCTTGAAAAAGCAAAATCCTATCTAGAAAATGTCCATCTAGGAAATCAGTTTTTATTATAATTCCAAATACTAAGGCGAAATGAGATGATTTCAGAAATTAAAATTAAAATGCTACATATGGAAATGAGATCTTAACTAATTTATCAATTTTAGGTCTTAATTCGTTCAAATCAAACATTTCATTAATTTCTTTTAACAATTCATAGGGCCAAGTACGAGTAAATCTGATAATAGACTTCTTGAATAGAGCTGTTTCCCCTCCAGAAATCACCACAAAGATTCCTTTTTTCTCTGCTAGAGAAGTTACCAGAATTTTAAAATCTCCCGCATCGATATATTCTATGCTAGCCCCTGCTCCAAGAACTTCTTTAAACATTGTAGAAACCGCAGACAAAGCCCCTGCCATTAAATGTTCTATGTTTTTTTTCGGTTGAATTTCATCCAAAGCTTTTACTTTTCTAAAATAACAAGATGTCCCACCCTCATTAAAAATCATAAAGTTAAATATTGGAAAAGGTATTAAGTAAAGATAATCTGGATGGAGTATGAAATTGGAAATTATTAATAATAAACCAATTAAAGAGAATATTAGCGCAATTGAAGTTAAAATTTCGTAGGCCGTTTCATAGAAAAATATATCCCTAATCAAGTATAACAAGCCATAGATTATCAAACACATCAAGCCGACTGATTCAATGAGGATAGCTCTAATTTTAATTACTTTAAGTTCCTTCATTACTGTAATAAAAGCTAAAAGGAACACAGAAAAAATTATTACTGATGATAAGAAATTCGCAAAACGAAAGAGAGTAAATATAAATATATCCCCAATCAATCTTAACTCTGTGTAATATATATTTAAAGAAAACCCATTTAAGGACATATAAATAGGGATGATAAGCTTACTTGAAACTAAGAAAATGTATAAACCTAATATAATTATTAATAAACTTAATCTGGGTCTTGGATGAGAGATCTCTTCATAATGAAAAAATAAAAACAAGATTCCCAATGGTAAAAAACTTGTCATTATCATCATAAGAATTAGATTATCAATATTTAATCCTACAGCAGTATTGGCAATTGCAATGCTTACCAACGTAGCCATGAGATATTTAATGTCAGTTTTAAATTTTCGGCTTTTTTGATAGATTATTCCAACAAGTACCAATAAGGTAATAGAGATGGTTAAAATTAAAATATTTGAAATCATATATAAATAATTTCGTATAGCTTTTTTAAATATATCTACAAATCTCTCTTATATATCACTCCTCATTACATTTGAATAGCTAAAATTACGAAGATTGGAATTATTTATATATCAATTAATGAATATGGTATAGTAGCAGTATTTTATAGGGGGAAATGTATTAGACTATTCAGAAAATAAAAATCATCTCAATGGGGGGGATTATATTATGAAAGGATTAGAGAATAGAACGCGTTTCATTAAGCCAATGGTATCGGGAGAACGTTCGCTACAAAATTGGCAGAAGAAGTTTCGAATTTGTTTTTAACTGATATCGATATTATGAATTTAGAGAAAACAATCAGCGAGGTAAAAGAAATAGGGAATAATGTCTACGGAACTTAATGTGATCTCTCCAAAATAGAAGATTTCCAGAATGCAAAAAAATAATTCTATTCAAAATATGATCAATTAGACTTATTGATAAGTAATGCTAGAATAGTTATCGGTGGGAATATACTCGCACTCACCTTAAAAGATTGGGCAAATATATTTGATGTAAATTTATGGGGCGTTATTAATTCTATACATTTATTTCTTCCTGACTTGTTACAGAGGCGAGAAGGTCATATCGTCAATGTCTACTCTGGAGCAGGAATAATCGGATTAACTGAACCCCCTCCCTATATTTGTTAGAAATTTGCTGTAGTTGGGCTTTCTGAAGCTCTTTTCGGGCAACTGAGAATTTTTAATATCAATGTGTCTCTCATTATCCCTTCCTATATAAAAACTGATATCAATCTTAAATGTAAGCTTAAATATCCCCAGAAACTTATAGATGATGCAGGTGAGGTAAGAATAGAAGAAATTTCAGATGATCTCCTTACCCAAATGCAAAATCAAGCGATGTCAACTGAAAAGGCGTAAAAAGATATATTAAGGGAATCAAAAATGACCAACTTTATATTTATGATAATAAAGCACTTTTAAATAGCATGGCCATGGAAGGAAAAGATCCCGAGAAATATGAACAGTTTCTCATAAATTATAATAGAACCAGTTGGAACTTTACCAAAACCCACTTTCAAAAAAATAGGATAAATCTTGATGAGTATTATTGAATCATAGTTACAGTATGCGTTTTTTTCATCGAATTTAATTTTTGTGGTTCTTTACACAGACACGCAGTAGATTAATCGAGAATTATAAAAAAATTTATTTAAGAATAATAATTATTGTTATTACTTATTACTATATAGAATGAATTAAAATGACTCCTATTGAGTAAAATATCATTGGTGCACACGAATGCAAAAAGCTAGAATCCGACTATCATCAATAGACCTCGAAGCGCTCAAATCCGTATGTGAGCAAATCGAAACCGTCTGCAAGACGCAAGGAATTAAAAAGTACGGCCCCATCCCATTGCCAACAAAACGATTGGAAGTTCCTACACGAAAAGCACCTTCGGGTCAAGGAACCGCCACGTGGGCTAAATTCGAGATGAGAATTCATAAAAGACTCTTCGAGGTAATCGCAAACGAGAAGAGCATGCACCTGATTATGAAAATTCAAATACCCGAGTCAGTTCTTGTAGAAATCGAGTTAATGTGATTTTTCTCTTTCTTATTAGGATATTATTAAGCAACTACAAATAATTTTAACTTTATTAAGAAAAATAAAAATTATAATCTTAAAAATTCTTGATCTTGCATGAATCGAGCGACATATCTTTGGGTTATTAGATCGGAACTCACATATCCAAGTACCTTAGAATTATCAACTACAGGCATCGCTGAAATTTGATATTGCTCTAATCTGCTAATAATTAACAAAAGGTCATGATCAGGTTCGGCGAATATCACGTCTGTTGTCATAATCTCCTCAACCTTAGAGGTGAACTTACGTTCTGCAATTGATTTGGTTATGTCCCAAGCAGTTACAACTCCCACGAGCTTTTGGTCAGATAAGACAGCAACCATATTACTAGGTCCTCGTATTATCATAGAAGCGGCTTCATGAATTGAACTATTGACATTTATTGTTGAAATATCTTGCATTATATCCACAGCAGTTTTTTCCCTTTCACTCTTCGCTAATCGTTTAAGACTAATTCGCTCCGCAGCGGGAGTTGGTAATAATTCTTGATTGGCAGTCAGTATATCTACTAATTCAATCATATTATGGCGAATAACTTCTTCTCTATCCTCTATTCCTGCCTTTAAACGTTTTTTGGATAAACTTTCAAAACTTTCTGAATGATCTCTTAACCAATTTTCCACAGCTTCTTCGTTTCCTAACAAATTTTCTGGTATTTGTAGTTCCTTTGGTGTTTTAATAATATGTTCTTGAGCAGCAAATATAACTCCCCCTGAATTAACTAAATAATCATTCGCAATCATCACCCCTTCTTCTCGGTATACGATCTGCTCCATCCGAGTCCGAGCGGCTTTTTTATTTGGATCTGGAGAATACGTATTGGCTCCTTCAACGATTAATTGCCAAGTTCCCATATTTTCTACAGTCATAGATGAATTATCCGACTCTCTTACTCCCAAGTAATTGAATACGGGCGCTGCTGGAATCATACAAAAGGCGTCTTCTCTTAATAGATCATTGGGGTTTGTAGAAAATTTTGTTGGATGAGTATATCCTTTATCAATCAAATTGATTCTAAAATATTCTGTAGTGATTAATCCTTTCCTTTTCCATAATTCAAATAAACCTTCCACAGGTAATCCATTTTTGTTATAGAGATATCCTTTGATATCACTTACTCCAATTACTTTTGCGTCTGGGATTTTTTCTTTTAAAATTCGACTAGCATGTGCCCCAACTGCCCCAAATCCTTGAATGATAACATTTAAATTATCTTTTGAAGGTAATTCGAGATTTGAAAATTGCGGGAGAACCCGTAATCGAGGCATTATGTCCAAGAGTGTTTTTAGCGCAATAACAACACCACCTCCCGCAGCCCCTAATTCATCAATCCTATTTCCCCCCATATCGGCTGTTTTTGAAACAGTACTATCTATACCATTTTGAATCGCAATTATTTTCATGTCTTCATCATTTGTACCTACATCTGGTCCGGGAACATACAGATCTTCATATTTTTTGATTAATTTCGCAAAACCTTTAATTATTAGATTATGATCTTTTTGAGATAATTCTCTACTTGCCACAATACCAGCTTTACCCCCTCCATAAGGTAAATGAGCTGCAGCATTTTTCAAAGTCATTCCTCTCGCCAGGTTATAAATATCAGAAGGGAGAAGATCTGGAAGCATTCTGATTCCTCCCATAGAGGGAGTACCCATTGAGATATTGTCGATTATCAAATATCCTCCAATTTCTTTTGGAGAATCCTCATCCCACATACAAATAACCAAATTAGGACCTAATTTATCCCCAATTATTCCAAGATGGGAAAGTAAGTGTTCATCCTTGTTTTCAAATTCTAAATAACATTTTCCCTCTTCTTTGACCAATCGATTTTCTATAGCATTAATGGGAAGATGTTCCCACAAAAATTGTTTCATTTGTTTTGGAATCATTTTATATTTTGCCTATTTGCTGTAATTTAAAAATAGAGATATAATTCGCCTATTAATTATTATCCTAACACTAATTTCGATGTATTATCTTTATGTATCGGAAAAATATAAATTTATGGTAATTTTATCAATTCCTCCTAAAGAGCTGGATCCCTTTCAAAAACAACTCTATCAGATTTTAGAATTTCTATGAGATCTAAATAAACGCGCTCTCTTGTTCTTGCATAATGATGTCGCCGTTTAAGTGTTTTTTTAAAAATAGACTTTCGAGATAATGTTCACTCAAAAAAAAGACAATTCTCTCAAGGCTCAAATTTAGAAAAAATTCACTCAATTTAGATTTATCTTATTTGAATCCCAATACTCAGGCATCATATTCTTAGATTTTGTAAAAGATGAAAACTTTTTCAATAATGTTGGAAATAGTTCTAATCGTTCTCTAGTTCTTTTATATTATTTCAATTTAAACATTACACTCTATATTAGATTCAGATATTATAATGATTGATTTTATTTAACATAATTGGCAGATATTCATTTGGCTGTTTTATCGAGATTTAAAATTGGAGTATTTGAAATATTAGAAGTGTGAGATTCGATGTATAATCTAAACGAAATAAATATCAATCTATAATGATTAATCAAAAGATTCTTGAGTGAATTTTATTCCTTTATCAAATAAATAGGACTTGACCTTGCTTGGTGCCCCTTATCAAAAGTATTTTTAATCCATAATAGCTCGACCTCTTCACTTTATGTTTTGATTTTGAATTCTCTTTTAAAAGAATACGACTTTTTCATAATTCGTTAGAGAGCCGAAAAATTTGTCCTTGTTTATTTAGTCCTTCAGCATGATATAATTTTTCACATCTTGATTCTGAAAATGATAATTCGAAACGGGTTTGAGGGGAAAGAAATAAAAATACCTGGTTCATTAATGAATTAGAATGGAATAATCAAAATGAAAGTGGGGGACGTTTTTGAAGGAGTTGAATTAGATTGACCAATGGCTCATAAAAATATTGTCTAGTTCTATATTAATTAAAACACCTAAAATTCAATTTTATCACCGAAATGTTTGATTGGCCATTGCCAATAAAGGTCTGTTTTAATTACTCCTTTTGCTTCTAGCTCTTTAAATAACTTATCTCTCAAATCTTTAAGAATACATTCTGGGTCATAAAGAATCTTACCCTCATCAAACGCATCCAAAAGAAGATAAAACTTAGAATTTAATAAACTCTTTAATTCCTTAAGTGTCCACCAAAAATCTTGGATCCCTGAGCATACTTCTTTGGTTAGTTCAAAAACAAATTCTTTTCTCTCCCATATTCCCGAGGGAAGGTTTTAACAAATGATAATTATATCAATACCGCTTGAATAAAATTCATCATCTCTTGCATTATTCTTGGCAACTGACCCGAAAAGTAAGATTCCTACAAAATCTTTATTTTGGCTAAAAATATGTTCAAGATAATCCTTTAACTTTTTTCTATAATATTCAATTTTTATAAATGATAAATCTACCGGAATTTTCTCGTTTATTTTGTTTTCCCTTATGTAATATTTTTAAATTTGTCAATCTCTTTTTTTCTAGGAAAGAATCAAAAAACAAACACTAGCAATGCGATATATCCTATTCCCAAGAGTATATGAAATAGGGCAAACACTCCTCCAACCTTAAAAAGACGTCTATATGACATATCATCAACTTGGTTGTCACGACTGATCTCTAAAGTTGCCAAATCGGCCGCACTTCCTTGCGGAAGGAAATTCCCGCCCAAGTTAATCCCAAGGATAAAAGCTACCACTATGGGGCCGAGATAAAACTCTGGTAAGTTAAATAGAAATCGGACGATCGGAATAAAAATTATAGTGACTGGAGTATTATCAATCAGCCCACTTAAAATTGACGTGCTTATCAATATAATGATCGCTAACACAAATTCATTTTCCGCGGATACATTAGCAATAATATTTTCGATGAAAAGGATGATTCCATTAGCTTCTAATAGTCCAACAAAAATAAACAACGCCATAAAAAAGTAAATGAGTTTATAGTCGACGTGTGAAAGGTATTTTGAGAGAGAGAGCTTTTTCTTTCCGTCGCGATTTTCCACCGGATTAATCAAAACAAAAATCAATGCGCCTATCAACCCTGCTAAATATATCTCTGGGATTATAATAAGGAGTATTATAAATATAACTAATCCGATTAAATTCAGTATAAATTTTGGTTTCTCAATACTCGGTTCGGTTAATAATGTATCCCCTTCAATCTCCTCGGGTGCACAAGCGTGAGATGCGCAAAAATTAATATCATTTTTGAGGGTAAATTTGTCCAAGAGTATAAGAGTAGAAATTAATGCAATCACGAAGTAAGGCCCCAATTTAATTACAAACCATAAAAATTCCAATCCAAACTCATTCGAAATCAAAATATTTTGAGCAGAACCGAAGGGGGTTAACGTGGCTGCAATATTGATACAGATAGTCATTCCGAGTAAATATGCAGCTGGTTTAATATTGAGTTTCCTACAAGCAACGATAATAACGGGTGCGAAAATTAATGCAATACTCAAATCTTCTACAATCGTAGCCAGTAAGGTGGAAATTATACATATAATATAAAACATTGCGCGTAAGTTATTCTGGTATTTTACAACCACTAATCTGGCGATCTCATCAAAAACCTTATTTTCTTTAAGAATTTCTACGATGGTAAACATGGTAATTAAAAAAAATATCACTTCCCATTCAATTATCTCAATATAAAACTTGAGCTCACGAGTTTCGGGAATAAACACAGCCGTAGCTAGGCCCCCTAACAGAATAAATATAAAAGTATAATAAATATAATCCCTTTCCTCGAAGAACAAAATAACGACGACGCCTAAAAAACAAATCAGCACAAAGATTTGAAGAAATAAATTTGTCATATTATTATAAATAAACTTCTCGAATATAATTAGTATTTGGTGAGAAGACTTCTTAGTTGATAATTTTATAATTATTCATTATCTTGATTTAGATATAAGGTTTATTTTTATAGAATATATACATTTCCGACGAAAAAATCACCGAAAAGATGAAAAAAATTTCAATGATGTTAAATTATTATTGATATATAACATAATTAGCAGAATTAGAAGATTTAAAAATTTTTTGAATGTAAAATTGACAGATCATCACAATAAATCATTTTTTGGACATGAGGTAGGTGTTATTATACAAAGCCCAGCGAAAAATCTTCCGCATATCTTTCTAACCTGTATTAGAAGGAAAGAGGATGGGATCTGGGAAAAACCGTCACAAGGAGAAGGGAAAACGATTAAATTGAGCATAGAGGAGACCATATGTATATTGGAGGTATTAGAGCGACGTTTAGCAAATTGGCGTGGATATCATGTATTCCATGATGACAAGACCGAGATTTACGTAGGATGGGAAGATGAAACTCGAAACATTTGTGTGTTTAGGATTGGAGATTATGAAAAGAAATTCAGATTTCCCAGCACACGGTTTTTGACCTTGCTTCTGGAACATATTGTAAAAGAAAAAATTGAATTTGCAACCAGCGGAACATTTAAGGAGAAACTTGAAGAAAAGGAGGAGGAAACAGAAGATGAATATCGTGTCTTCTCCGAACAAATTTATGCGCGAGACGGTCTCCATGTGGTAGAAACTACCGAATATGGAGTTTCTGTAGATTTAGTTGAAATCCAAGCGAAAATAAAAGTCGAAAGTCCAAAAGCACTTTTAATCGATTTGGAGAATGGACAGGAATTCTGGATTCCAAAAAGCACAGTTCATTCTGATTTCGATACCCAAGAACGTGAGAAATATCAATTATTTAAAGTAGAAAAATGGATTGTAGAAAAAAATCTCTTTTAAATTGAAATGTTAATGGAATGGACCGAGAAAGACCTTAAAATCTATGAGAAACCGATTTTTATTAATATTGTCCTGCTTTCAATAAATCTTACTTTATTCATCATCAAGCTCTTGTTTGGCTTGATTACGAATAGTCTCGCACTTCAAGCAGATGCTTTTGATAACTTGACTGATATCGTTATTGTGATTGCTTCATTAATCGGTATCATTTTTGTAAGTAAAAAACCAAATGAGAAGTTTCCGTATGGCTATTATCGTTTAGAAAATATTATCAGTTTAGTGATATCAATTTTCATTTTTTTCACCGCATATACTATTATTCAAGAATCTTTTAGTGAAATTTTTAGGTTTTTTTCTGGTGTGATTAAACCTATCTTCGTGTCCCCGTTTATTTTTATTGTTATGGTCATATCATTGTCAATATCCGTAGCAACCACAGTCTATTTAAAACTGATTGGAAGAAGATCACAATCCGAGATAATCGAATCCGAAACTAGTGAGAAACTATTGGATAATTTTATCTCCTCAACTGTCATAATAGGTTTTATTAGTGCATATTATGGAATCTTCATTTTGGATTCAATTTTTGGTCTAGTTATCGCTCTTTTCATTATTAAAGGGGGATATGATATATTTCTCACTTCTACCAAAACATTATTAGATGCAGTAATAGAGTTCGAGAAGCGTACTGAACTGGTAGATCTCATTGAAAATTTCCCGAAAGTCAAAAACATTGATAATATAGAAATTAGGGCGTATGGACGCTATATTTTTGTTGAAGTAGATTTAAAGTTAAGTAAAGACTTGACTCTCTCAAAGATAGATTTACTTAAAAATAAGCTTTCTAATAAAATCAAAAAGAATTTTCCAGATATATTCAAAATTGTAATTACAACTCGTACTCAAGAAGAGAAAACTACGAAAATTGCGGTTCCCCTTGAGAACAATAATGGATTGAATTCAAAAATCTATGAAAAATATGGGGAAGCTCCGTATTTTGGTTTTTTAGAAGTTAAAGAAGGTGAATTATCAAGGTTTGAGGTCATTGTTAACAAATTCGTTGAGAGAGAAAAACGAAAAGGTATCCTTGTTTCTGATTGGTTGAGCTCCCAAAACATCGATAAAGTATATACTCAGATGAATCTAAAGCGGGGTCCAAAATTAGTATTCGAAAATAGCTTCATTGAGGTAGTAAAAACCGAAACCGAAGAAGTCAGGGGAATAATAAAAAAAGAAAAAGAATCATCGTGATTAAACCAAAAACATTATTTGAAGTTTCACCTTCTTTTATTTAATTATGGCTTCCAAAGAAATCGATATTGAATTTCTGAAAGGACTTTCATTAGAAGTATATCAAAAAGTATTCCCTCTCATCGGTACTAAGGAAGGTGCCCAAAGACTCGAGAGGGGTGCGGGAGGTGATATTTCGATGGAAATAGATCTTGTTGCAGAAAATACTATTATAGATTACTTGGAAAAAAATGATATCAATATTCTCCTCCTCAGCGAAGAGACCGGGAAAAAATATATTGGAAATAAAGAAACCATCGAAAAAACTCAGAAGAAATTAATTGTTGATCCTGTTGACGGTTCAACAAACTGCAGCCGTGGTATCCCCTTTTTTAGCGTTTCAATTGCTTATGCGGAGGGCTCCACATTAGAAGATATTAAAATGGCTGTGATATTAGATCTGATTACTAAAGACTTGTATTGGGCAGAAAAAAACAAAGGAACATATCTAAACGATAACCAAATTAGCGTCTCTGATAAAGGACTTTCCGATCAACTAATTTTTGAAATCGATTTCTATCTTTGGAATTTGCGAAAAAATCTAAAAAAATATCGTTCCATTTTAAAAAAATTATATCGAATTAGAGTAATGGGAAGTATTGCTCTCAGTTTTTGTTTATTAGCACGGGGTAGTGTTGATGGATATATCGATTTTCGAAGGGGAACACGATTGGTGGATATGGCTGCTAGTTATTTAATTATAAGAGAAGCAGGGGGTAAAATCTTTACAGTAAAAGGAGAACCATTAGATCAATCCCTTTCAATGGAGTTGAAATTTCCTCTGGTCGCGTGCAATGCTAAGCTAGAAGAAATTCTAAAAGAGGAGTTAAGAAATATAAATTCTGAATAGGTTAGAGTGGAAATTGTACGGTTATTGTGGAATTTCTATGGGATATTTGCCGTATTTTCTTCTCACATTTTGCATAGCTTCGAATCTGTCTACCGTGACTGCTGGGTTGATCGAATGACCTGAGCTGAAAATATAGCCACCACCAGGGGCTAATTCTCGTATTAATTTCTTCGCATAGTTTTCTATTTCTGAAATCTTTCCCGTCGCTAGCATCATTGGACTAAGATTTCCACAAAAAGTGATTTGATCTCCGTAATTTTCATTTAATTTGAAGATGTCGTAATCAGGATTAGCTGTCGTAGGTTCCAGAGGATTAATAACATCAACCCCACATTTTACAATATCCTCAAATATTTCCATTAAATCTCCATCAGAATGTAATAAAATTTTACAATTTCTCTTATGTGCGGCATCACAAATTTTCTTTAACCATGGAAATATATATTTCCGATATAATCTTGGACTCATGAATAACCCATTCTTAAATCCGTAATCATCCCACAGAATAATTAATTGAGCATCATTTTCAGCTAATATTTTTACTAACTCCAAGGTAAATTTACCCCTATCATCAAAGATCTTTTTTGCTTGCTTTGGTTTCCCTAATATCCTGGAAAAGGTTTCCAGACCGAACCCTTCCCATGTACATTCCATTAAAGCTCCTGTTGAGGGAACTGAAAAAATTTCGTTATTCATTTCTTCTTGAATTTTCCTTCCCAACTTAAAGGATTTTAAACGGGTGGATAAATGAGGGTCGGGTTGCTCCCAGCTCTCATAATCTTCAAAATTTTTAAAATTTCCACCTATATACCCCATTATTTGCGTTCCATCTTTCTCATAATATTCGAACTGCATTATTCTACCATATTCGTCAATAAATCCCTTTCCCCCTTTTATTGGTTTCCGAGGAAAAAGAGATGATGCGGTCGCACATATATCTATTCCAATCCTGCGATAGAGCTCATGGGATTGTTTATACCCTTGTTTTGTTGGATCTACTCCATAGTGTTTGGTAATTGTATAATTTGTAAACGCGCTTTCCCATGCTGGAACTTTATCTGGTTCTTCATGATTTATTGTTGTTAAAACTCTTTCGGGTGCATTCATTTTATAGCCTAATTAACGCAAAAATTATTGATATAATCTATATTAAACTTTTAATCAGTTAAATATATTATCAAACATAAGGAAATGGAAAATGATAATAAATTACAGCGGTTAAATAGAAAATTTTTTAACCGCGAAACCGAAAAAGTAGCAAAAGATCTTATCGGCCGATATCTCGTACGAGAAACTGAAAATGGCAATATAATCGCCAAGATAACTGAAGTTGAAGCTTACGTCGGTCCCGAGGATAAAGCTTGCCATACTTATAATTATCGAAAAACCGAACGAACTAAAACAATGTATAAAACACCTGGAACGCATTATGTATATCTGATTTACGGAATGTATTATTGTTTAAATGTGGTAACAGAGGAGGAAGGGATGCCTTGCGCAGTACTTATTCGTGAACTTTTTCCAGTAGATGGAATTGATTTAATGAAAAAGAATCGAAATGTCAAGATAGGGAAGAATTATAAAAATTTAGTCGATGGACCTGGAAAACTCTGTATTGCATTAAATATTAGCAAGGAAACTTTCAATGGAAAAGATTCTTGTAGCCCAGATGCTAAGCTTTATTATACCAATGGAGAGTCCGTTGAGCCGGGCTCAATTGAAGCGTTAAAACGGATTGGGATCGACTATGCTGGAGACGATAAAGAACGCCTATTGCGATATCGTTCTAAGATATAATACCTAATGATTATTATTTAGTGTAGCTAATTTGAATATACAATGAGAAGTATTTTCTTTGATATTTTAAAAATAGCCAAGAATAATTCAAAAGAAATCTGAAATTTATTCCATTACATTAATGTAAAGATGCTAATTTTTCCGAAACTTTAGAAAGAATTAAATATTTTAGAATAAAGATTATAACATTACGATGAATTAATAAGATGCAGTTGGGGATTAGAATTTGAGTAAAGATGCACTAAAATTTTTCCAATCTTATGTAAACGAAATGATTGATGTAGGTGGAGAAAATCTTCCCAAATCAATATCTTCTCGATTAGGCGCTAAATTAGCCAAGATTTATAAAAAAGCGGGAATCTGTGATATTGTGGTAGGATTGAAAAAAAGCTATGAAGTCCTGAAATCGATACCTGAAATCAATGAAACCAATGAAAACTCACTTGAGGTAAAGATTCAATATGATGAATGCTTTTGCCCAATTGGTGGGGATCCTGATCCCGATAATCCAGAAAAGGGAAAAATTATTCAAGAAAGTATCTGCATTCCATATACTATTGGATTCCTTAATGAGTTCAATCCTAATTATAACTATGATGGTGCGGTGGAGCAATGTATTCTCAGTTCGGGCCAAAAAACCTGTAAATATGTTTTACATCGGACGTTAAAAGAGGAGAACAATAATAATTATTGATCTCAGAAGTCTTATCAATACACCAATTCAATTGTTTCTATGTTTTAACTAAAAAATTTTTCTTCTTTAAATTTTTCGTGCGATTGGTTTTTGTCCAAATAAAAGTTCCAAGCTTCTTATAGGAAAGGATATTGGGGTTCTTTCAAAAAATTTTTATTGCTGAGAGTATTTTAATATTTGGGAAGCTTGGGCCTTTCTGAAGCTCTTATACTGGGTGGACCACAGCACGCTCAATAGTGGAAATTGCCCGGCTTGAGGCCCATTGAATACTTGCTACCGAACTATTAGCACACGTCGAAGCATTCGCCCCGATGGTGGGGGGCAGGGCGGTACCCGCCGTAGGGCAGGTATAAGCTCATAATAACGAACCCGGCCAGGCCAGGGATGGAGCAGCCGTAAGTTTTGTCTTTCACGCTTCGGGAATCGGGTGTGGAGTGTGGTAATGGCTGAGGTGCAAGTGAAGATGTGGGTCCAGAGTCGGGATTTTTTATCTTTTTCTGATTTGATCTAACTTTATTTATCTTCGATTGAAATGAAATTTTCCCGTATCAGTTTTCGTTTGAGAATCTTGATGAAGTCCTTATTGTCGGGAAAGACGTTTCCCACATCTTCAAAATCATAGTTTTTCGAACGTGAGTGTGAGAGTAAGTTTTCCTCAATTTTTTCGAATTCTTTAAACATAAACAATAAAAAAAAATATAGATTCAAAAAATCAAATATTACAGACAAAATATGTCCATATTATGTAAAGTTAGAAAATTGACCCAAATTACCAATTTTTATTTCATAGGAGAATTGTTTATTATTCACGAGATAATCATTAATATGAGAGTTATGTTTCGACCAGAAGAATTACACTGGAATGATATTGTATCCGAGCTTATAGAAGGATATGCCTATATAGACCATATAAAATCTATGAAAGAACGAATAATGCATCAAAGTAATTATAAAGCATATAACCCAGATATGGTCCTAATAAAGAAATTACAATCCGAATTTGATCAGAGCACTCATAACCTTAAAATCTTGACATTGGGGGCAACATGGTGTATGACTTGTGCGGATGTCAAGCCCACACTTATTAAGATTGTGGAGGCGGTTAATTCTCCCAAGCTAAGAATATTTCTATTGGGCGGCGTGAAAACTACAATGGAAAGCAATGAAGAGGACTATTCATGGGCACAAAAGTCTCCTCCAGAGTTTCATAACCCAAAATTTGCAGTAGATCAAATCCCATTAGTCTATTTCTTTGACAAAACCGGACAATGTTTAACCAGAATTGAAAAATATCCAAAAAATGTGGATATATTTGAAGAGGCTATCCTCAAAATTTATCAGACCTATCTAAAGTGAGATGTGTAATTTTTAGAATTTTCTTATTAAATTGAGATTAACTATTTAAATGAATTGAAGAATTATTAGAATTGTTAAACTTAAGAGAATTTTGAAATTATATTACGAGAGGTTTAAAAATTGTCAAATTCAGACGATATTGTGTATGTTGGAGCGGATGAACTCGAGAGGTTTATGCGGGATGTCTTTATAGGGTTAGGAGTTCCTGAGGACGATGCTAAAATTATTGGAAACGTGTTAATTGCTTCGGATCTTCGAGGGATCGATACACACGGTATCCAACGCTGTAAAATGTATTATGATCGGATTAAAGAAGGCATTTACGAGGTCGAAACGAATATAGATGTGATCAAAGATGGACCAACCACCGCCCTTTGGGATGGAAACTGTGGAATGGGGCACGTAATTGCGTATAAGGCAATGAGAAAGGCAATAGAGAAAGCGAAGCAATATGGACTTGGTGCGGTTGCCGTGAGAAACTCCACGCATTTTGGAATTGCCGGATATTACTCGCTTATGGCGATTGAAGAGGGGATGATAGGACTAACTACTACCAATGCGCGACCATCAATTCCGCCAACATTTGGAGTTGAGCCTATGTTAGGTACCAATCCATTAACATTCGCAGCTCCAACTGACGAGGAATTCCCATTCTGTTTAGATTGCGCTACTTCCATTATACAAAGAGGTAAAGTTGAATTATATGAGCGGTTAGAGAAAGATTTACCTGAGGGTGTTGTAATTGATGATGAGGGCAAATCGATGACTAATCCTTCGAAGATCTTAGATAAAATGTTGGAACGGAAGGCAGCCTTACTCCCATTAGGGGGTCCAGGAGAAGAAAAATCAGGCTATAAAGGTTATGGATATGCAACGATCGTAGAACTTCTTTCGGCAGCCCTTCAAGATGGTATATTTCTCAGAGATACATTAGGGATTGAAGAAGATGGTCAAAAACGCTTAAAAGTGGGCCATTTTTTCTTAGCCATAAATATAGAAAGTTTTCTTCCCTTAGAGATATTTAAAAAAACCGCGGGTAATATCATGAGAGGTCTTAGAAGTGCCAAGAAGGAACCAAGTTCCGATCGTATTTATACCGCAGGTGAGAAAGAATCTGAAGCAGAAGTTGAGAGGGAAAAGCAAGGTATTCCTTTAAATGAAAGCTTGCGCAATGATATAAAAACTATGCAACAAGAATTAAGTTTGGATCAATACAAGTTTAATTTTTAGTTAATTATCTTTCCTTTTATTTCAAAAACCAAATTTTCAGAATATAATCCCATCGGTTCTTCCTACTAAAGGCTCAGAATGAATTATTATATTTTTTAAATTACCATGATCTATATTTTTATTAATTAAATGTTCTAATTCCGAAACATATTCATGAATCGTGGAAATATTTATATCACCATCAAAAAACACATGTATTTCAATGATACAATAGTTTTCTATATTCCAAAATTCAAATCCATGGTATCCTTTAACAAATTCTTTTGTCCGGAGTAATTTTTCTATTTTTTCCCTTTTGTCTATTAAATTATTGGAATTTATTCTTTGACATATTTTGTCATCTAAAATACTTCCTAAATCCTCTTGTTCCGCTTCAATATGACTTATTATTCGTGATAATTCTGGAATTTGATCTTTTAATTCCTCTTCAAATTTTGTAGAAATATCGTGCGCACCTCTTAAGGTTAGATTATTATTCACAACAATCGCAAATGAAACAAAATAATTTTGCTCAATTTTAAATATGTTTAGATTTTTTATGTTGATAATTTTTGGATAGTCGATCTTTAGGGAATTTATCAGATTAATGATTTGCTTCCCCAATGATTTTTCGCTGCTTAATGGATTCATTTCTATAATTGTTTCTATATCATAATTCGGAATATAGTGTTCTATTATCTTTCTTATTGATTTACTGATTTCATTTGCATAGGCAATTGGGATGTGATCCTCAACAGCAAGATTCATTTCGAAAAATACTTTATTTCCCGCACCTCTTATTCTAAGATCTGTTATACCGTTTACATGGTCAAGGTTAAAAATCCCTTCTGTTATCATTTTAATTTGAGATGGATTTAACGGATTTATATCAGTTAAATCATCTATACCGTCTTTAACTAGTCTCAAGGCACTAATTATTATTATGGAAGAAATGATGATGCTAAAGATGGGATCAAATAGTTTAATTCCAAAAAAAACTACAATGAGGAAATTAATAATTACAATAATCGCACGGAGAGAGTCTTGAAAAAGGTTTAGTCCTTGAACTTTCAGCGAAAGACTTTTACTTTTCTTTCCTTGGAATATGAGAATGATGGAGAATAGTAAATTAACAACCATAGAGATTATCAAAAGTTGTAATCCTAATGTTGGATTTTCTACAACAAAGTTTTGTGCTAATAACACTTGAATTGCATTAAAAGCTAAAAGAACATAAATTATGGTTAAGATTATTCCTTGTGTAAGAGCTCCGATGGAATCAATTTTGCTATGACCGTACATATGTTCATAATCGGCGGGTTTCTGACTCATATATATTGAATAGAAAGTTAAGCTAACGAAAAAAATATCAATTAAAGTATCGATTGTTTCAGAAAGAAAACTTAGACTTCCCGTAATGAGCACTCCAATTAACTTCAATATAGATTGAAAAATAACAATAAATATCGCAGCTATTCCATATTTAATTTTTATATCCATTTAATCCATTTGTATTTGTATTTCCTATAAAATATAAGATATCAAAAAGAAATAAAAATATATTTGCGATTTGAGTTTGATATGATTTTTTACTTATTCTATTGTAGATTTCTTGGTATCTCGATTTCTAAATCACTCAGAGGATAGGATGAACACGGATGAAAATAGTTAAATTTCTTATCAGCTTCTCTTCTCCAGTCACTCACAGGTGAAATAAAAATATCTCCCTCCAATAATAGAGAGCGGCAAAAACCACATTCTCCTGATCGACATTTGGATGGAGGACCAATTTTGGCTCTCTCTAGCGCAATTAAGACAGATTCTGTTGATTTCCCAGGAATATCCTTTATAATTTTCCCAATATGTACTTTGATATTAAAAGTCTTATTCGCAAGATTATTGGGGAATCCTGGGAATTTCTCAATATTTTTAATTTCGCCGAAAGCTTCTCGTCTTATTTGTTTTGGGGTTAGATCAAGTTTTTGCAATTCGTCTTCAACAAACTCGTACATTAGCTGCGGACCACATATAAAAAAACTTGAAGTCTCCACGTCAGCATATTTTTTTATGATCTCCGCAGTAATGAAACCCGTCTCGCATCCTTGCAAAGAAACCTCGTCACAACTTAACACAAATACAACATTGAGCTTATTTGGATTTTTTTGTTCTAACTCCATCAATTTATCATAAAAAATAATATCATTCTCATCACTGCATCCATATATTATAGTGAGTTTTGCGTTTAAGGTCCCGTCATTAATACTTTTTGCCATCGATAGAAATGGTGTAATACCAGATCCCCCTGCTAATCCTACAATTTGTGGATAATCTCTTAATGGTTCATAATAAAAAAATCCTTCTGGCCCAGAAGATGTCACCTTTGTTCCTACATTCCAATTATCCCAAATATAGGGAGTAAAGAATCCACCCTCTTCTTCCTTTTTGATTGTCAATTTATAAAAACCTTCTAAAGCTTCTTTTGGACTCGAAGATATGGAATAGGGTCTTGTTATCAGATCTCCATTCACCAAAACCTTAAGACTGAGATATTGACCGGGACGAAAATACGCAAGATTTTTAGTTTTTGAATCTGGGTCTGGAATTAATTTATAGGTTTTGGTTGATTTTGTATTATCTATAATTCCATCTATTACTAAATATTGTCTATTCGGATGTAGTTTTTCTGCAAGATCATTAACGGGATCTTCTTTAATTGGCTCAGCTGAGGCCTTCTGTATTCGCTTTTTTCTTTGAGGGACTAATTTTGTAAATGCTAAAATGTCTTTTGTATTACTCCTTATAGTTAAATCAACTCTTTCATAATCCTTCTTACTCATTTGAACCTCCCCCTTTCTTTATATCTCGTAGTGTTAATAAGGCCATTGTATGCCCATCTGACATAGAACTACTATATCCATGACAACGCGCACCAAATCCTCCAGCAAATCTGAGACCTTTTATATGAACATCATCTTCCATGGACATTAATCTTGGAACAAGAGAATCCCAAGATTCGGGTTCATATCCATATATGACTCCATTATATGTACCTGTATATCGAGCGTAGGTTTCTGGAGTGGCTATTTCTATCTCCTCAATATGGTCTTTAATAGGAGCTCCAGTTGCCTCTTCAAATTGCTCAATCAACCCTTCAGCAATCTGAGTTTTAAGTTTAAAATAATCTTCTGGTTTCACATCTTCCCATACTTTTGGATCGA
The DNA here is from genome assembly GCA_008080735.1 of Promethearchaeota archaeon. Classification (GTDB taxonomy): domain Archaea; phylum Asgardarchaeota; class Lokiarchaeia; order Sigyniarchaeales; family SOKP01; genus TEKIR-8. The sequence continues at coordinate 113,607 of SHMW01000003.1, forward strand.
ATAAGGTAGTGATATACATAAGGGTTGTTCCTTTAGGAGAACACTCTGGTATTGCATTATTGATTACGACTGTCGCTTGACCCGATGGGGTTTTCAATTCACTCCACGAATCATAAACGGATTCAGTATTCATATCATCCATAATGAAATAGCTATATTCTTTTAGACCTAACTCTTCTACGGGAGCATCCAATCCTAGAAATACACAAAATGCACTCATTCCATGAATTCTAGCATTTACTTCCTTATATGCGATTTCTGGAACTTCGGATTTAGGAGAGATTAATTTGTTATACGCTAAGGTTGGAGAGGCATTACAAATAATATGATTTGTCTTCAAATGATCCCCATTAGAAGTTTCAACCCCAATCACTTGCCCATCTTCAACTAAAATCTTTTCTACGGTGGTATTATATAATATATTAGCGCCGAATTCTCTTATCTTCGCATCTAATGCGGCTGTATAGCCATGAGATCGATTTATTGGGATATATGCACCTTTTTCTATATATACTAAAACCATTGATGCAAAAATCGTGAAATTAATTCTATTCATTGGAAGACCCAGATAAGCCCAATATGCATTTAAGATTTTCTGTGCTTTTTCTGGAATTCCTAATGCGTTTTCCACCTCTTCAGCTGAATACGCTGCTGTCCTTAAAAAATTGGTATATTCTTTCATTAATGTTCCTTGATCAGGATTCCCCTGGGTATGAGCTATATATCCAAATGCAGCTCGTATTTCTTTCGCAAGATTAAAAAATTTCTCAACGGATTCTCTACTGCCGGGAACACACTCTTCCATCTTATCTAAAAAATGTTCTACTCCAAAGGGCATTGTAATATCCATTTTATTATCGGGGTCAGTTAAGACAAGCTTATAGGCTTCTGGGACTCTCGCAAATTCTGCATCAAGCCCTAACTTATCTTCAAAAAGCTTTCTTATCCCTCCTTTGTTATCGGATGGCCCATAATCGGCCAGTTCGTGTAAAGAAGCTTCAAATTCAAAACGCCCCCTTACGAAACTAGTAGCAAAACCTCCAGGTAAATTATGGCGCTCGATTAAAAGAACTTTTAAACCTTCTTTCGCTAAGGTCGCACCTGCAATTAGACCTCCATTTCCAGCACCGACAATTATTGCATCATAGCTATCTTGTATTTGTTGATTTTCTAATATTTGAGTCATTTTTTTGTACTACTTTTAATTGATTGTTAGATACATTAGTTTGTTTCTTAATTATATTTATCTTTTTCGAATATTCCTCTTCATTTTTGCAATTTTGAAAATCAAAATTTAATAGCTTTAATTTATTATAGATCGATCTATAAGACAAAAAATATGAGGTGGTTAATCTAATTGTTAAATATTTTCAATATAATGCCACTTTCTATTAACAGACATTTTAAAGGATAGCTTAAAGTCTTATTTTCTTGATGGATTTGCATAGCAATAGATACAATTATGCTTACATTTAAAAACACCATTATATCCACCTATATCTTTAGATTTATAGCACCCACAAGCATCTCTCTGTGCATTATCTTTTTGCTTTTTAATTCGCTCCCCAATTATTCTTTCAATTTTAAAGGCATCAATGCATTGTGCTTGCTGAATCCCTTCAATACTTAAAAGATCTGGTTGACAGCATGCTCTCATTTCGAGATTATATTTCTCGCAAATTTTTAATAATCTTTCTAAAATGGCTCTTTTCTTTTTTAATGGAGGGTCTATTAGACTGTAACCCCGAGCATGCATTCTCCGTTTAACTTTAGCATATGGAGTCGCAAATGAAAAAATAAGTTCATTTAATCCTAGTTTTGAAACTTTAGAAATAATACTTTCGAACTCGCTTAAATTACTTCTTATTTTATCTGAGCCTTTTTTATTATATATTATGATAGGATCAAACCTATAATTAACAGCGATTTTACCGAAATGAGTCACTAGCCAATCTAATTGATCCAATCTTTCTTGAATTGAGACATTCAGATTGGATTCTAATTCGGAAGGAGAATTAATAGTGAATTGGAAGGAGTGCCCTTTATATTTGGTAAATAAATCCTTGTATGTCTTATAATAACGAATCCAATCCGAAAAGTCTTTAGACCACCATACCCAACATTTAACATCATTAGGATCCAAAGAAACTTTAGATACTTGGTTTTTATTGTAAGGATTAACCACTTCTACAAAACCATTTTTTATTTTCTCTATCACCCAATTCATAAGAAAAGCGGGGATGTCAGTACGCCTAGAACAAGAAATTATTTCAGACTTTTTCATACAATAAAGATACCAGTATTATTATTTACTTAGAATAATGATTTCACAGTTTAATAGTTATCAAGAATTATTTTTAATATAAGAAAATAAAAGAGTATATAAAAATCAAAATTTAAAATTTTAGATAGCTTAAATAGAGATTACCTCACAATTAAAACATCGCACCCTGCAGTGTTAACAACTTTATCAGGCACGGTTCCCACAAATGTGCGTTTAAGTTTACTATGACTGCCTTTGCAACCCAGCACTACTAAGTTAATATTCTCCTCTTCTACGATTTTCTCAATGTAATCTTCTGGGGGGATATCATATATCAAACGGGTTTCAATTTCTATTCCTGATTCTTTGAATAATTCTTCTGCTTCCTTTAGTACTTTTCTTCCTCGGTTTACATAATCTTCGTGAATCTGTAAAGATATGACCGAACCCCCTCCACCTCCTAAATAACTCGGATTTACTTCGCTAAGATGATGGAGTACAGAATGAAATGCAATTATTTCGCTGTTAAACTTCTTTTGTAATTCAATTAGTCTTTTAGTCGCTCTTCGAGAATTATCTGAATCGTCTAAACCTATTAGAATTTTATCATACATTTTAATCACCTTAAATTAGATTATCATTAAATTATATCAAAAAGTAGATTATAAGTCTACGCCTAACAAAATATTAATGCACGTTCTAATTTACTTTAGGTGGAATCTTAATATGGACGATATTTTTACAATTTATAAAATTGAGTCATAAAAAATTGAAAAAAAATAAGTTCTGAGTGCTTTAATAAAAAATAATCTATTTATGATCTTTTAACTTATTATAGCTCAACTAAATTTATCGTATATCCTCGTTCTAATTGACTTTTAGAAATATTATTCAGTTGCTTTTCATTAAGAACAATATTTATAGTACTATTGGGGATTTCTCTGGCTTTTATTAGTATTTTATTTTTCTCTTTTATCTTCTTTAGGTTAATTTTTATGATGTGTTTATTGAGTATAAAATCTTCGATCTGAATTCCACATATACCCCATAGTTTCTTGAATTTATAATCAATAAAAATATCTCCAAAATGTTTTTTCGTGTATGCTGTTGCCATTGCGGCAGTACCTACACCCCAATCAAACATAACATATCCAGGCACTCGGAAATCAATGCCGCTATGACCATAATTTTCACATACACACCCTCTATCCACCCCATCTAGCGTTTCTATTCCCTCCAAATTACCAGAACAAATTTCCTCATATTCAGTAAGCAATTGAAGTGCCCATGATGCTCTTAAGGCTGCTATCCCTCGTTCCATATATTCTTCCTTACCAGTTTCAAGATAATATTCCATGTATGTTCTGACAAAAAGAGCTTGTCTCGCATCGCTAAGTTCGGCATCTGCATTTTGGACTCCGAAACCTCCAAAGGTGTTGAAACTTATATACGGCATATCCCAGACTTGTTGGAACAGAGAAAGAATTGAAAGAATATGTTCACCAATTTCGAGATATTTATATTCTTTGGTAATAGTATATAGTTCCTTAAAACCTTCGGCGCACCAATAAATACATAGCGTATTCATTACATGATTGTCTGTGTAAAAATCATAGAAATTAAGTGGTAATCGCGTACATGAATAAAAGGGTTCAAAATCGTGCCATTTATTTTCTGATAAAATATCATTTTCGAGGAAGGTGGCGATTCTTTCAGCAATTGTCAGGATCTCTTCATTTTTAGTTATTTTAAATAATTCCATCAAAAACATCAAAGTTGCCCCCGAACTTGCTGAATTTAAAAGATCTTCATTTATCATCATTTTGTTATCCTTGGTCAGCTTTATATAAGTTGGAATGGCGCCATTTTCTAATTGGATTGCTTTTATAAACTCTTTTAATTGATTTGATTTTCTAATAATTAAATTATTATTCTCAAAATCATGGTTTAATTTAAGGGCCCAGTACATTGCTAAACAAGAATCAACTACATGGTATTCATCCGTAAACATAAATGCTTTTACTCCGTTGATAAAAGAAAATTCATCTGCATTATTTTTTGCGGGCAATATTATGCTAGGAAGAAGTCCTTTGTTTCTGGGCAGTTGGAGTAGAGTATTTAAAATTTTGTTTGCCTTCTTAGTTAGTTTATCATTATGCCAATAATGTCCGAAGAACATAAGCCCATAAGCTGTTCGAATGTTTAAAAACCATGCATTATTCCACACTTCCGCAACTCTACGCACTATAGGGTGATGACGTGTGACCTTATCAAAAAGCTTAATCCACCGTGGAGAAGAAGAAAGCGTATTTATAATCTTACCTAAAAATGAAGTCGTCCCCGCGATCTCTTTCATTCTTTTCTTGCTATGCTTTTCTAAATCATCTGGTGTAATATATTCCATGGGGCTTTTGGCTTTTCCCATCCAACTTCGTTGCCATATCCCCCCACATTCCACACCATTCATAAAAAACTCACCCCAATACTCATGTCGCTCAAAAATTGCTTTAAAACCCTCTTCTACATTTATTTGATATGGAAGGATTTGAGGTATTAGACTATTATTTAGATAATTTGTACCGTATTTATTCCAAAACCATTTATTAGTATCTTGTATTATTTCTTGACGGGATTTATTATTGTACATTTTGAGGTAGTATCCGAAAGCTACAGTTCTTGCTTTTTTAAGTTTGATTTTGTCTCTTCTTTTATGTTTAAAAAATACGTGATCAATTGGTTTTGATTTACCGAAACCATAAGAAATATATGCAAGATTTTTATGGCTTTTTATAACATTTAGATTTAAAAACTTAGGAAATTGTCGATCTTTTGCAAGGATATCGAGGTCGGGATAAAGAGCGAAAGCGATATCATTTTTCTTATAAATTATTACCGGAGATCGAAAAACATGGTCCGAAATTACATAATCTTTTTCAGGTCTTAAATGAGGAACCCAAATAAAATCAGCTTTACCATCCAATAGAATTTGATAGATTGCTTGAATTCCAGAAAATTTCTGATTATCTTTCCTTGGATTAATTTTATATTCAAAATGAATTATATCTGTATCGATATAGCGAATTTTTAACCCAATCTTATTAGTTTTTTCTGTGAAAAATATCGCTTCATTCTTGTCGATTTTATTCAATTTTAATGGAACAGAAGATTTTGACCATCGTTTTGAAAAAATCAACGTCGAGTAATTTTTTACACTTCCGAGAATTGGGACCCAATTACTTTTGATTTTAATCTCAAGTTTCTCAGATAACAAATCTTCAGTTTCTATCCAAGATACTCGAATTGTATTAGTTCCTAAAAATTTTCTAGAAATTTCTCTCACCGTTACTCGATCTTATTTACTTTCCCAAAAGAATTTTGTACTAAGAAAAAATTGTCGTAAAAAGCTTAAAAATTTTTAAAAATAAAGAAAATTTGAAAAGATTATTATATTTTGAGAGGATAGCCCGCAGCTTTCCAAGCTTTCATACTTCCAAGGGTGGTATAAACTTCTTTAAACCCATTATTTACCAAAATACTAGATCCAAGACTTGCGCGTGCTCCATTTCCACAATAAGTCGCAATTGGTTTCTCTTTGTCTAACTCATCAAGCTTTTCTTCCAAATACCCAATATAGATATGTGTTGAACCTTCAATATATCCTTCCTCCCTCTCAGATAAAGTTCGCACATCTAATATGGTCATTTCTATGTTGTTATCCATCTTTTTTTTTAATTGATGGACAGTAATTAAATTAATTGCTTCAATTGGGAAACTTGCACTGTACCAACCTATAATACCTCCAACTAAGTATCCTTTTATATCATCATATCCGATTCTTAACAAAGATTTATGAGCATCGTTTAGATGAGCAAAATCTTTAACAACCAAATAAATTGGTTCGTCATAGGGGATGGTCCATCCTACGAATGACGGGAGTCCATCCAACCAAATATTATATGAACCTTTAATATGAGCACTACCAAAATCGTTAGGATTCCGAGTATCTAAAATTACCCCTCTTTCCTCAATCTTTTGCTTAAATTCTCCCGGTAAGAAAGATTTAAATCGAGGTATTGTTTTAAGCAGAGGGGGTCCTTCTAAATTGTATTTCTCCATACGTTGAAAATAAGGTGAATAATAATGATTCTCTGATTTCTTTATTTCTATGAATTCATCTTTAATTACATATTGAAGATCTGGATTCTGTTTACGTTCAAGACCGATGGTACTATGCTCTCTTTCACTGATCCCCGCACCACAGACGGAACCAGCACCATGTGCGGGACAAATAATTGCTTGATCACCTAACGGAATAAGTTTGTTAAATATACTATCATATAGGTTTCCCGCTAATCGATCTTCCTCTTCAGGACCATACATATCAATGCGTCCTGTATCTCCAACAAATAGAGTATCACCAGTAAATACCAATACCGCATTATCCCCTGAAGTTTTATCAAAAATCGCATAGGATGTACTTTCATCAGTATGCCCGGGAGTATGGATTGCTCGTATTGTGAGATCACCTACATGAAATTCCTGTCCGTCTTTTATCGTATTCCCATATTTCCAATCAAGTCCAGGTCCATGATAAATTTCTAAATCGACATTATCGGCAATTTCTAAGGACCCAATAACGTAATCTTCATTTCTATGAGTTTCAAAAATATATTTAATTTCAACCTGATTCTCAAATGCTTTTTTAAGATATATTTTCGCATCCCTTCGAGGATCTATGACACACGACTCATTTCCAGATGCTAAAAAATAGGATATATGAGCTAAACCCTCGCTTTTTATTCGTTTTAAAATCATTGCTAAACTTCCGTTATGTTTCGCTTATATATTGTTTTATCTTAGAATATGAAACTATAAAACCTTTTCATTAATATTTTAAAAAGAGAAGAAAATATATATATTAAAAAGTATCAATACTGATTAGGAACTGAATAAAACCATGCTTGCGTTATCTTAAATCTCTTTCGGGATTTAAATCTACTCTTGTAAAAATGTCTTCTATCTGTTCTATTGTTATCAGATCTTCTTCAACCATCTGCCTAACAAGTTTATATGCTCCACATTCATATTCTTTCTCCCAATATTCTTGATCTTCCGCATAGAAATTACATTTATGGCATACAGTATTAATTAATTCTCGATTTAAAGGAGAAATATCCTCTTCCGTTCTTAAGATCTTATGTTTTTTTCCCATTTTTGTGACCTATTTTCATATCTTATTATTATATAATACTTTAAAGTAATATTTTATGTTAATCTTTCACCTTTCCAAACTGGTAGCATTTATATGAATCAACCCCATAAATATTTCCAGTATGATGTTTAGCACGAAAACGACATCCACCTCTGCAATCATCTAAATATTCACATTCGATTTCAGCACATTCTAATGCGTGAATAGACCAATTGAGATTTTTTTGAACCATTTCCCAACTCTTTTTTAATCCTAGTTTAAATACATTACCAAGGGGTTCGTCGAAAAAAGTAAACCCACACTTACTTATATTTCCTAAGACATCCACAGCCATCAAATAAGGACCACAAGAATAGTCTACCTTTTCTCCCTCTGAAGGTGTGTCATAAATTACACCCCATCCGTAATTTTTTAATATCTTACCCCCTTCTTCATAGGAAATTTCATATTTTTGTTTTATTTCTTCAGGAATATCCTTGTCAAAAGTTGGGATATCAATAGACCAGTTTTTTATCTCTCCCAAATCCGTGATAAGCTGATATAAATCTCCAAATTCATCAATATTTTGTTTATGAATCATTGTATTTATTGATACACTTATATCTCGGTCTAACAAGGCTTTAATTCCTTTAATTGTTTCTTCGAAGCAACCGGCATTTCTAAAATCATTATGAGTTTGTTCCAATCCATCCACGCTTACATAAACCTCAACATAATTTTTTTCAAGTAGATTAAAAATATAATCATCCGTATCATTAATTAACACTCCGTTTGTTAAAATCACTTTCTGGAGGGGTATTTCTATTAATATATCCAATAATTGTTCGAGTTGAGAGTATAAGAAAGGTTCTCCACCAGTCAATATGACCCGAATTCCTTGAAGGGAATCAAATTCCTCAATGAGTTCTATAATATCTTCTAGAGGCATGTCAACTTTATTCTTTTCTGTTATATAACAATGTTTACACGTTAGATTGCATCGTTCTGTGATGTTTATCATTAAGTTTTTGAGATAAGGAGGATCAAATGGATTTTGAATTGGTAAATCATGATGTTTCAAAGATTTTATAGTGTTATCTGTTATTTCAGTATTAGCAAGCTTTATAATACCTAATTTATCAAATTGTTCGATCCCTTCACGCACTTCATCTTGTTTTCTTTTGGGAAACTTTTCTATTATCTGCTGAACAGTTCGAAGACCATCAGCATATTTTAATAATGTATACGCTTCCTGGTCGATGATATATGATTCTTCATTCCTTAGATCGTAAATATCATATTCCCTATATTTTCTGAGAACGATATTTGGAGGGAGATACGGATATGAGGTAAGATTCATACTTACGATCGGACTTAAGAGCATAAAAAATTTCTTGTAATATTATAAAAAAACAACTTAAGCATAGCCATAATCAAGAAAGAGATAATATCTATCACTTTCATATCCCATTTTTTGTTTTTTCAATCCTTTTATTTGTTAAATACACGCTCTCTAAGTACTTCTTGAATTTATATTAAGTGAATGTATAGAGTTTTTGAACTACCAGCCCCTAAAGGAGCGGGATTCTTGCTTCCTTGACTACCGCACCTAAATGGTGTCTTACACGATCTCCAAAAGCGTAACTTCCCGTAATCTCTACGGTAGGTCATGAAATGAGGGGGATACCTCTTTCCTCTAAGAGGCATATTCCCTCTTTCTCAATATTAGTAGAAGCATTCTTATCTCGGTGATGATGTGTGCCATATTCGATTTATACCACTTTCCCTCAAAATTATCTGCTAGGTCAAGAACCCTTGCTTTTAGAGCTTCACTCCTCTTGGTCTCTTTTATGCACACGGGTTGATGGTATTTTCCTATAACGATTAGGTGATAGATGAGAGAATAGACTCTATAGGGCTCTTTTCGATATTCCATTATGTAATTATTACCTTAGATTGGATAAAAAAGGTATACTTGCTTGAGTTTGTCATTTTTACACACATTTATTCATGCCCTAAAGGACATGGCTTTCTGTGAAAAATGCTAGATTTATAAAAGGGAAAAAAATATTTGAGAATAAATATTTATTTATATACAGAGCATATTGATATTGAATTTTATAGAGAGATATGAAATGGGTGAATTTTCATGCGAAAATTAGCTTCGATACAAAAAATTAGAAAAATTGAACCGATTCCAAATGCTGATAGGTTGGAATTGGCCCATATATTAGGTTGGAAAGTGGTCATAAAGAAAGGAGAATTTAAAGAGGGAGATCTTGTCGTCTATATAGAGGTTGATAGTGTATTACCCGAACGACCCGAATTCGAATTCCTAAGTGATTATGGTTTCCGAATTCGTACAGTCAAATTAAGAGGTCAAATATCTCAAGGAATTGCTTTTCCATTATCTATCCTTCCCAGAGATAAAGAATATTCCGTAGGAGAAGATGTCACAGAAGTCTTGGGGATAACTAAATATGAACCACCTATTCCAATCCAACTTTCGGGAGAGACCAAGGGACCATTTCCTCAATTCATTCCAAAAACAGATGAAGTGCGAATTCAAACAATACCTGATATATTAGAGAAATATAATGGAGAATCTTGTTATATTACTGAAAAAGTCGATGGGACCAGCAGCACATATTATTTAAAGGATAATGAATTTGGTGTATGCTCTCGGAACCAAAACTTAGAAGAAAGTGAAACAAACCTCTTTTGGATTTTAGCCAATGAAATGGAAATTGAGGATAGACTACGAAAATTTGGAAAAAATATCGCAATTCAAGGTGAAGTACTCGGTCCAAAGGTGCAAAATAATAAATACAAGTTAGATCATCATGAGCTATTTATATTTAGTATTTTTGATATTGATTCTCAAAATTATATTCAATTTGAAGAATTTAAAGTACTTTCAGAACGTTTAGGTTTTGAAACTGTTCCAATTTTGGAAGAAAATTATAACTTAGACGACACAGTGGATAAATTGGTGGACATGGCAGAAGGAAAAAGCAGTTTGAATTCCCAAATCCCGAGAGAAGGAATTATAATACGAAGTAAGCGAGAAATTAATGACCCCGAATACGGAAGATTGAGTTTTAAAGTCCTTAATCCTTCATTTCTACTTGAGTTTGAATAAATAAAATAAATCGGATCATTTCTTGTTCAACCTCTCCTTTAAAACAATTTAATATAAAATTATATAGCTATTTTGATAATAGTATTATAGATGAATGGAATTAATATTGATGAACTATTAGAAATTCTCCCAAAATTGATTCGGGAAAACGACAGAGTAAAAGGAGCAATAATTTCTGCTCTATCCGGAGTGGTTGCTACCCATGAAGATATAGTACAATTAACAAAAGAAATGGACAAGCGCTTCGAGACCATGCAGCAGACAATGGATCAACGCTTCGAGAAGATGGACAAGCGCTTCGAGACTATGCAGCAGACAATGGATCAACGCTTCGAGAAGATGGACAAACGCTTTGAGACAATGCAGCA
>SHMW01000004.1 GCA_008080735.1 Promethearchaeota archaeon
AAATCATCGAGATTCTCTATCCTTCCCAAGGACAAATGATGTATGGAGTAGCACGGGGCTGGGTGGTGCTCACCTTACAAATGTTAGTCGAAAAAGGGAGGATCAAATACATAATTGAGAAAGAAGGAGTAAAATTTTATCCGACCTAGGCTTTATTCCTGGCTGGAAGGATGCTTATCTAATATAAATGTTTCCGAGACTTTGCTTACAAAATGTAAGCTCAAAATATAAATCAGTAGTGTTCCTTCAATAACTTGGATGCGATATCATATTATCTCAACTCTTTTTCCATAACTCGCGTAAAATGTATGAGTCTGTTTCTCATCAACCTTAATTTTACGCGTAGTTATGGTTTTTTCTTAAAAAATAGATATAGGAAAAAATAAAAAAAAAATTAAAGAGCAATAGATTATAATTTGGCTTATTTTTCTAATTTTTTTAAGTATTCTTCTTCTTTTTTTTGATGTATCTCATGTAATTCTTCCTTTTTACTTTTCCATTCAGAACCAGCAAGAGGATAGAAATACATAATAGCTGCGGAAATTAATATTAATATGGCAGGAATAAGTGTAAAGGCAATCATTATCCCAATTTCCGCAGATTCGGGTTGACTTGCTTCTGGCTCATTAATGAATCCAAATGCACCAATTATAGTTAAAAATAACCAAGGTGCGATTGAATTAGTAGGTTTCGTAATAAGAGCATTCATACCTGCGTAGCTTGTTTCTCTTCGTTTTCCTGTTAGTATCTCATCATTATCTATAATGTCTGCCATAATCATTTGATTAGTAAGGAAATATCCGCTAAGACCTGCTCCCATTAAAATCATAGCGACTATAGCAGGTGCAAAATTCCAACCTATAATAAATCCAATTATGAATGCTGCGCTTGTAAACAGTAGACAAAATATAAATGTTTTTTTTAATCCCCAGATTTTCACCATTTTACTATATACAGGAAAAAATAGAAACACCATTAAAAAAAATAAGATTAACGGGACCATCGCCATAATTCCTTTTAGATCTAAAACGAAATCAACGTAATAGAGAACTCCATTTGTTAATATAAATTGAGCAGTCAAAAATATAAAATTTGAAATCTCAAAAATCACAAAAGGCTTATTTTTAAATGTTTCAATTATGCTCTCCTTAAAATTTAATGGTTCTTCCATCATTGCATATTTGTTTTCCTTAATATAGTAGCTACTAACAAACATGATAATTCCTCCAATAATTCCAAATATAATCATAGTGATTCGAAAAATTGGAATTAAAGGATCAACCTCTAAAGGTTCATCACCAGTTAGTAATATTGCTGGAATTACAAATGATAATAACATTGAGAACGCACTACCTATAGCTCCAAATACCATAAGATTTGATCTGGATTCTTGAGTAATTGCCATCTCAGCAGGTAAGGAATATGATATTAATCCTATCATGGTGTATAATGTATCAAATGTATATAACATAAATAAAAGATTGAAAAAAAGTGCCAATTGACTTCCCACGAAGATAGGAAACCAGCTTAAAATGAATAGAAAAGAATATAATGGCGCACCAAATCTTATATATGGTATTCTTCTTCCATATTTTTCAAGTTTTGTGCGATCTTGAAAAAATCCTAATAATGGATCGTTTATAGCATTCCAAGCAATGAAAATTAACCACGCAAGTCCTGTAAAAGATTCTGCTAATCCTAATTTTACATTATAGAAATACGTAAAGGATGTAGCTATAACGAGACTAGAAAAAAACCCGCTAGTGAAAGAAATTCCTCCAAATGCTAATTTTGAACTTGTTGGAATTTCTTCTTCAAAAATCTTTCCTTTAATTGAATCTTCTGACATAATATAAAACAGTCTTATAATTTTTTGTTAAGATTTTATTAAAATTGTTTAATATGTAGAATTGGCTATAATAAAATAAAAATCTTTCACAGTTGTCCTATTTATAAGAGAACATTCCCTAATTTTTACAAATATGGTGACAAATATCGATGAGTTTTCGGAATATTTCGAAGATGAGTTCATAAAAGACAAGAAGATCCACTTTCGTAAATATCAAAACAATATTGTAAAAAGATGTGGGGACCGGAATTCTTTAGTGGTTCTCCCCACGGGACTAGGGAAAACTATTATTGGGGTATTGCTTATAGCGCATCGTTTTAAAAAATATCCAAGACACGGAAAAGTTCTCATCTTGGCCCCAACGCGACCATTAGTTGCGCAACATCTTGAATCATGTGAGAAATTTATCGATATAGATGAAAATAAAATTAATTCATTTACGGGCAAGATCCCTCCCGAGAAAAGGCTGCTTTTATTCAATAAATCGCAAATTATTATATCGACACCTCAAGTAATCAAAAATGATGTGATGAGGGGCCGTTATGATTTAGGAAGTGTCTCATTGATAATCTTTGATGAAGCTCACCGTACTAAGGGAAATTACGCCTATAACTTTCTTTCTAAGGAGTATATGAAATCCTGCTCCGATCCGTTAATCTTAGGACTCACAGCGTCTCCCGGGAAGAATTACGAGACTATTCAAGAGCTTTGTGACAATTTATTTATCGAGAACGTGATCTTTCGAACGTATGAAGATGAGGATGTAAGCGAATATATACATGATATTGATATCTTTCTTAAACAGGTTGATCTCCCAATTAAAGTGTTAGAACTAAGCCAGATCATCGAAAGTCTCTTTGAGAGATTTTTACGATTCTTCATCGAACGGGACCTAATTCAACCACATAAGAGATATTATTCTAAACTAGATTTTTTAAGGATCGCCCAAGATTTAACCATTACTTTAAAATACGGTGATTTAATTGAAGAAAGCAGATATGACGGCAGTTTTGGGCAATTAACTTTCACATCCCCAAAAATTATAGACATTGTCAGAGAAAAACAATTAAATATTCATTCGATCTTCTCCTACTGCTCCAGTTGTATCTCCTTACTCCATGCAAAAGAACTATTAGAAACTCAAGACATTCGATTATTTATTAATTTTCTCGAACGATTAAAATACAAATCTGACCAAGATAATTTATCAGCTAAACGCATAACCCATTCGGATCACTTTCAATTGATTGATTCCCTAGTTGAGCAAGTTGGTTTAGATGAGTTATCCCATCCAAAAATAGATAAGGTTTTAAGTCTCCTTCATGAGGAGATTGATGAATATGATAATGGGAAAATACTCATTTTTACTCAATATAGAGAAATGGCGGATTTTTTAAAGGATAAAATCAATTTTGTGTTTAAAGGGAAAATCTCCGCAGAAAAATTCATTGGACAAACATCTAAAATGGATGATAAAGGTTTTACTCAAATAAAACAGATTAATATTTTGCACCAATTTAGGAGAGGTGAAATTAATGTGTTAACAGCAACTAGCGTGGCAGAAGAAGGGTTAGATATTCCTAATGTAGATGCTATAATATTTTATGAGCCCGTTGCATCCGAAATACGTCTAATCCAGAGGAGGGGAAGAACAGGACGGCATTCGAGTGGAAGATGTTATATTTTAATCACAAATGATACCTTAGATTCTCCATTTTTTAGAGTTTCTAAACGTAAAGAAGAGACAATGAACTCGGTGCTACGTGGAGATGGACAAAATCTCGATTTAGCTGGAAATATCAGTCGTTCAAATATTGATTTTAAATCACACTCAAAAGGTCTGTCAGATTTTGAAGTTATTAAAAACTTTAGAAATAGACGAGAACGAGAAAAAGAGCTTTTAGCAAATCGATCAATTGAGGAAATTTGCGAGGATTTTGATAAGTTCTCTCAATCTGAAAAATATCAAGAGTTAAAAAATTGCGGTGTGAGCTTTTTTTCTGATGTCGCCAATATTAATAAAACAAAAATAAAGCAAAGAGTCTTAAAAATGAAAGGAAAAACACAAAAAAAAGAATACAAAAAAAGAAAACAATATATTAACAACAATGTCAAAACCTTAATCCGATTGGTTGAGACATATAATGAAAATGATCGGATTGCAATAGAAAAATTACAAGAATTAGCAGAATTTGAAGAGATTGAGGGAAAGAAATTTTATATTCATCTCAATAGAGCATGTTATTTAGGGTATCTTAAAAGGGGAAATGATTTTATTACTCTTCTTAAAGAGCTATAATTATCCCCATCAAATTTCGATATCTTCTTCTTCTTTTCGTTTTTTAAACAGAAAATACATCAATCCCAGAATTATAAATGTTGGGATTATCAGGACGAAGAGGTTGAATCCACTTAATAATAGTAGATAATAACTAAGTGTAAGCATGGATGCAAAAAATGCTATAATGGAGCTATAATGGCTAGTAAAATTCTTTAAACGATTCAAAAATCGATAAAGCTTATAATTCATAGATTTTATGACCTGAAGCTCCTTTTCATCTATTTTTTCTAGCACATCGGGGTCTTCGTAATAAATACTTATACGCGGATCATACTTTCCTTCCAGCTCACCAGCGCTTATCAAGGTCAGCATATGGTCTTGAATATTTTGTTTTTTGATCTTCAATTCTTTATGCAAAAACGAAATTGTCAGAAATCGATTTGAGACAGCTTCAATTGCCATTTCGATGAAGTTTTTGAGAATTAAACGTTCAAGAGATTTTACTTTTTCGGTTAAAATCGAATCGTAATCATCCAAATATTTATTGAAATCATCTAAAATGTATTTATTCTTTGTCTCGAAATCATTAGCTTTCCTTCCAAATTCTCTAACCATTCCTATAACATTATTGTTTATTTCATTAACATTTTCTCCGATTTTCTCTGCTCTCTTATCTATTCTAGAATAGGCCCTTTTGAATTCTTTAATTTCGATGTAGTCTTCCACTCGAGATTGAAGCATACCTAATAATTGACTCAACTTAATTTTGCAATTGCTGATATATTGCATTAACTGCCCCCGAAAGAGTTCATTTCTTCTAATCAGAATTTTCTGATTAATATTTTTAATAGTTTTATTGTAGTTTTCTAGAAATTTATTTTTCTTTTTAACGAAATATTCTCGTAATTCTGGGGTTAGTTTTCTCGTTTCTTCTTTTTCTTCCAATTCCTTTTGCAGTTCCTCTTCAATATCATTCTGAACATCCAAGATATAATCCTCAAATTCCGCTTTTTTCCGCTCAAAATTTTCCCTTATTCGTTCATAGGATTCCGTTTCTTCTAATAATTCATTGAGTTTTGATAATTCTTGTTCAATTTCGACAGCTAAGGAGTTATAATTCTTCTCAATCGTATTCTGGAGTTTTCTGAATAAGTCCAAACTAATTTTTATCTTTTTCAGAGCAACTTTGGATTCTTGGATAATATTATTAAAATATTCTTCAGTCTCTTTATAGTCTTTTCTACTATTCAAATCGATATTTAATTCTTTTATTTTTTGTTCAAATCGCTCTCGCAGTAAGATCTCAAAATTTTCTAATTCTTCCAAACGATTACTTAATTCTACTATGTTGACACCAAGTGTTCTATTTTTTATACATGAATCATAGAGACTTAGTGTTTTACTAATGGTTTCATTATTATAGCGAATTATTTTATTGTTGATAAAACTCCTGAGTTCTTTGTTTTTATAATAGGAATCGGTATATACTAGAATCTTTTTCTCGTTTTCATGAAGTTCTCCGTTGAACTTCGAGAATTCAATCATTTCTTTGATTCGAGTCTTAATCTCCTTGCATTTAATATTTAACTTTTTTGAAAGGTTTTTTACATCAATTTGATTGGTACCGGTTTTTTCTGAGAGATATTGAACATTTACAGCAATAATTTTATTGGTGTATTCTTCTTTGAGGTTTTTAATCTCATTCCTAAGATATTCATTGAATTTCTCCCATTGCATAATAGTTAATTTCGATTTTTCTTCAAAATCTTCTATGAGGTCATCGTTCTCCTCGTAAAGATCTGTATAATCTTCATTTAAATCTTCGAAAAATTCTAAAATTTCTTCGAATTTTTCATTCAAATCCTTAATACTAAGTTTTTGAAGATATTCCTTCTTATCGAGCTTTTGCTTATAATCGACTAGTTTCTTTCTGCATTCTTGGATATTATCTGATATAAGCGTATCAAATTTCTCGATTTTTGCCCGATTTCTCTCTTTAATAACTTTCTCTTTTAAATTATGATTTTTTTCAGCAACTATTTCTATGATATTTTCCTCTAATTTATCAAGCCTCTCTTGAAGATATTGAAATAAAACATATAGTTTCTGTTTTTCTTTTATTTTCCTCTTTACATTTTTATGGAGTTTTTTAATCTCATCAAGTTTTTTATCTAAAATAATATCCAATTCATCTTTTATCAAATCAAACGCAGCTTTAAAATCGCTTTCATTTACTTTAAGTTTAGCTTTCTTATCGATGGCGGAAATTTGCTCTGTTAAATCATTACGCAGCTCCTCTATTTTTCCCATTGTAGCTTTAAAATAGTCCAAACCTTCAGAATAATATAGAAATATTTTCTCTAATTCTTCCTTGATGCCAACCCAATAAGCGATGAGTTGTTTATGCTTTTTTTTTAGCCTTTCTTCTTTAGATGTTATTTTTTGAGATATGTTATAGACAACCTTATCAAATTTTTCCATATTAGAAGTTATTTTATTAAATTCTTCGACAATCAAAGTGAAATCTTCATCACTATATCCGTCCTCGAGTGTTTCACCCATAAACTTTCTAAAGTGATTTATTTCCTTATTAAAATAACTATCTAAATTCTTAAGGCGATTATCAAGCTCCTCTAAAATATTATCGAATTTCCTAATTTCCTCCTTTTCAGAAATTTTCTCTTTTAGCTGAGAATTAATTTCATTTAATTTCTGACTTAAAATGGAATAAAGATGATTCCATCTGTTAATTTCTGTACCTAATGTGGCTTTCAAGTTAAGATAATACAAATCTTCATTAAAGGAATTTTCTATGTTTTCGTTCAGAAAATCGGCTTCCATGAGCGCATTTCTAACTATAAAACTCAAGCGTTCTTTAGCTATTTCTATTTCATTGATATACAAATAACTCTCAATTTCTTCTCTTATCTGTTTAGTGATATTCTTTAATTTTAGTGTCATATTGTAAATATCGTTTTTAATTTCCCGTAGTATCTTTTTCTCCTCAAAAAGTCGTTCGCTGTTTATTTTTGTGTCAGATACAATAATATTTTCTAAGAAAAAATCCAAGTAAAAGTAATATTTCGTGAAGAAGAGCATTTTTTTTTTGGTTTTGACCTCTCCATGGAAAAAATGCTGCGCTTTCATATCATCTATTAAATTCTTGAACTCCCCAATCTTAATTTGACTGTTGGGATATTTTGTATTGAATTTATCCATGATTTCAGATAACGAAATAACACTTTTATTTGAAAGCTGTTCATAAAGCTCTGAGGCCAAAATCTTTTCGCTGGGAGTTAAATTCCGTAAAAAGTTTTTAAATTCTATATTATTATTCAGAATTTTAAGATTGAATGTATAATTCAAATTAATATAAGAGACTATTTCTTCTACCACATTACTAAGTCCAAATAAACTTTTTAATTGTTTTACCTCTATATAACCATTCTTTTCAATTTCTTTGAATAAAGTTCTTTCAATTTCTTCGATAAATTTGTTCCATATAATGGATAATATGATGATCAATTTGGAAATTTCAATGAGAGAGTTCAATTCCCATGTTGATTCATTTACAAGTATTTGATTAAGTTTTAAATTAATAAATGAATAAATTCCAGAAGGATTATAATCTAAAAGCCAAGAATAGTTTTCCAAGGTATAACTTACCCAGAATGTCGTATTAATATTTCCTTTCTTTTCTTTGAAGCTATACCCTCCATCATTTTGTTGATATTCATGTAAAAATTGAATATGTTCCTCTTTTACTCGAAGTTCTAAATCTAAAATTTTTTGAGATAATAATTTGAACACTATATCGGGTTTTTCTTTCAGATCATCAAGATATGCGTCGAATTTTGATTTATGATTTCTTACATCAACCCCTAACAATAATAATAATTCCAATACGAAATATAGTGTTCTTGACGGTGAAGTACGTTTACATATTTCACAATTTTTATCCAAACAATGAATGAATTCATCATCTTTATCATGAGCGTTAATAAATTCCTTTAATTCTGTTAACACTACGCTCTCTCCCTTTGATTTCAGATAAATGCCAAGAGTTTCCATCATCTTCAAACTTGATAATGCATAATAAGTTGACCATATATCTGGTTTGTTTTGCTGAGTATAGGGGGAGCTGAGAAAGCCCAGCATTCCATCTTTTTCAATTTCACATTGCTCGATGTAATTTATGATATGTTCTTTTAACTCGTCCCTTAGTTCTTCTCTGAGGTATTTATTAAGCAGTAAAAACCAAAAAATGTGTCTAAGGGACAGATCTTTGAAATCAAATATACTTTTCTTATAGAAATCAAGAAATTGAATCATTTTATCGTATTGGCTGAAGTAAAATGAGCCGATACTTTGCTTTCCAACTTGAACAAATGATTTGAATGGTTCTTTTTTGAAGACGGTAATGTAAGGATACGCGTTATCCTTGGTCGTGAGGGTCATTAGTTTCTCAATATCAATAAGACTTTTGTTATTAATACAAATTCATATTAATATTTTTATTGGAAATATAAATTAACGTAAAAATTCTCAATTTGTATTTAATCTACAGTAATAGAAATGTCAACATAGGATTCTTCCTTCTCATGAGAGATATTTATCTTTTCTACATTACAGTTAATATTTCGGTTAAACAAACAAGAGAATTGTTGTTCTATGATTCCTGCTATGATGTAGAAATGGTATATAAAATCTTCGGAGTCTCTAATAAATTCTGAATTTGTAAATCTGTACACTGCTTTTTTACCTGAATTCTGAATTATTGGTTCAGATATTTTAATGTTCGGTTGCATTAAATCAAAGGAAGGATAAAACTTCCTGAAAGCTTCAAAATAAAGTTTAATGATGGGATTTCCGCGTATGCCTTCTAATTGCTTTTTAGATTTTTCGCTTTGATCGAAATCAATATATTTCACACTATCTCTGCCAATTTGCTTTAATTTTTCTTTTTCATCGGAATAATGGTTTTTTATACCCGCAATTATTGCTTTGTAATAAGAAAGAGCGATACGTTTTGGAAAAAAGGCTTGTTTTTTACTGAAGTATAAATTATATGCCCCTACTTTTTTCTTATAAATCTCATCTTTATCTTCTAAGATTGAAATATATTTTGATACGGTGTTTCTTGAGAATCCAGTCCCTTTGGCGATATCGGTCTTAGTTAAACCGCTGGGGTTATTCATTAAGTACTCAAGTATCTCCTTTTTGTAATCGATGCCGTGCTTTTTTCTATTAATTTTTATTACACCCGAACTGTTAAAACGCAATAATTTGTTTATATCCGAATTTTGTTAGAATTTAATGATCTCACTTTGTTTGAGATCAGCTATTCTCTATATTATCTTAATTGCCATAAAGGTTAAAAAACTTTTTTCAATTTTAGACTGAGAAACTACCTGTCTCTTATCAAAGATGGTAAAATCATTTATTTGTAGTTAAATTCCAATTCGACGTAGAGAAAGAAATACTATTATATACTTTAAGAAATAAGTAAGATATATGAAGGAAATGAATGGGGAAAGAAGAACAAGATCGAAATCGTATCTTATTTATTTAATTATAGTGCTAATGTTTTGTGAGATATTGGATACCTATACTACCAATTATCCCAATGTAATACCTTCAAAAGTTATTGCTGAATTTCTTTCTGGATTTCCCCAAAACGTTGCAGAAAGTATTTTTGCTATTTCTGTAGCGTTCGCATCTTTCGGAATGTATTTCGTGTTTTTTAACCAATTGCTCGCAGACAGATTTGGAAGAAAGATTTTATTATCTACAACAATGCTCGGAATGGGACTTTGCTCTCTTTTGTTAATCTTTTCGACAGGTATTATTCAATATACGATATATCTTTTTTTGTTGTATCTATTCTTTAGCTCTGATATTTGGGTTATATACATCAACGAAGAAAGTCCACCAGATAAACGAGGTCGCCTCACTAATTTAGTTCTTATTGGAGGTGTGACTGGTTCTATATTATTACCCATATTTAGATCTATTTTTATTACAGAAACCTCTCCTGTAGGCGCTTGGAGAGCGATGCCTATATTCTCGGTGATCTTAGGTATTCCTTTGAGTATTATCATTTTTTTCACCTTAAAAGAAACCTCTAAATATGAGGAATACAAAATTGAAGAAATTACTATTGAAACAAATATTTTAAAAAATAATCTTAAAACCATATTTTCGTCAGAAAGAAGAAAGGAATTTGTAGCGCTGATGTTGATTACTTTTCTAGTAGGTTTTAATTACATATTTGTATCTATCGGCGAACAATACATCAATAGCAGCCCAAATTTAACAGAAGGAGACATTAACATTATCGTATTGGTAATGAGTCTTGCAGTTATTCTAGGGTATCTATTTACTGGGATTTTTGCGGATAAAGTAGGGAGGAAACCATTATTTTATATATATTCTATCCTATTTATTATTTCAATTCTCACAGTGATTCTCGGGAGTCGCTTAGAGAATCTTGCTATAATTCCTGTCGCAATCGGAGCGGCTCTTGCTAATGTTTCTTATTGGGGTATTGGAGTTGCGATTAGGTTAGTTGTGGTTGAAGTAATACCCACCGATGTTAGAGGAACGGGAAGCGGACTTAAATCTTTAGTAAGTGCATTTGGAATTACCTTTGGTTTAGTGTTAAGTAGTGTTATAACCTATTTTTTCTCTTTAGAAATTTCGTTCATCGTGCTGAGTTTGCTATTAGTTTTAAATCTTCCCTTAATTTATAAATTCTTGCGAGAAACTAAGGGCGTCGAATTGAGTGAGATAAAATAAAAAAGCATGCATATGTAAACAGTACAAGGATTATTGAATTTTAATGATATTTAAACAGGATAAATCATTTTGGTAAAATATTAAAAATTTGAGAAGATGTATATGTGTCGAATGCTCATTTTTTACTCACTTAAACCAAGTACTATTCCAATCAATTTATTAAAGAAATTCATAAAATCATGTCATTGGGGCTACCTTAACAAATATGATTTAATCGGCCATCATAATGCGGGTTGGGGGTATTCCTATCTTCCGCAAAAACATTCTCAAAATTTAGTTATCAAAAGAACTTTAACTCCCATTTATCATTCTCAATGGAAAGATCTCGTCAAGCTTAAAACACGATTTTTCATAATCCACGCTCGAAAGACTCTTCTCGGTGAGAAAAAATTAGAGAATGTACATCCAATAAACATTGGTGGAAAATATTGTATGACTCATAATGGAACGATTAAAATAGATTCGTTTCCTGTTCTTAAAAATCCATCTCTTCAACATACCCAAGAAAATACTGATTTAGATACGAGAAAGTATTTATGCACTATTTTGGATCATTTGAACCAAGAGAAAACTCTTAAAAATGCGATAGAGAGAACCATAAACAAAATTCAAGTGAGCAGTGCTGCAAATGCATTCTTATTTAATGAAAATGAATGTCATATCATTAAATACCAAAAAGATACCTATAATGGCCGGCATATTACTTTGTTTATAGAAAAAACACCAAAACAAATACTAATTAGTACAACTCCTTTAAGTTCTACGGCTTTAGAAATTCCAAACCATGTTTTATTATCTATTCCTAAAATACAGAGTAAGAAATTAACTATTGACTTACACAAACTCACTCTTAATAATTAAATTGAAGTTTAATAATAATCTTATTTAGTTTTAGAGTATTTTTCTAAACAATTAGTAATCTTTTTAATTATTTTCGTGAATTCAAATGGTTTCTAGGCGCTTAAAGGATTTGGAATACGCTATAAGAGATATCGCTGTCGTGGCAAACGAGGTGCAAAAAACTGGTAAGAAGATTTACCATCTTAATATTGGGGATCCGGTTATCTTTGATTTCAAGACACCCCAATATATCTCTCAAGCGTTAGCCGATGCCACATTCGCGGGACAAAATTTCTATGTTGATTCTTTAGGAGTCCCAGAGTTAAGAAAGGAAGTATGTCGTTATGAAAAAGCGAAAAATTCGATTGAAATTACCCCAAATGATATATTGATTACCAGTGGTGTCACAGAAGGTATTTTTTTCCTTTTAGCAGGATTATTAGAAGACAATAATGAAATCCTTGTACCAGGTCCCACATATCCTATATATATAAACTATGCAAAATTTTTTGATGGAAATCCAATCGAATATGAATTAGATGAGGAAAATGAGTGGGAACCCGACGTAGATGATTTAAGGAGTAAAATAACCGAAAAAACTACTGCGATTCTCATCAGTTCCCCTAACAACCCTACCGGTGTTTTGTATGATACAAAAAAGATAAGACAGATAATTGATTTAGCCGGAGAGTATGATTTACCAATTATTTCTGATGAAATTTATGATCAGATCGTGTTTGAGAAAGAATATACTTGTCCTGCAACTCTAAGTAAGGATGTGCCAATTATAGGACTAAATGGCTTTTCTAAGGCGCATTTAGCTACTGGTTGGCGATTAGGATATATGTATTTTAATGATCCTACGGGGAAATTGAAACCTCTAAAGGAGGGTATAGAAAAGATGGCGAGAGCGAGACTCTGTGCGAATTCTATAGCTCAATTTGCAGCAATAGAAGCGCTTAAGAACCCAGGACCTCATACCGATAGTATGGTGGAAAAGTTAAGAGAAAGAAGAGACTATTCCTATAAACGTCTTCGACAGATTGAAGGATTGGAGTGTAAGAATGCGGATGGAACTTTTTATTTGTTTCCTAAAATTCTTTTAAATGAATTTCCAAAATGGAATACGGATAAAGAATTTGTAATTGAACTGTTGAAAGGAACCGGCATTTGTACGGTTTATGGTTCTGGTTTTGGGTCCTATGGAAAAAACCACTTTAGATTAACGTTTCTTCCGGAATTAGAAGTATTAGAAACGGTTTATAATCTTCTGGAAAATTTTATTCAATAAACTTCGCACTTACCTTTAGGAAACTGAAAACTCTAAAATTTGTGGAAATTCCATTCATAATCTTCAAAAATTAATAGAGCTCTTGATATTCTTCTACTTTTTTATTGTATTTTTCTCGATATGGAGCTTTTTTAAATTCTCTCAGCTGATCCCATATGCGACGATCAATTTTAAGAGGTTCTTCTTTATTGCGAAACATTTTAAATTACTCTTTTTTGTAGTTTTTTTTCTTACTTCTTTGGTGGATAGTATTAAATAAAATAATTAAGGAGCCCAATTTTTGAAAATACGGTTTTTTTAATGGTCTTTGCCAATCACAACTATTATGAATATCGCATTTATATGCCCATTTTGATGGATTTAAATCAATATTGTATAAAATTCTGTCCAGAGGGTTTTTGCTTAGAGATACTTCAATCCTTAATGATATCTGGAGATTTCTGGTGAATTTCCCCTGAATGTCTTCATTTTTTTTAATTGTTTTCAAATCTTTTAGAATCTTACAAAGAATGATATTATATACTTTAGAATTTTTAGTTATACTATAATGGTTAAAATTGCGTTTATTGGAGCGGGTTCTTTGGTTTTTGGAAAAAATTTACTCACAGATCTCTTTTTGTTTCCTAGGTTAAGGAAGAATTTGGTTTTATGTTTGGAAGATATCCATCCTGAACGATTAGATTTAATATTTCGCTATGTTAAAAAGTTCAAAGAAGATTTTTTTGATGATCAGAACATATCTATTGAAAAAACCACCAATCAGAAGAAAGCTATTACAGATGCTAAATACATAATCAACGCAATCCATGTGGGTGGACTTGATGCTTTTAAACTTGATGTGGAGATACCATTTAAATATGGTGTTTCGCAAGCAGTAGGAGATACTATAGGTCCTGGTGGGGTGTTCCGTTTTTTACGTGCGACAAATGCTCTTAAATCCATTTTGCAAGACCTCGAGGAAGTAGGACTTAATGCGACAAATAAGGGCTTAAAATCCATCCTTTTAAATTATGCTAATCCTATGGCAATGAACACATGGTATTGCAATACACTCCTTCCCGATTCAACAATAGGGTTATGTCATGGCATCCAAAGCACGGCGAACTTACTTCGTAAATGGGCAAAATTACACCCCGAAAATTTTAGTTTTTTTTGCGCTGGCATTAATCATATGGCATGGTTCCTTGAAGTTAGATATAGAGATCCATCAAATCCTTCCGGAATTTGGAAAGACGCATATCCATTAATTTATCAAACACTTGAAACAGAACCCAGTAAAGGAGAAGCCGAAAAGATTCGAATTGATATGATGAAATCCACGGGAGGGTATTTTATGACAGAATCATCTAGGCATTTGAGTGAATATGTTCCATATTACCGAAAATTGCCAAATTTTAAGGAGAAGTTCCAAGGAAAACTCACTGGAGTCTTAGGACAAGCAGATGACTATTCAATGCAACTAAGACGTCAAGGGAGATTTGAAAAAAAATTAGAAAAAGCATTAAAACGACCGAAACTTTCAGCAAAAAATAGTCCATCAGATGAATATGCGCCTCATATAATTAATGCTATGGAAGGAAATATTCCTTTTCGATTCAATGGAAATATTATGAATACAGAACAAAGCTTAATCACCAATCTTCCCAGAGATTGTTGCGTTGAAGTGCCAATCTTTGCGGATAAGCACGGGATCCACCCTCAAGGAGGGATATCCCTACCAACTGTATGCCAAGCATTGTGTATCTCAAATATTATGGTTCAAAAAGCAGCGGTCGAAGGTGCACTTGAGTTTAATAAGGAAAAAATTTATCATGCGATATTACTAGATCCAAACAGCGCCAGTGTTTGTTCGACGACTGAGATTTATGAAATGGTGGAAGAAATGTTTGAAGCTCAAGCAAAGTGGATACCTCAATTCTAGGAACAAAAAAAAACTCTTTTTCTCTACTTAATAATGATCATTTTTATAGGCAAAATATTAAAAAATTAAATGAATAGAAATTCCATTTTTTTAAGCTTTCAAAGTTAAATAATAAGGTTTAGTTAGACTGACTTTACTTTAACGATCTTGTTCAACCCCTTTAAAAGAGCTAAGACTGAGCTCATTACGATATCCTCGTGAGTAGCGCTGGAACGGACAATGTTATTGGTTTCCACATCCATAAGTTCAATGGATACATGGCCAAGAGCTTCTGTTCCGCCCGTGACCGCATCGATGTTATAGTCGAGTAGTTGGATTTTGTTCATCGGTTCGAAACATTTTACTATCGCTTTAACGGACGCATCAACAGGACCAACCCCGACAGAAGATGCCGTACGGGAAGCAAAATCTCCATTATTTCTAATTTTCAATCGTACCGTCGAAGTAGGAGTGACAGAGCCTGTTAATACCGTTAACTCATCTAGGATAACGAATTGTTCTTCTTTAGGCAACTCACCCATTACATCTTTTACGATGGCGAGGAAGTCTTCTTCACTAACTTCGTGTCCTTTATCTCCGAAACTCTTCACATGTTCAAAAATGTTCTTAAATTGATCTTCGGTTGTATATATCCCCAAATCTTCTAACTTTGCTTTCAAAGCGTGACCTCCAGAGTGCTTGCCTAATTTAATCGAGCTCCGTACAATCTGCTCAACATCATCTGACCTTTTAATCCCGATCAATTCGGGGGTAATTGGTTCGTATGAACGAGCATTTTTAATCATAGCATGGGCATGGATTCCCGATTCATGAGCAAACGCATTTTGACCAATTAGGGGTTGAAGTCTCCCAATTTTTATTTTTCCACCACAATAGCTTTCCACTAATTTGGCAGTAGGAAAAATCAGTCGTGTATTAATATTCATTGGAACTTGATAGAGCGCGTAAAGGGACATAGCAGTTTCCTCAAATGAAGCATTTCCCGCGCGCTCTCCTAGTCCCATGATTGTAGTTTGTGCTTCTGAAGCGCCATTCTCGAACCCTGCGATAGTATTTGCTACAGCTAATCCAAAATCATTATGACAATGGACTGCGATTCGGATATCTTTTGGCAGGGTTTCATAATTCTTTCTTACAATATAACCAAATGCGTGTGGACTGATAGTTCCAACTGTGTCCGGAATGTTTACCCGAGTTGCGCCATGGTCTACTGCGGTTTGGTTTGCTTGTATTAAGAAATCCAAATCAGATCGAGTTGCGTCTTCGGCTGAAAATAAAACTTGATCATAATGCTCGTTTGCATACGAAACATTTTCCCGAATGCTCTCAATTACTTCTTCTTTGCTCATGCGTAGTTTTTCTTTCATATGGAGGTCGGATGTTGCGATAAATACATGGATACTGTCCATATCAGCCTCTATCACTTTATCGATATCTAATTTTTTCATACGGGCTAATCCCATTACTTCAGAATCTAATCCTAATTGTGCAATATCTTTACAAGCCGCAAAATCTCCTTCAGAAATGACGGGAAAACCCGCTTCAATAATGTCGATACCCAATTTATCAAGGGCTTGTGCTATTGAAAGCTTTTCTTCATGCGTAAAACTGATTCCCGGTGTCTGCTCCCCGTCCCGCAAGGTCGTATCGAAGAAATATGCCTTATCTGGAAGGTGAAGAGACTTCCGTAGCTTTCCCATCATCGTCGAAACACTTATTTCCTTTTTTTCTATCATACTAATTTACCTATTTGTGATTGTTTTATTTTATACCCCCATTATTCATAAGAGTTAAAGCCTCAGATTCTTATAGAACAATTGAGGGTTTTTATAATAATAAAAGTAAGCCTAACACACATAACAATAAACTTAAGGATTCTAAATGCTCCAAATTAGAATAGAGAAAACCTTTCTTTGTTATATTTTGAAGCATTTTCATGATAAAATTCCTTTCCGTTTATAGTATATTAAATAAGAAGTCAGAATATCTTAAAAAATTTCCCGATTTTTTTTAGAAGATATAAGATTAGCTCGGGGTTATAAATCCAATATTGATTCATAGTGGAACAACTTCAATATTAATGCCCATATTTTTGAGTTTTTCAATAAAATCAGTGGGCGCAGCCTCATCGGTAATTAGAAAATCAATTTCATCTATCTTAAAAAAGGTGGTGAGTGAATGTTTGCCAAATTTATTTGAATCAATGAGCACTATTACCCTTTTTGCTTTTTCACACATTATTCGTTTCACATTCATGTCAAGAGGGTTTGGATCCATTAATCCGTTATCTAAGGAGATTCCAAACGCACTTACAAAAGCCGTATCAACTTGATATTTTTGTATATATTCCTCTGCATCAGGGCCTACAAAGGTAAAGGAGGGTTTTCTTAATATCCCTCCAAAAGATATTACATTTAATTTAGGGATATGATTCGAAGCTCTATTCAATGTGTATAATCCATTTGTGAGAATGGTAATATTTTCGTATTTTTTCAGATATGGGATCATTTCTAAAACAGTAGTCCCGCCATCTAAGAAGAGAATCTCATTATCATTTACATAATTATTTGCGGCATAATGAGCTATTGCTTCTTTTTCCTTTGAGGATGCCTTGCTTCTTAATTTAAATTCCTTCTCTTCAGGATTTAGTTTATCGAGTCGCATTGCACCGCCATGTACTCTGGCAAGAAATCCTTTTTCCTCGAGGAGTTTCAAATCTTTCCAGATTGTAATTCTTGAGACATCAAACATATTTGTCAGTTCTTCGATTGTTACACTTCCCTGCTTTTTGACTAAGTTAGCGATTCGATTTCTTCTCTCTCTTGCCAACATAGATTATACAACCACCTTTTTCTTAGAAATTATTAATTTTCTGATTTTACCCGAATTTTTTAACATACCAAATTTTTGGTTAATATGGGTTGAATGTATCTTTTTTAGCACTTAGATATTCGCTTTCTTACAGAAAATTATTCAATTCCTATCTAATCATTATTTCACATCAATTTTAATATTTCCTAAAAAGACAAAGATTTACTCTCTTCACATCAACCAAACGTGATTTAGTGTAGAATTTTTTATGGTTTCTTTTCAAGAATCAAACTCAAATATCATTACTCGTTCACAATAACATCAAATGATTGGCTTTTCAGCTGTTCCACGATCTTTTCTATTTTATCTTCTCTTAATTCACCCATATCATGATATTCATCTTTCTTCCCAATTTTCTCATATTTTGTCTTAGCCATACGATTATAGGGCATCAAATGAACTGAACCAGTAAATCTTATCTCTTTCAAGAAGTCAATTATTCCTTGAATCGTTTTTTGATCGGTGTTGAAACCGGGGATTAAGGGAATTCGACATATGATTCTCTCAGGACCCACTAGTTTATATATCCGATGAAAGTTATATAAAATGTTCTCATTACTAACCCCAGTATAATGTTCGTGTAAATCGGCTTCTATGTGCTTAATATCGAATAGAAATAAATCAGCGACAGAAACCAATTTATCCACCATTTCTGAATTGAAATATCCGCATGTTTCGATAGCGGTATGAATTCCCTCCTTTTTTACATTCTTAAGTAAATTCATAAGAAATTCTTTTTGCATCGTAGGCTCTCCTCCCGAAACAGTTATTCCTCCACCAGAATTATCATAAAAAGGCTTATCTCGGAGAATAATCTCAATTATATCTTGAATACTCTTTTCTTCCCCAATAATCTCCATTACATTATTAGGGCAAATTTTAACGCAAGCTCCACATTTTTTACATAGCTTTTTTTCTCTAATTATTCGATTATCTGAAAGTATTAACGCATTTTCCGGGCAGATTTCGACACATTTACCACATAATCCACATTTTTCTTGAAAATAAGCCAATTGAGGTTCTAATTGTTGGGACTCAGGATTCTGACACCAAATACAACTAAGAGGACACCCTTTCATGAACACTATAGTTCGAATTCCGGGACCATCATATATGGCATATTGCTGTATATCAAAAATAATACCATTCATATTTCTAAGTTTTTGAATGTTCAGTTCTGGAGATAATCTCTTCTTGTACTTCTCTTCCAAGATCAACAAAATATGCAGAATATCCCCCAACCTTCACGATAATATTTCGAAATTTATCCGGATTATCTTGGGCTGCCCTTAATACCTCGGTAGAAACTACTGTCGGTTGTAACTGTTCCCCACCTAAATCAAAATAGGTTTTTACTAAGGAAATCCATTTTCTTCTGGCTTCTTCAGTTTTTCCGATACTCGAAGGGTGGAGACGAATATTCACCGCACATCCCATTACATGTTGAAAATCAAGAGCCGAAACCGATCGGAGGACTCCCGTTGGACCGTTTACTTCCACATTATAAGGATTACAGCTTGCCGCAAAGGGTTTTCCTCCCAGTCGACCATCTGCAGTCGCAATAGAAATCCGACCGTCGTATGTATGTGTGGTCATACTATTTATAAAAGGAGCATAAAACCCATCTTTATACGTTCTATATTTATACGTCTCTTCGAATATATGGGAGGTCACTTTTCTGGCCAATTCATCGCATTCGGGGTTTCCATTACCCCATTTCCCCTCAATATTCATAATCATCTCATGGATGTGTTTATATTGGCCACTGTAGTTATGATCAATCGCGTCAAGTAATTCTTTGAATGTGAGAATTTTTCTCTCAAAAATCAATTTTTTGATAACATATAAAGAATCAACCGTATTCGCGATACTGGTCATAAAGAGGATACCTTCGCAATCATATATGGCCCCACCTTGAGTGATATCCTTCTTACTTTCAAGACACCCTTGCATAAAAGCTGAAATAAATGGAGCCGGCAAATATTCGGCATATAATTTATCTCTTATTTTTGAAGCTTGCACGATTTTTTTAATCATATAATCGGCTTGAGCGAAAAACGCTTCTAAAAATTCATCAAAACGGTAAAATTCATCAGGTTCTCCCGTTTTTAGTCCTGCATTTTTTATTGTACCTACTAAAGTTTTCGCATTTCCATTTCGGAGTGCCAAATCAAGCGTTCTGCATAATAATATGGAAGAAAAACCCTCCCCTCCAGTTTTTCCGGGTGCGCACATATCTACACATCCTGTTATGGCATAGTTTCGGGCATCTTCTTGGGTAAATCCTCTATTTAGTAACGCTTGCATGGCGATTTTGTCATTCATCAATGAAATACTTGAAACACCATGATAATATAAATCTGCGACTTTCATCAATAACTTTTCTGGGGTTTTATCGTGGATTCTTACCACAAAATTAAGCGATGCTTTTGACTTATCGGCGGCATCTAACATGATATAAGTTAAATCATTCGTCGCATCGTCTCCCTCCTTATCCAAACCCCCCATTGTGACGGGTTCTGACCCTTCATAACGCTGGCTGAAATCGCTGGATGCATTGGAATAAGGTCTCATATTATGACTCATTATTTTTAAAAAGAGCTCCTCAAGCAACTCGCAGGCATCTTCCTCTGTGATTTCATTATCTTGTAAATCTTTTTTGTAATAGGGATATAAGATTTGGTCTAAACGACCGGGAGCATGGACATTAAATGGCATTGCTAATTCTACAGCCGTTTTTACTGTCCAGTATGATTGAATTGCCTCTCGAAAGGATTCCGCGGGATATAACGGGACTTTTTTGCAAACAATAAACATATCTTTCAAAATTTCTTTTCTTTCGATATCATCAGTAGTGTTAAGTTCCTGTTCAATCCAATCTGCTAGTCTTTCAGAATAAATTATAACTCCGTCAAGAGAAATCTTTATAGATTCGAAAAAACTTTTCTCTTCTTGAGTAAGATTTCCCTTTTCTAATATATCCACGACCTCATTTTTCATTTGTAGCAACCCTTTCTTTATAGGACTTTCATGATCCAAAATCAAATGGCCCTGCCAGACACCTAAAGCGGCTCCTATTGCGGTCACCATATCATTTTTTGCAGTTCCTCTAGGAAGCGACCTAATAAAATCTCCGAAATCTCCATCATATATTTGCTCTTCAAGAAATTTTTGTTCAAGTTTCTCGGCTATTGTCTTTCCGTCCCAATAGGGAAGCAATTCTTTTAAAAGTTCTTTTTTATCGTCCTCGTTTATTTGATATGGATTAATATACCTTTTATCTAAAGTCTCAGTCCCTAACGATGGCATCGCAACCCCAATTTCCTTACTCTCCTTAAGACTATTCAATAAACCTGAAATACCTTCTTTTTTAATCTTTTTTATCGCGAATTTTAAATTTCCTTTTATACCAAAAAACCACATAGATCGTTTTTTAAGTTCAATTTCGAATACCTTATTGAAGAGACCACGTTCTATATCAATTGGGATACCTAAAAAGTTTTCTGTCCATGTACCCGCAATTCTGTCGTCTGGGTCGATATTAAAACGCATATTTTCAAATACATTATTCATCGCCAAGGCGACTCTAACATTTCTAGGCAGATCTTGATTTTCAGTTTCTTGCCATTTTTCAGTATAATACTTGGCTCTTTCGATTGATATAAAGGGAGTATCATCAAGAAATCTTTTCCGTATTCTTTTAATTCGTTCACTAGCAAGATCTTCCATATTAAAGTTTTTAATCTCACAGGCATTTGAGATTATTCGCGGAGATTTCTCTTCTGTATCACTCATCTTAGCAACTCATCTCTCTCTTCTTTTTCATTTCTCTTAATTCATATAATTTGTATTTTGAATTGATTTAAACCTAATTCTTTTAAGAGATAATTCTGAAATCTCGGAATAGTATACATCTAATTTCTCATCCTCCTCAGATTTTCCAATACCCTAAGAGATGGTTATACATTTTCATAAAGTCATTTTGGAGAACTCTATACTTTTTTACCGCGGTTTCATTAGGAAAGATTACCTCTTTCTTAGAATCTTCTATTTTAGCTGTCTTTTCAATATCATCAATTATTTTTAAACCATATGCAGCCAAAAGAGCATTTCCTCTTAGACTGGCTTCTGGCTCATTAATAATAATCTGGGGTATATTCATTACATTAGCTTTAATATTATACAAGAGCTTATTATTAGTACCTCCTCCAACACAAAACACCTCATCGATATCTACACCCGCTTCTTTAAAAAGCTGCGCATCTTTTCCAATAGCAAATGACACCCCTTCCATTATGGAGCGCGCGAAATGAGCCGCCTGATGATTTAAAGTTATACCAAAAAACGACCCTCGCGCAAGCACGTTTTCGGGACGACGCTCTCCTAATAAATAGGGATAAAAGAGCAATCCCTCGCTTCCTATATCTATCTTACTTGCCATCTTAATCATTTCTTCATAGGGGAACTCCTCTTCCTTTACGGAATTTAAAAAATCTCGACACCAAGTCATACTAAGACCCCCACAATCAAGCATAGTAAATGGAGTCCATCCGTTAATCACATGTCTAAGATTTTGAATTCCAGGATTAAGTATGGGTTCTTTTCTTTTTACAACAAAAAGGGTGCTTGTACCAGTCATATCAACAGCAGAATCAGATCTAATAAGACCTAATCCCAACAGAGATACAATGAAATCCCCCCCTCCGGTGAGAACGGGCACATTATTTGGCAGCCCTAACTCTTTGGCAACCTCAGATTTGATTTCCCCAATAATTTCATAAGAATCCGTTATTTTGGCAAATTTGGTGATATCGATACCAAGAATTTTCCCCATCTCGTTGGAATAATCATTCGTGCTTGTATCGTAGAGATACGTGCCGGAAGCTTCTGAAGGGTCAGTATAAAACTTGCCAGTTAATTTGAAATTGATAAAATCTTTTGGAACGAGAAACCATTTTGATTTATCGTATATCTTAGGTTGATTCTGTTTTATCCAGCTTACTTTTACACCAGGCCAGCCAGTGGTTATGGGATTTCCTGTAATTTTCGCAAGTTCTTGCTCATTATATTTTTTTCTTATTTCCTTGCACACTTCTTCAGATCGTTTATCTGACCATATTTGTGTCCATTCTGTGGTAATCATACCGTTTTTATCGAGACCGACTGGTCCGTGCATTTGACCACATACGCAAATTCCTTTAATTTCCGGTAGCGTGTTGAATTGTTTGATTAATATTTGGATACTTTCTTTAATTCGCTGCCACCATAATTTTGGCTGCTGTTGTGCCCAACCTGGATGAGGACTATCAACTTTTTGAGCCTTTTTAGCTAATCCTAACACTTTTCCGTCTGGCTCTAACAAAGCTGCCTTTATTGTTTGAGTTCCAAGATCAATTCCTAATATAGCCATTCTAAAATATTTATTCGAGTTTTTATAAGTTGACTCATCTATAATAATTCTAGGTTTTATAGAATATTTGAATTATTCCGTATTTAGTAAATGCAGACATCATTTTAAAGCTTATTAACATTTATTAACAAATCCAAACTATTTCTTATTTTTGCAATCAGCTATTCCTAACCTCGAGAAATTATAAATTTTAGTATTCATTTTATAGGAATATGTCCCGAGATGATATTCAATGCTTTTCTTGCTCCCATTATATAAAAAACTCGTCTTGCGGTGCTTGTGGG
Source organism: Promethearchaeota archaeon (assembly GCA_008080735.1). GTDB lineage: Archaea > Asgardarchaeota > Lokiarchaeia > Sigyniarchaeales > SOKP01 > TEKIR-8. The sequence continues at coordinate 23,546 of SHMW01000004.1, forward strand.
GATTCTACGGAGGATCTGATCAAGAGTATTACTTATGTTTTAGAAAATGACATCAGCGAACCTCAAAATCATGAAATACACGCAAAATATTCTTGTAAAATTGTTCAAAAATATCCGGAAGAGTTTGAGAAATTAAATCCTCTAAAATGCAAATATTACATGCCCTCATTTTATAAAATGTTTTGATATAAAGAATTTACAAATATTTACGATCATTTACGAATGTTAATTAATCTTTTAGCATTACTAGGAATAATTAATTAAAACCTATTGATTAACGTTAGTTTAATTTTATTTTGGTATAATGGACCAGTTTGACTTTAGACTAAGGAAAAAGCGTACTTTCTACTATATTGGTGTATCAACTCGCCAGTCCTCGATTATGAGAGTCTTTCCCCGCTGGGCTGAATATCTCAATCTGGATGATCCCGATTTTGTGGGTATTAATTGTAAAATTCATGCAGACAAACAGAAATACAGAAAGATTGTAAAGTTTATTAAGGATGATGATAATTCACTAGGCGCGTTAGTGACTTCTCATAAAATAGATCTTTATGAAGCGGCTCAAGATTTATTTGATGAAGTGGGAAATTTTGCGCAATTATTGGGAGAAGTTAGCTGTATTTCAAAATCCGATAAAATGCTGATTGGCCACGCGAAGGATCCAATAACCAGTGGTCTAGCGTTTGATTCATTCATTCCAAAAAACCATTGGAAAGACACGGGAGCGGAAATATTCATAATTGGCGCAGGAGGGGCATCTTTAGCATTGACGACCTATATCATGCGAGAGTTAGATCCTGATAATAGACCTTCCAAGATATATATCTCTAATAGAAGCATTCCCCGACTCGAAAAGATGGAAGAGATACATAAAATAATTAATCCCGGAATAGAGATAGAATACTTTCATCATCCTAATCCTGAACAGAACGATGAAATTGTTAACAATCTAATAGAAGGCTCACTTGTGATTAATGGGACGGGACTTGGAAAGGATGCTCCCGGCTCTCCCATCACTGATGATGCCGAGTTCCCACAAAATGGGTTTGCTTGGGATTATAATTATAGAGGAGATTTAGTCTTTTTAGATCAAGCACGCGCACAAGCAGAAGAAAAAGACCTCCATTTTGAGGATGGATGGATTTACTTTTTACACGGATGGACGAGAGTGATTGCTGAAGTATTTCATATTGATATTCCCATAGAAGGTCCGAAATTTGAAGAAATATCGCAAATTGCCGTAAAAGCAAAATAAAAGAGGGCATATATGGTGCAAAAAATAAATAATAAAAAGTCTTTTTCATTAAAATTTGATTTATTAACCGGGCTATCGCCAGGTGCGATATCCAAGAAACGACTTCTTTCCGATATGAAAGGTATGTATTACGATAAGGATGCCTATGAAAAAATAGTTGTAGAGAAGGATGCCGTAGTCTACGAATTTTATGATTTAAATATTAATCCAAATCCCGAAAATTTATCGTTTGGTACCACTATCTTATATCCCGGTAAAGTTGGAGATGAATATTATATGACGAAAGGTCATTTCCACGATGAGCTCAACACAGCCGAAATTTATTATTGTCTCCGAGGATTTGGATATCTTTTAATGGAGGATCAACAAGGTAGAACGGAAATTCAAGAATTCAAACCAAGTATCTCTGTTTATGTTCCACCTGGATTTGCCCATAGAAGTATTAACACTTCTAATGATGAACCTTTAATTACATTCTTTGTATATCGCGCCGATGCGGGTCATGATTATAAAACGATAGAGGAAAAGGGATTCAGAAAACTAATTATTGAAAAAGGCGGGCAGCCCACCATTATAGACAATCCAAAATGGAATATTCAAAAAACCAGAAGGTAATCGTATGAAAACGGTATATGTCACTCCCCGTTCAATCACCAAAAATCGCCATCCCTCCCTTAAAAGATTAGAAGATTCGGGTTTTAAGATTATATTGGCAACCCCAGGTAAACAGCCCACAAGAGAGCAGCAATTAGAAATATTACCGGAATGCGAAGCGTATTTGGCGGGAATTGAACCAATTGACGGAGAAATATTAGAAAAAGCTTCCAAGCTAAAAATAATCAGCAGAAATGGAGTTGGAATAGATAATATTGATCTCAAAGTTGCCAAAAGATTAGGAATTCCCGTGAAAATCGCTTCCGGAGCCAATTCTCAAGGAGTTGCCGAATTATCAATCGGTTTAATTTTTAGTGCTATAAGATCAATACCACTTTCAGACAAGAGAATGAAAAACGGTTTGTGGGAAAGAGAAAAAGGGATGGAAGTTTTTGGAAAGACGTTAGGAATCATAGGTACGGGGAATATAGGGGAGAAAGTTGCGAAAATGGCCCTCGCGTTAGGTATGAACGTACTGGGCTATGATTTATATCCAGATATAGATTTTAATCCGTCAGACAAATTTAGTTATTCCGAATTTAATGAGCTTTTAAGTAATTCTGATATAATAACACTCCATTGCCCTCCGAGTGATACCCCACTTATAAATAGAAAGACTCTTGAAAAAACAAAGGAAGGTGTGATTATAATCAATACAGCAAGAGCGGGAGTGGTCGATGATGAGGCGATATTGGATGGGCTCAATTCAAGAATGATAAAGGTATATGCAACAGATGTATATGATGAAGAGCCCCCTAAAATGAATGATTTGATAAAACATAAAAATACAATTACCACTCCTCATATAGGGGGGTATACGGATGAAAGTATTGATCGCGCAGCTGAGGTTGCAGTTGATAATATAATCGACTTCTTTAGAGAGAGGTGAAATATGATCGAAAAGGAAGAGGTAGCTTCAATAGTGGACTTTATGAATAATTCTAATGATTTATCAGAAAAAAAAATTCAATTAGTTTGGTTAGGACAAGCTGGTTTTGCCATGAGATACGGCAATAGCTTAATACTAATAGATCCCTATCTTTCTGATTATTTATCAAAGAAATATAAAGGGAAGATTTTTCCACATATTCGATTAATGGAACCTCCCATCAAATCAGAAGAGTTAAAATATGTTGATTATGTTTGTTGTTCTCATCCCCATTCGGATCACATGGATCCAGAAACGGTTACACCCATTTCACATAATAATCCACATTGTAGATTTATAGTACCAGGTCCAGAAATAGAGGAAGCTGCTAAACGAGGCATTAATACAGATCAAATTATTCCCGCTTACGTACGACAAACAATTAATTTAAACGAACATATTAAAATTACTCCCATACCGGCAAAACATGAAGAATTTAAAACAAATCAGGCAAACGAACATTCTTACTTAGGTTATATTTTTCACATTAATGACAAGATTTTATACCACTCAGGAGATTCAATCCCATATGATGAATTGTCTCAGCTGTTAGATGATTATAATGTAACTATTGCCCTAATGCCCATAAATGGAAGAGATGAATATCGATTGGACAATGGGATTTCGGGAAATTTCAAAATTCCTGAGGTTTTAGACTTATGTCGAAAAACCAAAATTAAGACACTTATAGTCCATCATTTTGGGATGTTTGCTTATAATACCGCAACAAAAGAAGAATTAGAATATTTGGAAAATTTCCATGATTTAAACCTTGAAATTATAATACCCAAAATAAATTATATTTATACAATTAAGACCTAGAAAATAACAAATCACTAATTCAGAATTGATTAAAATGGATATATATAAAAAAATAGAAGAATTAAAAATAGTTCCCGTTGCAGTTATAGGGGATGTGGAAAATGCGATTCCACTGGGAAAAACCCTAATAGACGCGGGACTTCCAATTATCGAAATAACTTTTAGAACAGAAGCAGCGGCTGAATCGATATCGCGCCTGAGAGAAAGATTTCCTAAGTTGTTAGTTGGAGCCGGAACTGTTCTTACGATCCAACACGTTAAAGATGCGGTCGATGCGGGAGTGGAGTTCATCGTCACTCCGGGATTTAATCCCACTGTGGTGGATTATTGTGTCGAAAATGATATTGGTATTTGTCCTGGATTGAATGCTCCATCCTTTATCGAATGGGGTCTGGAACGGGGCTTAGATCATTTTAAATTTTATCCCGCTGATTTATCCGGGGGTCCAAAAATGCTTAAAACACTCTCCGGCCCATATCCATCGGTTAAATTTATGCCCACGGGTGGAATTGGCAATGAAACTCTCATCGAATATTTAAACCTTGATAATGTATTTTCATGCGGTGGAAGTTGGTTAGTAAAAAAAGACTTAATATCCTCGAAAAATTTCGATGAGATAAAAAAAAGGGTGGAGATTGCGGTTTCTTTAGTTAAGTCAGAAATAAAGTGATCGTATTATACTCCAAAATAATCTTGAACGAATTTATTTATAATTTTGTTATCTTTTTCGTCGAACATACATATTCTCCAGATTGAAATCTACACTTTAGGTTATTATGGTGTCAAGTTCTGTGAAACTCAGAAATATTTTTGAAACAATTTTTAAATATTTGATTTGATTAGATGAGTTTATGGTCGAGATAAAAAATGCAATTACTATTAATGTAAATTCGAAATCTAAACCAATAGATCCGAGAATTTATGGTAATTTTATCGAACATATCGGAGATTGTATTCATAATGGATTATGGACCTATGATCCTGTTAACGTCCCTTTAGTTGATGAGAATCCATTTTTATCGAGAGTACGAAAAGATGTTTTGAAAGCTGTCAAAGACCTAAAACCTACGATATTACGGGCTTTTGGTGGATGTTATTCCGATGTTTACCATTGGAAAGATGCTATTGGGCCCAGAGATAAGAGAAAAATCGTTAAAAACCTACATTGGGGAGCGGGTGATTTTGAGACTATTGAAGGATTAGGACCACTAATTAAAAACCAGTTTGGAACTGACGAATTTTTAACCTTCTGTGAGGAAATTGGTGCTGAGCCCTATTTAAATGTGAACTATGGAAGTGGCACACCCCAAGAAGCAGCAGAGTGGGTAGAATACTGCAATGGTTCAACGGATTATGAATATGGAGCGTTACGAGCAGAATATGGCAGATCAGATCCTTATGAAGTGAAAATATGGGGAGTCGCGAATGAAATTTACGCAAACTGGGAAATGGGCTATGAAAGTTCACCCAAGGACTATGCATTAAAATATCTTGAGTTTGCGAAAGAAATGAGAAAGAAAGACCCTTCTATTGAATTAGTTGCTGTAGGATGCGATAATTCTGAATGGAATCAAACACTTCTAAGAAATCTTGGAGAAGATTGGGTCAACTATGTGAGCATTCACAGATATCTCCCCAATACTGCTGGTGCTTCTGCGGGGAGAAAACGGAGAGATAATGAAAAAAGTTATCACGCGTTAATGGCCTCAACACCTCTTATTGAAAATTACATAAAGGATACTTGGAGGGATATAACCGCAGCTCTGGGAGAAGATACCAATGTAAGAATCGCTTTAGATGAATGGGGATTATGGTATCTAATTACAGACGTGATAAGGACGAATTATAATTTACAAGATGGGTTATGGACTGCATTGACATTAATGATATTTCAAAGGATGTCAGACATATGCCCTATTGCCAATTGGGCTCAATTAATCAATTGTCTTGGGACTATTCAGACGGATCCTGATGGATTAATACTCACCCCTGTCTATTTAGTATTTAAATTATTTGTAGATCATATGGAACGCAATCTTTTAGAGCAAATTACTGTTAGTTGCCCTACCTTTTCGAGTAAAACTTTCAAAAGTATCCCTAGTAGAGGAGACGTTCCCTATATTGAATGCAATGCCACTATTGATGATTCCCGAGAACACCTTTCCATCGTATTTGTGAATAAACACTATTTAGATTCACTAACAACAATTTTGAAGCTTGAAGGATTTACTCCTCAAAAGGAAGCAGTATTATTGGAATTGACCAGTGAATCTCCTTTCGATTATAATACCATCGAAAATAGAAATAAAGTTAAAATTAACGGCAGAACAATCAAAGATGTTGATTCTAAAATTACAATGCAATTGTCAGCACACTCTATTTCGATTTTAAAGTTAAAAAAGGCATAACATTCTCAAGAAAATCAAATTATTATCGTAGGTTCAGGTTAATAACAAGAAATAAAGAGTGGAGAAAATTTACTCATAACCTATTTTTTAAAATTTTGCGAATATCATCCGAGCTTAAATGAACCGGATTATTCTTTAAGCTTGCCTTTTCGATTATTTTGTCAAAATCATCTTCTGCAATCCCGTAGGCACTTAACTTTTCAATTTCCAAATTATTCGTCCATTTTTCAAGCGTTTCTATTAGTAGGTCTAAATACTTATACAACTCGCCTTTCTTAAAATCTTCTTCACCTGCCATTAAAGCTCCAATTTCCGAATGTTTCATGAGCGCGGGTCTTCCCTCTATACCTTTTTCTTTTAGCTTTAATATGTTCATCTTAGTAGCTTCTGCCAAGAGTGTTCCACAAACCACACCATGAGGGATCTCAAAATATCCTCCAATTGGAGAAGCTAGCCCATGTACTATTCCTAATCCCGCATTAGCCAGAGTGATCCCAGACATCAGAGATCCATAAGCCATCGCCGTACGCACTCCAATATCATCCGATCCAGAAGTGCATGCTGGGACGATATTATCCTTCATATATTTGAGACCACTATAAGCTAAGGCATTGGTCATAGGGTTCCCTTTGGCAGATACATAGGCTTCTAATAACTGAGTAAATGCATCCATTCCACACGCTCCGGTAATTGATGGTGGACATGTAAGCATTAGTTCTGGATCAACAATAGCGATATTGGGGATATAATTATCATGACGTAAAGACTTTTTAAATCCATCTTCCCCTACCTTACTAATGACCGCATTTTTAGTTGCTTCACTTCCCGTCCCAGAAGTCGTGGGGATCGCTATATATGGTACTTTTTTACCATCTGGTTTTTTTGTTCCCACTCCTTCCAAATAATTCACTATTGAATCTTGATAAGGGATCATCGCTGAGATTGCTTTTCCCGCGTCTGTGACGCTCCCCCCTCCTATCCCTACGATTACATCTATATTCATAGTCCGATATTTTGCTGCAATTTCATCAATCCTATTTGGGGAGGGCTCTTCCGTAATAAACGCATGCGAGAAGTCAAAACCCTTCTGTGTTAAGTTTGAGCTAATTATATCCCAATTTCCAGACTTTTCTAAAGAGGTTCCACCTGTAACGATTAAGACATTATTGCCAAACTCAGGGATTAGTTCATACAATTCAGAAAGCTTGCCCGCTCCAAAAATTATTCGTGGAATACTTGCGAATTCAAATGGTATAATCATATTTTTTCACATCAAATTATTTATAAATGTTAATATTTGTTTCGAGAACTTTTATTATTCTACAAAAACAATCAAAATTATTTATTTTTTATCTTAAAAAAATAGATTCTCTATTTACTAATGTTATGTAATAATCCTTGTAACTGATGCAAATCTTCATTCATATTCTCTTTAAAATATTCGAAAATGATTGGCCCATTAAAATCTCTATGAATGATAAGTTCGCTTAAAATCTCCTTTATATTGATTATTCCTTTCTTATCTGTAGTACTAAGATGATTATCGTGAACTCCATCGTTAGTGTGGAGATGGCATTCAAAAATCGGATTTTTTAGTTTCTTAAGATATGCTAAAGGATCTTTTACTTCTGTTTTTGAGTTGAGTTGGGCTAATTGAGCGTGTCCGATATCAAATGTTATTCCAACGTTAGGATATTCCCTGAGGGCCATCATTAGATTATTGAATTTTTCACAAGAAGTATAAGGGGTATTTTCAATACCAATTCTCAATTTAGGGTATGTCTTCGAGCATAGCTTTAAAAATGGTTGAACTTTTGAGACTAAACGATCCATTTTAGGCTCTGCATGAACCGTGAGAAATTTTGCCTTTATTTTTTGAGCGAAATTTAAGGAGTTTTTCATTTCATCACTCCAATTCGAATCTTGTATATCAATTATCGGGGAATGAACCGTGTAAAGTAATTCTTCCCTGATTCTATAATCATTTAAAGTGTCAATAAAAGATGGAATGATATCGCGAGGCAAGAATCCATCAAAAAAAATTTCAAAAGCCGACAACTTCATTTCTAATGTATATTCGAGAGAAAACTTAATTGAATGATGTTTTACGGTTTGAAGACCTATTGGAATCATAATTATTAATCATAGTATCAATTAAAGGAAAATTAAATCCTATTAAAATATGGTTTAAAACATAGCTAAGATTTCTCTCTTTCCTTGTATCGGATTTACTTTATATATAAAACTTTTATTTTTCTCGTAGCATTACAATTAACCCATACCCTAGCAAAATATATCCAATTAAGGCTATAGGATGACCAAATATTCTGGACGTGGTTGTATCTAATAATCCGATGGTTTCAAATAAGAATAATCCAAATGAGCTAAAAGAAATAATGATAATTCCAACTACGATTAATAACGCATTTTTCCTAACCCACCCTGAACCCCGAATTGCGATAATTAAATGTATTATCAAAGGAAATATTATCATGAGGAATGTACCGATATTGAGGAGGATTGAGGCCATGCTTTTATTGAAAATAGCGATATATAATATACTAATAATAAGACTTATGATGGTAAAAATATATTTTGTCTTTTTATACACGTATTTTTCGAGCAGGAAATTTAAAAGTGTCAATCCAGTTAACAAAATAATGTTTCCAATTCTCCACAGGATATCAGAGATATCATCAGGGGCGAAAAAGTCGTGGTAGAAGAAAAAGAATCTGTATATACCCAGTATTGAGAATAATAACACAATCCCAACGATATAAGTTTTTGTTTGTTCATTTTCAAAGAATCCTTCTTTTCTATAATACATAAACGCAAAAAGTGCAATTAGAAATAATCCTATTCCATTAGTAATCTGTGAAATCATCATTATTGTCCGAATTGGCTCGGGATAGTCATAAGCAGAAACCAAAATCATCTATTATATTCTCTGTTTGGTAATTTTGTTCTCAGTATAAATAATCAATTTTTTCATATATTTTTTTCTATAAGCAATTCTACAACAAAGGCAAAAATTAAATAGTGGCTAAAAAATGAACTCTTCCTATGAATTCTCTTCTTAGACCAAACTTTTTTAGGAAATTAAGATATATAGAAAATCTATAGCAAAACTATAAATCTCTTTACCAATATTACTTTAAAGGAGTCAAATATGATTAATCATGATGTAATAATCATCGGGGCGGGATTAGCGGGCTTAACTGCTGCATATAATTTAGCAAAAGAAGAAGTTGATGTAAAAGTGTTTGATCGTTTACCAAAAAGTGGGATCCTTGACCATCCGTGCGGCTGTATGGTGTCTCCGGTTCCGAATTCTATCACTTTTAAGAACTCGTCCGAAGGTATCCTCTATAAAGAAGTGGATTTCTTATTTACCGAGGATATGATTTTAGAATATCCTGGAAAGATGGAATTTATCATGCCTAACGGATGTAAGTTTGGAATGGCTATTGAAAATCCGCAAGACGAGCAAATATTTCAAATCGATAAGGAGAAAGTTTTAATTGAGTTGGCAGAACGCGCAGAAAGGGAGGGTGCACAATTGGAATACGGAACCAATGTATCAAAGTTATTGATCGAAAAAGGCCAAGTGAAAGGGATCCTCGCGAGCGGTCAGCAGGTTAGAAGCCACCTAGTACTATCGGGAGAAGGCTTATCTCGACGGTTTTCATATCAAGCGGGTCTGTTTGATTCTGATCCAGAAGCCTATATTTTTTCGTATGCAGTTCACCTGCTAGACTTGCATCTCAAAAAAGAAGAAATCGGACAAATAGGTTATTTTGGAGAAAATCTCGTACAAATCCCTAAATCATCGGTCATTTTCCATTCTTATGGTGATGATAAAGCATTAATTTTGATTTCTGTCTTATTAGATGAGTATAAATGGTTCTTTGATAAGTCCGTAGAAGAATATTTACTCAATGCAATCTCCAAAGTACCCTTTTTGGAAGAAATATACAAAAGAGGAAAAGCTTATGAAAAAAATGCTTGCTGGATGAAAATTGCTAAACCTAAAAAATTAGTAGACCACGGGTTTATTGGAATGGGAGATAGCGTGGCTCCTTTAGGGCATTCATCCAATAGTATCGCAATGTTAATGGGAAAAGAAGCCGCAAATACCGCAATAGAAGCATTGCAAACTCAAGATTATTCTTATTCTGCCCTTAAATCTTATAACAAATGGTTAGAGAGTGATTTGTTTGGTGGAGTAGAATTTGAAGCAAAGTTAATTATGACTCTCCTAAATTTTTCAGACTCGGACTTAAATAAAATCTGCAACGCTTTTGAAGGGATCAATCTCGAACCGTTTTTCATAGGAAGTAGATGGGATATTATTAAGGCGTCACTCAAATTGTTGTTTAAGAAACGAATTCTAAAAAATTGGAAATTAATACGGCAATTATTTTAAGTTAATGCAAATAGAATCGGAAAATAAAAAGAAAAGTAGGTTCCCCTATGATACTCCTATATATTTAGAGGGTATTTCCCATATTTGAGAGCAGTTTCAATCATCCATTCAAGCCGTTGTACCGAAATCTCTGGATGGAAGTTAGCAGGTGATACCATTCCTCCTCCTCCCGGACCCAATGCTCTTATCACATCTTTTGTGGCCTCTTCTACTTCTGTCTTATCAGCTTTCGTTAGGATATGTCGCGTATCTATATTTCCCGACAAGCATATCTTATCTCCTACTTTTTCTTTCGCTAAATATGGATCAACTAAAGGAGGCTCTAAACATTGTAGACCGTCAAAACGACATTCAACAATAAAATCTAAAAGACTGGTGACATCACCGTCCGTATGGAGGATGTATTTGCACCCCCATTCGTGGAGTTGATCGGCTACTTCTTGGTATCTGGGTAATAAATATTTATTAAAATATTTTGGATTAATCATAGGACCGTGACTATGAGCGATATCGCCTCCTTCAAGGAATATTTTTGCCCCACAATCTTTATATGCTCTGAAAGTCGTGAGAGTATAATCTGTGGTAAATCTAAATCGCTCCTCGATTAATTTCGGATCGTTTTTCAAAGCGCGTGCAAAATTGGCCATCCCCATCCCCTGCCACACAGGAGGAAAAATTGAGGTTAAAGCATTTTGAGCCACAATACAGATATCATCTTTAATATCTCTGCATTTTCGCTGGACTCCTTTAAAAAACTTTTTGGCTTTTTTATATTCCTCCTTCAAGTCTGGTTTGGGGTATGCTTCCCAATCGTCTCGATCTTTGATATACCCCCCATAATAATCGGGATAGGGGTTTCCATCAATATTCCTAACTTTATGCCGTTTTCCAAAAATATCGGTCATTTCCTCCTTACTTTCTAAAATAAATGGAATATATTGTACTCCCACACCATCAAATCCTAATTTATGTCCCGCTCGCACCGTTTTTGCGAAAAACGAGATCTGGATATCGTTGAGAATTGCGTTTATTTTGTCAGCCCATGTATCTGGAAACTTTTCTTCCATCTCATCAAAGACATCGAATGCACTGCTCTCTGGAGCGCCCAATATCTTATCTGCGACATTCCCATCTAAATTTATTGTATGAATTGGCATACGGTCAGCTTTGTCTAAATTTAGTGCCGTCCACATTCTTTCAAAACTATTCATAATTAAAGGTTTGACGTAATCAAATAAAACTTTTGCTTCTTACAAAAAAGAAATCGACAGAAGGTCGATCGCTTTGTATTCAAAATTCATTAAGGAACATGGGAATAAATTATGGAAATTAATAGGTAAGGATGCATTTTCTTCAAAAACAGAAAAGAAAATAACCCTTGTTTAATTGGTTCAAACGAGAAGGAAAGATTTTTCTCAAAATCACTCAGAAATTATGAGGTGTGGAAAATGTCAAAAAAAATAAATATGGATACAAATGAAATAGGTTACTATTCTAAACTTCTATTGTCATATTCTCCTAAAAGGGTCGTAAAATATCCGACATCTAAGACAGAGGAGATCAGAGTTTTGAGGGTTATATGTCAGCGTCCTTATTATACGGGTTCAGGAATCAATCATGTAAACTTACTTCAAAAAGGGAAAGAAAAAGGCATTAAACAAGCCTCAGTTTTTGGTCACCCCGTCGAGGAACCATATCCGCTCAATAATATCTTAGATTCCGAATACACTTATCCAATCACTTTTTTTAACCCAAAAAGATCTGATAATGCTTCCGATGTTCCTTTCCCCGTCCCGGGGATGTCGGATGAAATGCCTTATGAATCCACCACCTTCTCCAGATTTGATGAAGAAATGCTGGAGATCTATTTAGAACAATTTGCGAACCAATTACAAGCAGCAGTCAGTACATTCCAACCAAATATCATCCATTCCCATCACCTCTGGTTGGTCACCTCTTTATGTAGGGTACTCTTTCCTGAGATTCCTCTAGTCGCAACGTGCCATAATACCGCGCTCCGTCAGATGGAATTAGCTCCTCAGTTACGGGATTTTGTCAAATCAACAACTTGGGGGATAGATGCAATCGCAGTAATCGACGAGATACAGCAAAAACGAGTTGAAGAAGTATATGACTTTAATGAAGTAATTCAAGAGAGAGACCAATTTTTTCATATTGGACAAGGGATAAATACCACTATCTTCTCTCCTCCAAAAAAACCTAAGACAAGAGATTCTGACGAACCAATCAACCTCATTTATGTGGGGAAACTAAATTATTCTAAAGGAGTACCTCAGCTCATCAGAGCATTCAAAGAGGTTGCGAAGGAAAGTACCATTCCTCTTCGATTGAATATTATTGGCTCAGGGCAAGGACCACAAAAAGAGGAGATAACCTCTATAGGAAAAGAATGCGGTGAGGACGTGTGCTTTTTAGGACAACTGGATCAAGAAACACTTGCCAAATACTTTCGAAAAAGTGATCTGTTCGTGTTGCCAAGTTTTTATGATGGGCTACCAAAAGTATTACTTGAGGCGCTCTCTTCAGGATGCAGAGCCATTATTACCGATCTCCCCGGAATACAAACAACCTTAATAAATAAATGCGGCCCGAATCAGACCGTCCAATTTATTTCAATGCCGGAAATGAAATCTATTGACGAACCTCTTTCCGAAGAAATTCCGGAGTTTGTTGAGAATCTAAAAGGTTTGATTAAAAAACAGATTTCTGCTATTCGAGAACAAGAATATAGCTTTGAATATGCCCAAGAAGTAAGACGCGCGTTTGGGTGGGACGCTCTATTTCAAACCTATATAGAAAAATATAGACAATTGCTTAATCTTTAATTTTAATTTTTTCCAAAAATTTTGAGGATGCGTTTGCTTATCATCTAACGAAAAATAAAAAAAGTGAATAGATCTCAAAACCACTTATTTGCAAACATTTTTTCGCTTAATATCTACATAATCGGGCATTCGATATTCCCTAAATATATTGATTAATGCTTCTGTTCCGTGATCCATCGCATATTGTATCTCTTCATAATATAAGGGTACTAATTGGAGAAAATATATCGCTTTATGTTTATTTATCTTTAAAGTATTGAACTCTTGCGGAATATCACCCATCGGAAAGGTGAATAACCATCCAGTTAACTCTGTATTCTCAGAGAATGCATCATTTCTCTGCCCTCGCATTGTATGATTTACCCAAAACCATTCTTTATTTTTATGAACATATTCAATAAGATGTAAAAGTTCTTCGAATGGCCAAGAATAATTGTTTTTCTCAATTTTCCCCTCGGGCATTGGCCAATCTGGAGGTAATTTAATCATCAGTTCCGCAAACCTTAATTCAAAAATCGCGCGATCCTTTTCTGCTACGTTCATCCTCTCGAAATCGAGCCCCCACCATTTCCAAGAATCTGGAGGGGCATGCATCGGCTTTTCACTCATTCCCGAGGTAATCAATAGATAATTATTTCTTTCTTTTGTAGGTGGGACAATAAAAATATCTATATGAACCTCAAAATCGCTTCTATCGTGGAGGACATTACCTATCTTACCTATATATCTTTCAATATGCTCTTCAATTAATCTAAAGTTTGAATGCAAATGTGATGAATGGTCCTCACTCATTTCTTTTGATAATTTCATTTCTTCCATTTGACCAGAAACCCACATATGAGACTCTGGATTATCTGTGTTATCAATCCGATGATAAAATGCTTCTCTGATAGAATTCAAGGGCGTTAATGAGAGCGGATCTGTTCCCAATAACTTTATCCATGCTTTCTTTCTTAATTCTGGATTATAATAATTTTGCGAATTTAAAAAATGCGATTTATTCAAGGCTTTAGGTGTCCATCCTAAAGTTTCCGTAATTGCTTCTGCAATCTTCTCATTAGGTTTAATAGAGTGTTCAGAAACACTTAAGATTTCACTTGTCAAAGACGCTATAATTGCAATCCATACCAAATATCCCTCTAAGATATCTTCGATTGTCTGAATTACATTCAATTTTGGGAATTTAGATTTTTTCCCTTCAAATTTTTTCCCGATTTCTTGAATCAATTTATATAATTGCCCTAAAATACCCTCAACTTCGGGGAACATCTTGTTGTATTTATTATATTTTATTCTAATGGAGTTTTGCACTTCTCGGAAAAGGCGTTTGGACTCACGAATGATCCAATCGGCACTCGATTTTTGAGCGATCTCTTGCTTTAGCTCAGATAAGATGCTCTTAAATCTTTTTTTTGTCTTTTTCGCTTTTTTTGATTTTCCAGAAAGTTGATATGCTTTGATTAAATTTTGCCAAATAACAAATTGTCTGGGATAGATTTGCAAACCGAGTTGAAAAGTTTCAATTGCCTTCTCATAATTCTTCTTGTCAAGATAATTCATCCCGATCCCAAATTGCGGAAATGAATATGAGAATTTACGCGTGTCCTCTAAATGCCAGCCCGATAACTCAGCAGCATTTCGTTTAGTTTCCTCCAATGGTTTCCCAGTGAGGCATCCTAAGACTCCATAATAAAAAAATTCGAAATCGATCTCCATTATCGGAAGCTCGAAACGATAGGTGCTTTTGAAATGTTTCACGAGCTCTTGCTTTGAGATTAAGGTTTCATTTCCCAGGAAATGATTTTTAATCTCGGTTAGAAGGATCCCTTGTTCAGAAAGCTTTTTCATATCTGGTTGCTTTTGAATTTTTCTCTCCTCATCTACTCTTTGGTTTAATTGATGTGATTTAAAACATTTGAAATAACACATCATATTTTGTCTTGTGTCTTCTTCTCTCTTAATCTATATAAGCTTAACTGATAATTCATCGATTATTATTTCTGAGATTCTACATGCTAAGTATGTGAAAAACATTTCTCTCATGATTTCAATAGTCTTTTTGCTTCTCTCGAAAAAGACCATAATAACTATAGAGTGGATGCTCTATTTATAAATTTCAATTCAGTTTTTCTTTAGAGTCAGTAAGACTTTTTAGACCTGAATGTCAGAATTTTATAGAAAAGGTTCTTAAGATTTGGTTCATGATTCCGGTCAATAGCGAAAATCTTTCTTGTATACAAATGGATATACAATTCTAAAAATAAAAAATAGGAAAATAAAAAATAAAGTGAAGATTTACTCTTCTTCTGGCTCAAAGCGGGTAAGCTCTAAGATGTAGTCCTCTGAGGGTTTCTCTTGGACATCAAGAAGATCGTATTTATCGATCATCTCGAGAATACCCAACACTTCCATGCCATGCTCGTACAATTCATTCGCATCTGACAGATTTCTCCAGCAGAACGGACATTCCGTTGTCAAGATATCTGCACCCACGGCATTCGCTTCGTCACATCGTAAGCTCGCAGTTCTGAGTGAGAAATCAGGATAACCTGCTCGGACTCCACCGCCCGCACCGCAGCACATCGAATTCATCTTAATACGATACATCTCTTGGAATTCAATACCCACGTCTTCTTCCAATTGCCTTAAGATGGTTCTGGGTTTATCAAACCATTCCTCGAGCTTCTGATCAAGCTTTCGAATATCGAACATTAAGTTCTTGCTCTGATCAATTAATTCTTGCTCGAAATCCACTCCAAAGTGTCTCCCAGTGTGGCAAGGGTCGTGGTATGTGACCTTTTTGCCTTTTAATTCTTTGTTCGCTTTGAATTTGATCTTTCCATCCTTAATCAGTTTGGCAATCAGTTCGAACGCGTGAAGAGTCTCAAATGGGAGATCCTCATCTTCGCTCATCCATTTCGGATAATCGATGGTAAAGGTTCTGTAGCATCCCGCACATGAGAAAAAGACCTTCTTTAAGTTCTTGAAGCTTTCAAGGTTCTTGTTCATAAGTTCTTGGGCAGTATCTACAGCGCCTACTCTGAAGAACGGACTTCCACAGCACACTTCATCGGAAATTAAGGTGAAATTGATTCCAAGCTTCTCGAAGATCTTACATGTTGCCTCGGCAATGTTTTTCTGACGATAGCTCGCGGTACAACCTACATAATAACCGATCGTTGCGTCCTTGTTGTCAATGTATTTTTCTAATCCCGCATCTTTGGCCCATTGGAATCTCTCGCCCGCCTTACCACCGTATGGGTTGTTTAATTCCTTTACTAATCTATCGACTAATTGATGTTTGTCGATCATCGGTACTCCTGCTTCTACACACGCAGCTCGGAGAGATTCGATAATATCGACGGTTGGAACCTTGTTTTCGCATTGCGCAGAACACATACCGCATGTAATACATGGCATGATGACATCTCGAACCGACTCGGAAAATTCCAAATCACCGCTCAAAATTGAACGCGCAATCCAGATTTTTCCGGCATTCCAAAATGCTTCCCATCCGTATTCTATCCCTGCTGGACAAGAGTCCACCATACCTTCATACAGAACGGTTTTTTGTTTCCCTTCATATTCACCAATACCCTTTTGGCTTGGTTTACCAGAATATGCGAATCGGCATGCTTTACAATGGATACATCGGAAGACATCATTTTTGAGTTCTTGTAATCTTTCCATTCCAGTTTTTGACATATTATTTTTAACCTCTTTGGTTTAAATTATGGTAGAGCTAATCTACCTGGATGCATTATCATATTAGGATCAACAAGCTTTTTGAAAGCCCTCAAATATTTCCAGTACATTGCTGCATCATAGTACGCTTGAATATGGATATATGGATCTGGTCTGTAATTTAACCAGCCTTGCTTTAATCCGTATTCTGTGGTTTCTCTGTTCAGATCTTGGACTTTTTCGAACTCCTTCGGGTCTGTGCTGTCGAAACAGATGATTGGCATACAAATCGCTTGGCGACATCGCTCGATAGACGCAATCCACATTTCCAGGTGCATCTTGAGGTAAGATGCGATAACTGGTGGAAAGTCGTATTTCTCCATCGCGGCATTATACATCTCGGCGAAGTGAGCACATTCATTCCATGGTGTGTACCACGTAATAAATAGGAAGCCCGCTTCCCAGAAGCTATACGGAATCGCTATTTTATTCGGTTTCTTCATTCTGCTCTCGATCTGCTTCGGATGTAATTCCCACGGTCGCATCGCATCACCGTCTTTCGCTCGATTGGCAGCATAATCCTTACAATGGTTATTAATAGTATCAACAACATGCTCTAACTCTTTCTCTGATTGTGCCCAGCATTCCCAGTTCATCCACCACTCCGGAATACCAATCTTCTCAAAGAAAGCATATTCGTGAGGAATCTTATCTTTCGGCCATCGAGTCATGACTAAGGGATAATTTCCCCCTTGTACCATAACGGTATTGTGAGCAACGCCAAATTCTTTCATACCTAATTCGAGCGTGACATCCTGCATATCATATGGGTTTGACATACCCCATGCGACCACAGTTTTTGCGTCTGGATGAGGATAAATCTTGACAGCAGCTTTCGTGACAACTCCTAATGCTCCTTGGGAGCCCATCAAAAAGGACCACATGTCAGGCCCCAAACCATATTTATAGAACGGTTTTGCGCCTGGAAGAGCCCAAGAGCCAGTTTTTACGACATCACCATTTGGGAACACAATCTCGGCGCACATGAAATTGTCGCCTTGAGGTCCGACCGATGATGTATATAAGGAAAACCCTCTGTCAATCGCATCGCCCATAACGGTCGCCGCGGGAGGAGCTCCATCCGCGATTGGAGGTGCCCAATCAGGGTGGTTCTTATGCATATATGCCCAGAGCTGCCCGTTCGTGACGCCTGGTTCAATGATCGCATAACGATTATCTTCATCGATTTCCAGAATTCTGTCCATCCGTCCTAAATCGAGCATAACGCCCGCTGGTTTAATAGTCGGGCATGCAAACCCTCCGGAGAGTCCCGCTGAAATGGGAGAGACGGCGATCTTCTCATCAGAACAGTATAAGAGAATCTTTCTGATTTCTTCGACGTATTTGGGTCGCAGTACGACATCAGGAATCTGACTTTCCAAGCCCATGACGGATTTTGCGAGGTAGGACGCGGTGATGGCTTCATCCATCGTGGCGTATTCCTTCCCGACGATACCCTCGAAGGCTTGGAGGTCTTTTTCGGTTGGTGCTTTATAACTCATATTATTCAGCTTTTTCTTTTTTTTATATAGTTAATTTTATAAACTATTAATGTTGTTTTTGAAAATTAATCGTCCTAATTAAAAATTTCTTATATGTTTTGCATAAAAAGAGTAATGGTTTCTTATAATTTCAATGATGAAGTTTTAAAAGGCGATCATTTGATTTGCTTATAAAAACTCGGAAAGGTATTTTTGAAGTTTAATACCTTTTTATGAAATTCTTTCCTAATTTCTCAGAAGAAAATAGATATGTGTTTATCTTTATTGATTAAGTCCTTTTCAACAGTCATTTCTAGGGGTTCTTGATCTCTTCTTAAGGAAATATAATGTGTTTGGGCATCGACAATCTCGAGTTCCTTTCCCTCAAATAACTGGACTAATTCCTCTAATTTATCTGCGTAAGTATCCAATTCTTTAGCTCAACCGAACAACGCGAGTTTAGCATTATCATCCGTATAACGGAGATGATTCGCTAAATGATCACCTTGTTTCAGATGTAAAGATAAAGTATATTTTTATTCAACAAATAAATCCTCTCTCTCATCCTTATCCAAGTAATTTTGTAATTGTAAATGGATTAAGGCAGATGTTTTATCATAATCCTGTTCCTTAACAATTTTTCTGATTCTTTCGACTAAAAAAGGTTCGGTATATGCTCCAAATTTCCCTCTCATCATTAAACCAAACTCAGAGTCTATTATTGCATTTCTTTTACCTTTGTTCATTTTTGATAATTCGTTTATGAGGAATTTAATCATACTATATTTTTTAATAAGTGAAATCGAATCCTGTGTATCTAGGAAATCAATGAAAGAGATAGAATGTAAATCGAAAATAGTATCTAAATCTCTGTTTACAATTGCTAATCCCAATCTTCTTAAATATTCAGACGATAATGACTCTCCAATACATCCAACAAACTCCGACTCCCAAAAACCATCTATAGGATCGTTATTTAGTGCTAAAATGATATCAAAGAGTTTTCTATTAATCATCTTGAAAATATCTTTTCATTTTTCGTTCACCTAAATTTCTAATTATAGTTTCAAGAAGAATTTTATATTCAAAAGAATACCAGGAATGTAATTTATTTTCAAATTTATCTAAAAAGTTTTCTCTTAAATCATTAGTTTCAAAAATAGTCTCGATTGTGAGAATTAATATTTCATTTTTAAGAGACTTATCCCTAATCTTATATCTACGAGAATATCCTTCTTTGTATTCTTCAAACGGTCATAGAGTTTCCCTAATCTCAAATAAAAAATCTATTAATTCATCATTTTTTTCAATAGAATCCAATCTTTCTTGTAAAGCCTTTATACACAATTTAAAATTCATTCATTTCAATCCTTTTCATACTTTTTGATGACTAAATTTTGTTTAGCGGCATCTTCTAAGGCTTTTTCATCCCCCGCTAGTATTATGGAATGATCACTGCATAGGGATATTTTTAAGTTCTTATCCTTGAATAGTCCTAACAATTTTCTGATTTTATTTGCGCTTTTTCGGAAATTATTGTCCCAATCTAGTATTGCCTTTTTGGTATCATAATCGCGTTTTTCTAAATAGTAGGCTAGGTGCTCTCCTTGTTTCCAGTGAACAAATAATGAATATTCTTCATTTTTGGAAGTTTCTTTGTTTTCCATATTTATCTTTTTTGACATTTATTGAATTTTGTGTTATTAAATAATAAATTAACCCTAAATATTTGTTCCATTATTTAGAACCTTCATGATTATGTGAGAACCCTTTAAAAAAATTATGTCTCGTTATTGTCAAAATAATCGGTAATTTTTCTCTGAGTGAATAAGAATATGATTTCATTTTTAATATCACTTATCCTTCCGGTAATTGTCTCCGTATTCCTTAGAATAATTCTAAAATGATTTATTCCTAATTTTCTTATAATTTCTGGAATTTCAATCTTTTCATGAATTTCTTCAGCTAAAAAGTGCAGGAACATTCGAACTTTCGATCTTAGTGCTTCTTTTTCTTGTCTCCCAATATTAATTTCTCTACAATTATGTCTTAAAATATAATTAATAAATTCCATAACTCTAAAGTCTGTATCTTTTTCTTTTATCTTCCTTGAAATTATGAACTGTAAAAAGGAGTTAGTCAAAATAATGCCCGCATTTCTCTCAATATTTATTTTCCCATCCTTAGTTCCTGAAATGTCTAATATATCATCTAAAAGAAACGGAATGTAAACTTTTTCCCAAATATCATTCTGATTTGATATTTCCATCAAATTGTTTATATATTTATGGTTTAAGGTTCCCTCTTTTACATTTAGCTCAAAAAACTTTTTGTTTTTTAAATCTATACAATATACATTTACTGGTTTTAAAATTGGAACAGTATCTATTATTTTTAAAATAATATCTTCAGGTGAGTTATAAAATACATAATCTATGAAGACTTCTGCTTTAGAATTTACTGGAATTAGAGTGCTATCAAAATTCTTTACTTGAATTTGCAAATAGTTCTTATATTGAGGTTTTATGCTATTATTTATATCATTTTTTGAAAAAATGGTTCTTTTTTTAAATTCAAAAATTAAATAGAAATTAATCCCTTCGAGTTCATAATAACCTATAAAATCAGGTTTTACAGTACTTTCGTTACTTAATTCAATATCTAATTCAAAAACGCCCTTGATTAACCCTCCTACGGATTTCATCGCCGCTATAAGGAAATTGATGACTTTAGTTTGGTCCGACAATCTCATATTAATTCGCTAGGTTAATGTTTTCATTATCAACTTCTAATTCAATATTCGGGTCTAGGTGTGTTTGGAGATTAGAAAATAAACGCAATATGATGTTTCCACATGAATCACTATTTAAATTGATAAAAAGTTTATCCATGAAAATTTGTAATGTGAATCTTCCACCTGTATGTTCATCGATACAATTATATAATATAAAATCTTTCTCCCGAACTTGCTCAAAAATGATAATCTTAAATATTTTACGATTTTTCATTAATATCTTATAAATTTTTTGGGGATCTATTGCTGTCTTCAGTTGAATCCTATATAATTGACCTTTTAATTCACGCCAATCCGTACGATAATTTTCTATTAATTCGATCTTTGAGTTATAATCATCTCTTATTAGTTCAATAAAGTCTAGATGTTTGTGAAAATCATATCCCTTATTGATCGTGAACCTTCCATTTCTATAAAAATCTTCTTTTATAATTATTTCTTTATCGATATCTTCAAAAACGTAATTTAATGAATTAAAATTTATGGGTAAATTGATATTGTCTATGAAATATTGCATACTATTAGCTTGCTTTGGCCATAACCTCATTGTGTAATTCAAAAGCTTTTCTTTTATGGGATCTCCCTCATCAAAGAAAAGTTGTTTAAATTTTATACTTACCCCCATTGAATCAGAACTATATATTTTCCAATATTTTGTAAGCATCTGATTTGTTAAATATATTCTATCTTGAAGATAACTATTCCAAAATAAATCTTCAATTTTTGATTTTATTATTTTTTGAGATTCGATATTATGTAAAATCCAAAATCTATGGTTTGTAGTATCAGCATATATAAAATAATCTTCATTATTTGGTGATTTTATTAACACATTGAAAAAGTTTTCCTCTTTGGAAGGAATAATTGTAATCTTATCATACCTATTTCCAAATTCCTCAATAGAATCAAAATTCGACTCAATAATATTTCCTTTAATTTGATTTTGAATTCGTTCTTCATCTGAATATTCATTTTTTAGCACAGATTCAAAATATTGGTACCAATCCGATTTGTATTCAAAAATCTTATCCATCATAAATTTTAAATTTTGTTATTTTTGATCATTTAAAAGGATCTTTTCTATTTAGATATTGAGGGTGTAATAAGATATGAATTTATTATTAGAAAAGAAGATTTTTATTATAAATATATATGAAAATTCAGAGGTATGTATAGTTATTTTTTAATTTTTCCCAAGGAAAACGAATTTTTCCTCCGCATCGATTAATTCATGTTCCATTCTTCCTTAGTGAAACTGGGCTGTTGCATTTTTCGCGCTCAACCTATTCCATCATCTTGTACAAGGAAACGCCCGGCATGGTAGCTGCTTCAGCCAAGCTCACAAGACCTTTCTGATATAACATAACCGCTTCATTCATTTTACATTCTGAAATTTGTTTAAGCAAGAATTTACGCATCTCTTTTATTTTTTATTCCTAATCTAAATTATACAATTTTTAAAACACAAAATCCAATTTATCTCTACGTATTAACATAATGTAATATTTTGTCTAATCTCTTGAAATAAAAAATCGGATAAATTAAAGTATTTGACGTTTCATCAGATAATAGAGTAAGAAGTTAAGAATTCCCCCAATAATCCCCGCATAAAAGCCCGTATCGAACCACCAATCGGTAGCATCAATTCCAATTTTTCTCATATTTTCGAATATAATCGTCGAAATATATTGATAATTATGAAATCTCAGCAAAAAATACCCCATATTCTTTTATTATCACTATCTTTATATAGGTTTGAGAGTTTTATCATAATAAGACGTTCCACGCTAGGGGTTGGATTGTATGGTATTTCGGGAAAAACAATATGAAATGATTTTATCGCAGATCATCGATAAGTTCTCCAAAATTAATGGAGAAGCGGAAGAGAGACCTGAGAACAAAAAAATTTCCAAGAAATTAAACGAATTAAAACTGATTTTAAAATCCCTAAGAAATAATCCCGGGAAAAATCCATTAGAGGTAATTCAAACCATTAAAAATAGAATAAACAACGACTCAATAATTCCACAATTATCCGGAAACGACTATTTTCAGTGGATCATAAATAATATGGATGATATCGTCTCAATTTTTGACAGTAATTTAAATTTAGAATTTATAAATAATGCTCAAGAGCGCTATTCTGGATTTACTAAAGAAGAAATTGTTGGAAAAAACACTGCTAGATATATTCATCCCGATGACCAATTTAAAGTGCTTTCCGTGCTCAAAAATTCGTATAAGAAGGGTTATGGAGAAGCGGAATATCGTATGAGAACTAAGGAGGGGAAATATGTGTGGTTACACGGTAAGGGACATTTGGTTAAAAAAGGTGGAAAAACCAAAATAATCATCATAGGAAGAGACATCACGCAGAGAAAGAAGTTGGAAAACCAGTTAACGCATTGGAATAAGAAACTTGAAGAAAGGGTCGAAAGACGCACGAGGAGACTGAAAGAATCGCAAGAAAAATACAAGATCCTCACTGAAAACGTAAGTGATTTGATTATGAGTATTGATTCAAATCTTAATATAGACTACTTCAACCATCAAATTCATAAAGAAATATTAGGATATAAAGAAGACGAGTTAATGAATGAACCAGTATCCAATATTCTACATCCAGAAGAATATCAAAAAGCTTTAGATACAGTTAAACAAACTTTTGAAAATGGTAGTGGTAAACTCGAATTTCGAGTCAAGCATAAGAATGGCAACTTTTTGTGGTTTGAGTCAAAAGCAAGGAGATATACTAATGAGGAGGGGGAGAGAAAAGTTATAGTCATATCTCGAGATATAACCAAAAGAAGAGAGTTTGAGCACCAATTAAAAGAACTGAATAAACTGAAGTCAGATCTCCTCAGACGGGCTTCTCATGAATTAAAAACCCCTTTAGTCGCAATCAAAGGATATACGAATTTCCTATTGGAAAATTATAGCCAGTTTACGCATGATGATATAATTGATGTCTTGACTCAAATTCGCTCTGGTGCAGAGAGATTACAAGATCTCATCAATGAGATTTTAAAAGCATCTAAACTTGAATTAAAGGCAGATTCATTCCACCCAGAATATGAGGACCTTACATTTTTGATACAGTTTGTTATTGATGAATTACAAGGATATATCCGCACTCGTCAGCATCAATTAGAGGTTAATCTTCACGAGGATTTAAGAGTAAAATGTGAAAAAGAAAAGATCTATGAGGTTTTTACAAATCTCTTATCAAATGCGATAAAATATACCCCGAAAAGGGGAAAAATCACGGTCAAATCACAAAAACTTGAAGATAAAATTATTATAAGTGTCAAGGATACGGGTATTGGATTTACTCAAAACGAAAAGAAGCAAATATTTAAGAAATTTGGTAAGATTGAAAGATATGGGAATGGTTATGATATAGAAATTGATGGTCATGGATTAGGCTTATATAATTCTAAGAAATTAATTGAATTACATGGCGGAGAATTATGGATGAAATCTCCTGGTAGAAATAGAGGATCAACATTCTACTTTTCTCTACCGAGGAGCTGAAATCTGTTTAATTTCAATTTTTTCTGTTTTCAGCCTTTTATAATATTCAATTTAGGTTTATATATTTTCATTCCTTACCTAAAAAGGTGAAAATACTAAATTTTTCCTAAGAAGAAAATGACCAAATCACAGTTTGATTGTATAATTATTGGGGGTGGTGCCACCGGAGCTGGTATAGCAAGGGATCTTAGCTTGAGAGGATTGAAAGTGTGTTTAGTGGAGAAGAAAGATCTAAGTGAAGGTACCACTGGTCGTTGTCATGCGATGCTTCATTCTGGTGGGAGATATGTGTATAAGGATAAGGTTGCTGCCACCGAATGTGCCGAAGAAAGTGAAATTCTATTGAAAATTGCGCCCCATATCACTGAATTATGCGGAGGATATTTTGTTGCGGTAGATGACGAAGATGTAGAATATGGGAATATCTTTCGAGAAAGTTGTAAAAAGGCAAAGGTTTGGTGCGAGGAAATGTCTCCCCAAGAGTTTTTACAAGAGGAGCCGAAATGTAATGAAAATATAAAACGAGTATTTAAAGTTAAAGATGGATATATAGACCCATTCTTACTTACAATTTATAATGCCTATGACGCTAAACTTAACGGCGCGGAAATCCGTACATATTCAAAGGCAACTGACTTAATTTTCGAAAATGACAGAATAATTGGAATAAAGGTTTTGGATAAGCTTCATAATACAACTTACGAACTTTATGGAAAAATCACGATTAATGCGACTGGGCCTTGGGCAGCATATTTAGAAAAAGACTTACAATTGGAAAAGAATTTAGAAATCGCGCCCACGATGGGCACTCTTTTAGTAATTAAGAATCGATTAGTTTCACACCTTATTAATCGTCTGCGAGAACCAGGCGACGGAGATATAATAGTTCCGAGTCATCAGTCCGTTATTTTAGGTACCACATCTAAACTTGTAGCTTTAGAAGAATTAGACAACTTACTCCCCGATAAAGAAGAGATAAAATATCTTTTGAATCTTGGAGAGTATTTAATCCCCTCTATTAAAGATCATCGAATAATTCGCTTCTATTCTGGTGCGCGACCTCTCATA
This sequence comes from Promethearchaeota archaeon, assembly GCA_008080735.1. Taxonomy (GTDB): domain Archaea; phylum Asgardarchaeota; class Lokiarchaeia; order Sigyniarchaeales; family SOKP01; genus TEKIR-8. The sequence goes on from SHMW01000004.1 coordinate 49,509, forward strand.
GCAAGCGGTGGTCCATTGCGAGAGGCTTCAAGAAAATTTGACATTATTGATTATAGCGATGAAGGATATGAAGGGTTGCTAACGATTTTTGGCGGAAAATTGACAACATATCGTCTCATGGCAGAAAAAACAGCTGATCTCATCTGCGAAAAACTCAATTATGAAGCGGAGTGTCAAACGGCTCAGAAACCATTACCAGGAGGAGAGCAAAAGATAACTCAAAAAGTCTTCGAAAAGGAACTTAAAGTAGATGAGAAAACCGCATTTGATATGCAATATAAATGGGGTACATACTACAGCGATATTCTTTCTTTGTGTGAAACTTGTATGGATTCTTATACATCTCTTAATAAACCAAGAACCATCTGTGAATGTGAAAACGTGACAGAACCGGAGCTATCGTGGACAAATAAGAATTTAATGGTAAAAGTTATGGATGATTATCGTAGAAGAACTCGACAAGGAATGGGGCCTTGTCAAGGTCAATTTTGTTATTATAAATTGGCAAACTTGGAAGCAAAATGGACCGAAAAAAGTCACTCTCAAATCATGGAAGAATTAAAGACCGCACTCCAGAAAAGATGGAAAATAGAACCTTCCGCAAATGAATACCAACTTAGACAGATTAAACTAGCGAAATACGTGTATCTCTTAGGAGGGAATTTAAAATGAATAATGATGAAAACAGAAAGATATTGGATGTATGTATTGTTGGAGATGGCTTTGCCGGACTCAATTGCGCCCGCCTATTAGCCAAAAAGAGTATAAAGTGTGAAATTTTTTCAAAAGGCTATGGGGCTTCACAATTATGGGTTGGAACCTTCGATTTCTTAAATTATGAAGGAGGATCTCTTCAAAATGCTTATAGTAGATTTATTAATGATTTTCCTGACCACCCTTATAAGTATTTATCTTATGATGAGGTAAAACAATCATTTAATGAATTTTTTCAAGAATTTCCGGGATTCAACTATTTTCTCGAGCATGACAATTTTGTAAATAAACAGGTACTTACTCTAATTGGTAATTTAAAACCATGTATAGGAATATGGCATTCGATTTTCAATGAGTTTGATGAGTTATCTCCAGACACTACAATTCTTTTAATAGATTTTCACGAGTTTAATAATAGTGCAATGTACTTGGTTAAAAAAGGATTGGAAAGTAAATATGAATCCATTTTTAGCATCGTCAAACTATCTTTCACGGAAGTATTGACATGTTGGGGAATTGGCAAAGATGATAAAGAGTTAGACAACTTAAGCGATTTTAGGATTGGGAATTTTTTTGATTCTAATTATGAAAATCTTCGTCCTTTTTGTGAGTATCTTCAAGACCAAGTGAAAAAATCTTATCCTGACTTAGAACAAGGAAGGGTCAAATATATCCTATTTCCTCCTATTCTTGGAATTGATAAAAACTCTCAGATCATAAAATCATTAGGGAAGCTTCTTGGGATTCCATGTCGAGAAGTCGTGGCATTTTCTCCATCTTTAATGTCTAAAAGGCTGATGAAAATATTTGATTCCAAAATAGATTCATATTCCATTACCCGTAATAAAAGATTGGAGCTAGTAGATTTAAAAATAGCAAAAAATGAGGGAAAAAGAGTGTGGCAGCTCATTTTTAAAAACTCTAAAGGTGATGAGAAGATAATTTTCTCAAACTATGTTATATTTGCAATAGGATCTGTTTTTAAGACGGGATTGTTTGAATCTAAGCATAATCTTGAGCTAAAGTTGAAAAATTTAGATATTCAAATTCCTAATAACTTTTCTTCGAATTTCGAGATTCAATTCTCGAATGGAACAACAGAATCAGGACTTTTTGCTTGCGGTGCTGCTTCCTATGTATTGTGTGAGAATTTGGACGATGATCTTGAAATTAAATACGGAGCGGGCTTGGGTCTCGCAATTTCTACTTCATTTAGAATTTCCAATTATATAAGCGATAAAGTACAAAAAGAATTTTAAAACGTATCTTTTTATCCTATTTTACAATCCTTCTTTTGATCGCTATCTTATGCCCGATGTATGCTCCTCCAAGAGATGCGATGATAATAAAAGGCAAAAATGCTAAAATGATATAGATAAGCACCGGTTGCACAGACAAAAAGTACGTTATTATAATTATTATAAAATATATCAAGGCATTTATAAAGGATACTTTAAGATTCAGCGATAACAATCCTGAAATAAAATTTGCTATACCAAATACGATCACCAACTCCGCAAAAGAAAATAGGACTATCTGTGGTATCAAACGTGTTAAAATCTGCTCTATTGTAAAGAAGTTTGGATTTGGTGATAAAACTAAGTACTCTGTAGCAAAAATATTTAAAAGTGTAAACAAGATTGATAGTGGAGTTAATATAATCCAAGTCAATGCAAAGCGCACGGGAAGTGAATACGTGGTATAACGCTTCAGATTGGTTTGCAGTATCTCCTCGATATTACTCCTGTCTATCACTTCTAATTCATAATCAGGTGAAAACTCATCAATAAAATCTTGTAATAAATCTTTTAAAAAGTTGCTAACCAATTCATTATTATCTTTTGAACTCACAATTGCCGCTCCGAAAATTTTTTCCTCTGGTTTTGGCTCGAGAATTAATTTATTATCCTCTCCAAGATCGACGAATTTAACCACGCTTTCAAGCGCTTCTCTGCTAAAATTCGCAACAGAGGCAAAAAAACCTATTAAAATATTATCATCATATGGTTGGTCCATAAAATTCTTCGAATATAAGAGAATGCCATTTCTTTTGAGTATATATACACTTTTTATCATTTTAATCCTCTTGAATATTTTTTAATGTTATTTTTAATATGTTAATTCTAAAAATTGAGCGACTTCTGTCAAGGATGCTCTATAACGTTTAAAACTATAAAGATCTGGTCCAAATATATGGATTAATTTTTTTATTATCTCATTAGGCGCTTCTTTAGGAAATAGTTTGTATTTTTCGTATTTTCTTTCTTCAATTACTATTGCTGATTTCAGCTCAAATAATTTGTTAATTGCTTCAGTATTTGGATAATTCAGTTCCACGGTAATCAATTCCCCAGATTGAGGTATTTTTTCTATGAGTTCTTCTTTGGTTCCACATTCTAAACCTTTTTCTGTAATAGTTAGTACCTTATCACAATCAGAAATAATGGTTTCTGGACCGTGAACTATTAATGCTACATGAAACTCTCTTTTTACATCTTCTAAATATTTCTTAAATTTCTCGTATTGGAGCCGATTTAAAATACCCTTTGGAAGTGAGAACATAATGATATCAGGAGATTGTATAAGAGCCCGAGCAATACAAAATAGAAAATAATCTAACGCTTTTAAATCAGATACTGTATTTTTTCTTTTATTATACACTCCCGTAATTTGAAGTGCCCTCTTCCTAAGTTGTCGTCTTTCGCGATAATCCTGTAGAAATGATACGCTTTTCCAAAAAGGTCCTTTCGTCATCCATTCATCAAACAGAGTTGTAAGCTCAGACTCTCGTAAAATATTCATAAATTCTTCTTTGCTCCGTTGTCCCTTTATCTTTGTTTCCACATTATATTTAATCGCCTTTTTCAGCTTCATGCCCGCCATTTTAGAATCAATTGCTTCAGGAACAATGAATATCTTTTCTAAATCCTCTTCAGTGGTTAACTGAATAAATTTACCGAATATTTTTATAGTACCCGAAAACTGATGGCTTTTTCCTGCGATCGTAGAAAAAAATCTCATTATATTAATCTGTTCTCTACTTGATTCTGAGGAACCTTCATATAAAATTCCTAATGATTGTCCTCTCGTAAGCCTAAAACTTATATCTTCCAATTCATCGCTGATTGAGACATCTTCTAATAAAAGATGTTGATAATTTTTGTAAAAATTCCGAATCTCTAAAATAGATAGAATAATATCTATTAATTCCTCAATTAAATCGATAATATGAGGTGGATTTAACTCATCCCAATTTCTAATAATATCTAATTGGGAAAACTCTTCTAGTTTTATTATTCGGGACAGAAAACGTGAGAAATTTATATTTGGTTGAAGCGGGTAATTTTCAAAATTGATATCCAATTGTACATAAAACCCTGGAAAATAAATTCTTACTCTTCGATGATAAGGTATCTGGTCGAGTTGATAATTCTCAAAATTATCATTGAGAAGTTCTAATTCTCTATCTACTTCTTTTAAATGGTGTTGAAATTCCCTCTCGATTAATTTATCAATTCTCTGAATGATTTTTCTTGGACTTATTAAACCATCCTCGTCAAAATCCGGTTCGACCAAGATTTCATTAAAATCTACTGTCGTTTCTATTGGGGTATTGATTTTTAATAGTGGAACACCTTTTTCTAATACATCCGTGTTAGTAAAGAATAAAACCTCGATAAAACTTTTTTTATATTCTAAATCTAAAACGGTCGCTAATCCAAAGGTCCCTTGCCGAAAGATTAACCAATATTTTTCTGAAAACCGAATTGCATCAGTTATTTTTTTTCTGAGAATTTCTAATTCTTCTTTCCTTGTTCTACTCAATTTCTGGCACCTCCATTGCTCTAAATCTAAAGTATTGTTCCATAACACTGTCCGATTGCTTTAATCCAAGTATACTGTTTTCTCCAAACGTTTTTTCTAGCTCCTCGCGAACTTCATTCAAATTAAGGTTCGTGAGCAATGCAAAATCCGTCCCTACCTTATTTTCCAATGCCTTGTCTATTCCTTCAATTTTCTCTAATCTCTCAACAGCATCTTCTTGAATATCGTAGAAGAAAAGCTCAATAGTTCTCCCATCACCGGGTAATTGAGACAATAGTTGTCTAGGCGTGCCAAAATCGATCATACCCCTTCCTCTTCCAAATACAACTACTTTATTACAGAATCGTGATTCTTCAGGATAATGACTGATTACTATTAAGGTGGTATTATATTTCTCATTAATTTGAGTAAGTGCGAGCCATAAATTCTCACGCACAACTGGGTCTAAGCCCGAAGTAGGCTCGTCCAGTATGCAAAAGATTGGATTATGAATCAGACCCATAGCAATACTCACCCGACGCTTCTGCCCACCCGATAGATTTTTTACAAGCTCATTCATCTTATCTTCAATTTCGAGACTTCGAAGAAGTCGTTTGGACTTGCTTACTATTTCTTTTTCGGTTAGACCATATTGCTTTCCAAAATAGATAAGGTTTTGCAGAGTAGTAAAATCAGTATAGATCTTGCCTAAATCTTGAGGAACATAACCATAAATAGGTCTAATTTTCCGTTTATTTTTTTTTACATCCATTCCATAAATTTCACATATTCCCGTATATTTGCGCATTCCTAATAAAGCTTTTACGAAGGTGGACTTACCCGCTCCACTTTCTCCTAAAACGCCCAATATCTCACCGTGTTCTAATTCAAGCGAAACACCATCCACAATTAGTTTCTTTCCGATATAAATATCTAAATTTTCACAATAAACCGCTGAAAAACGTTTAAGATAATTTATATTTAAATCTCCTTCTAGTCCGATCATTGACTTTAAAATTTTCATCACGCGTTCATTAAGATAAGACAATATACTGATGACGATGAAAGCTACTATGAGCAGTGCTTCTGATATCATTAACCATATTAATAAATTACTCCACGGCAATGGATCAAATGCCTGGTCATATCGAATTTCATCTATGATCACTAAACCATATGGCGTGTTTCTTAAATCGCCCCCAAATGATGGAATATCGCCAACCCCTCCCGTATTTAGACTAATGCATCGTCTATACCATTCGGTAAGAGTTTTGATATCTTCGGGTTGTGAACGATATCGATATAAAGCAATCGAACCTAAATAGGTAGATATGAATGAGGAGGGTAATTCAGTTAATTGGGAAAGAAACGGGATAATATTAAAGCTCCCCTCCTCTTTTTGGGCGCCTTTTAAAAATTCTATTGCAGCAATTTTAGAAAGAGGTTCTAAATTCAATATTTTATGAATTTCCAATCCATAATATGTAGAGATTACATCCGAATGAAATCCGTGAATAATGGAAAATCCTCCATCGGGATTCTGTCCAGAAGAGATCCAGTGAGTAAGAGTATTTTGATCTATTAGATTAAGAGCATTTAGATCATTCAAACTTTTAATTGCCCAATAGGTACTTTCTGTGGTGGAAATATTCGTGTCAATCAGATCTTTAAGAAGTAACTCATAAGCAGGTCCGAAATATGATAAAAGTAACTCAAAATCCTCCCCAAGTTTGAATCCTCCATCCGGATTCTGTAAATTAGCTAAATAATTGACTGTTGCGGTCACATTTGGGAGATTTTGAAGCGTATACGGTTTAAATAACTGGTATAGAAATACAGCGCAGTAAGTGGAAAATATTGATGAATTAGCTAAAGGTTGGGAGCCGAATCCCCCATCCTCGGGATTATAACACGAATTTACAAAATTTATTATGCTATTTATATCTATGTATGTTATATATTTTTCTGAATTCCAATTATAAAGAGCCAAAACGCCGAGATAATTGATTTGAAGATTCGTCTCACCGATGAGACCATTGAAGGCTTGATATTCATACAACCAATTATAATAGTTTATTTTAAAAGAATCATCAATTACTAAACTACCATTTTTTTCTAATAAAAAGATTGAATTCATTCCACCCCATCCCGATGTGAAATCGGAAACGTTTATCGCCCAATGAGGACCAAATCCGCCGTCCAAATTAGTACAATTTGTTACAAATTCTTTAGTTTGTGTTTGATTAATAAAAAAACTATTATTAAAATGATAAATATTCCATAATGAATAATAAGTTGCCGATATGTCTGAAATCGCGGCTTGAGTAGATGATCTGAACCCCCCATCCAATGGATTATACAATAGATTATAATATCCGAAAATTGCTAATTCTTCTGAAGAATTATATGTATACCCCATTTCTAAATACGCTCGAACGCCATAATATGTGGTTTCAGCGGTCACTGTCGTATAGGAACGATTAGAATACCTATAACTCCCAGAAAATCCTATTGAGTAGTTCCCTAACAATTTAATATAAGCGGTAATAGACGCATTATTCGTTTCGAGAATAGAGTTAGCGTTGAGTCTTTTTACGAGCTTAATTGCATAGTATGTAGAGATGATATCTGCCTCGGGGACTTCCTCATTATATTTAAATCCCATCCCCCCTTCATCTAATGAATTATTGATGTAATCGATTGTCCGATTTATTCTATCTTGATGCTCGGGTGCATCTAAATAACTCCCGTTGAGCAAATCGATCGTTTCAATAACCTTATATGTAGAATACATATCGCCAAGACCTCCTATATCAGAATAAGACCCATCGGGATTTTGTTTTTCAAATAAATAATCTAAGAAAAATTCCCGCTTACTCTCGCTTAGGTTGGGATTATTCACAGGATGGACAAAATGAGATGTGTTAAATAATGGACTGGAAAAATTAATGGAATCGATAGCTCGATAATTCGAATCTATTGTTGGTTCTACGAACAAGTTGTCGGGATTTTGATGAGTGCCAGAAAAATACGCCATATTGTTTTTATAGCTTTTCACTTGAGCTTCACTAAAATATTCAATAAACGGAATATTGATTAATCCTAATACAATTAATTCTCCGATGAACAACCCGATAATCAATAATAAATACTTGATTCGGCGTTTTTTCTTTCTGTCTATTATTATTCACCTGGTTTATGTATTGCTTTTTCTACTTTTCTAATAATTCTAATCTATCTTTCTCTTCCTCTCTTTTGATTCGTAATTGGAAATAACGTCTAAAATTTGCAACATCTCTGCTCATTGCCATTATCTTGACTTCTCTTTCCAGTAAATAGTCGATAAGAGGGAGTAAATTTTCCTCGAAATCTTCTAAAAATACCTCGACTACATCATTACCTACTCGAGATACTTCTTCACAATGCTCAAAATCCGCTATTATATCAATGATCTCTCCTGTGAGGTTTTCAATCGATAATCTCGCTAGTAATCCATTGCTTGGTAGAGAGGAAATTAAATTATGGGGGGTATCGAAATCAAGTAATTTTCCTTTCCTTAAGATTGCGGTCTTATCACAGACAAGTGCCGCCTCTAAATCATGTGTGATGATAAACATTGTAGTCCCTAGTTTTCGGTTTAATTTCTTAAGATAATTAAGGATATCATAACGCTTATTGGCGTCTACACCTTTTATCCAAATTAATTGAGATAATTAATTTGTGTGGTAGGTTCATCTAAAAATAAGACGCCTGGATTATGAATAAGCCCTATAGCCATTGAGACTCTCTTTTTTTCTCCTCCACTAAGACTTTTTAGTGGGTTTTTCCATGTATCTTCGGGAATATCAAGTATAGAAAATAACTCTCTAGCACGTTTTCTTGCGTCCTTTTTTGTCATCCCGTAATTTGATCCGAATATTTCTACATTAACTAGCGGGGAAAGTTCATAATAGAGATTTAGTAATTCTAACTGTGGAACATAACCAATATTACTTAATATCTCAGAGTGATTTCTTTTCTTAGCAGGATTCAGACCAGTGACCATTATATCACCTGACCAATTGTTTTTCTTGATTTGACAAGTTAGAACTCTAATTATAGTTGTCTTTCCAGCTCCAGATATTCCAAATAATCCAATTAATTCCTTTTTTTTAACATTGAAAGATACATTATGAATAATTTGAGAATCACCAAAAAACACATTAAGATTCTCAACATCAACAGATACTTGATTTAAAATCAAACACCACCACTAAGTAGGAAGTTTTTCTCATTTTCATTACAATAAATTATACCTAAATTAGTAAACATTACTTTAATTAATGATTTAATGATATTTACAATTTTTAAAATTATGTTAATAAGAAAATTGTTTAAATTATTTTATTTTTTGTGGGATTTTGACTACTCTTAAAACTCTAAATAACCCGAGAGAATTTTTAAATGAAATTTACTTATTATATCGTTTTAATATCAAATGAATCCAATTAATAGTATTAATAAAAATATTGGGAGTGGTATCTGAGTCTTGTGGTGTGGAATGCGAACCATAATTTGATAAAATTCCAAAAGTTTTATAAACTGAAGATCTTTCAATATGAGTGTCTTGTTTATTTTCAGGAGTTTCTTTTAGGATTTTATGTTTTTCCAGCGTTTCTAGATTTTTCATCATATTTTTTGGCTTTTTCCCGAAGCTTTTGATAATTTCTTTCACCACCCCTCAAGAACATTTTTAATCAATGATAAGGGTGCTTTACGTTTGGAGTCAAACAATTCCTGCGCTTCATTAAAATCTCGAAGAGCAGTTTTAAAATTGTATTTAATTAATAGCTGATTAATTTCTTTTATTTCTCTTTTAAATTGATCCACAATTTTTTGTTTTAATATGTCATTCTGTGTTTTGCATTTCTCAGTGTTAAAGTCTTCAATATTTTCTGTAGCTCTTTGGCATACCTTTGTTCCGTTTTCTTTAATTTCTATTAATTCATTTAATCTAGGTTCAAAAGTACTATTTTCGAGGATTTTATTTATTTTATCTAATATTTTAGGTAATTCTTGAAAATTCTCTTTATATTTTCCCCTTAATTCTTTCTTTGATAATTTATCTAAAATATTTCTAAATATAGTTAGAGCTTCGGCATAATTTCTATAACTTTGAAGGTATTTATCTAATTTATAATAAATTTCTCCTAAAATTAAGAAATTTTTGACTTTAAGTTTAATATCCCCTATTTCCTTACTAATATCAATTGATTTCTTAGCAAAATTAATAGCTTTATTATTTTCTCCTTTACTTTTATAAATCACTGCTAAATCGTAATATGTTGCACAGATTTCTCGTCTAATATTACTTTCTTGAGCAATCTTTAAGGCATTTAGAGTAGATTGCTCAGATCTCTCGTAATTCCCTTTTCTGAGATAAATCTTCCCTAAATCTAATAAAACTATGATCTTGCAGCCCTTTAAATTATTCCCTTCACTATATTCTAACATATAATACAATATCTCCTCTTCATTATCGAACTCTTCAAGAGTTCCTAAAGTTGAAAGAATATTTATAAAAAATGTAAGAATTCTATCAGAATCTTGAATATTTTCATAAGAATTTAATGCTAGATTTATATAATTGTTAAATTGATCTATATCTCTCAATTCGAGATAAATATCAGATAAATAATCCTATCAATTCTCCTTCATTAACTTCAAATGATACATCATGGATAATATGGGCATCTCCAAAAGAGACATTTAGTTTATCCACCTCTACGACTGGAATAACATTATTTATAGCATTCATATTTACACTTCATACCTCCGTTTGTAGAATAGAATGAATGTGACTATATTCAATACGATGCTTATCCCAAGAAGGAAAAAGAAATGAAATCCAAATACAGTCTTTCCTTTTGCCAAAATAGCTTCCACCATCGGACTTCCATGTGTTAATGGCAATATATTCGCAAAGACTCGTAAATAGATGGGCATCGATCCTAATGGAACAAAAATACCACTGAGCAAAATAATAACAATGAAAAATGCAAAGAATAACTGATTTGCCTCCGTTTTACTCTTACTGAGAGAACTAATGAAAAGACCGAGACTAATTCCAGTGTATCCTAGGATATATATCGCTAGGAACAGCTCAGATAAGGACCCCTTCAAATAAAGACCGCCAAATATAGAAGCTAAAAGTATGAGAAGAGTTTGTAGAAATAATACTAACGAGTAAGTGATATATTTCGAGATGAGTACTTCTGCTCGTTTTACGGGGGTGAGTAATAATCGTGCTATGGGTTTTTCTTTCACGATCACTAGAATCGTCAATACATTTGCGATTCCGAAAATCATCAAAGGCAAAATCATAATCAAATTCGAGTTCAAGCTGGCATTATAATCTGCTGGAATTGAAAACTCTTCATTCGGCTCTAATACAATTTGAGGAGTCAAATTATTCGCTGAGATAAAAAGATTCACAGAATCATATATCGCATTCAATATTTTTTGAATATCTGCGATTCGTGAAGAATCTGGTATACACTCGATCGAGGCGGGGAGCTCATATTCAAGCATCTCACTAAATTCTAAAGGAACAACAATAATGCATTTTATTTCTCCATGTAATAACATATTTCTAGCAGTTTCCATCGAATATCTTTGTTCGGGGTTTGTGGTATTATAAAATGCTATTAGATTCAAAGAGTCTGTCTCATTGACCGCGTTTATGTATGGAATGGTATAATTATCCCATGTGGTTTCTGTATAATTATTATTGGGATTAATAAAGGTGTTTGAATCATTTGAGACGATTACTACGGGAAATGCACTTCCATTACCCGCTTCTTGATTCATAAAAGAAAATAACATAATGATTCCAGGAGGTAATAGTAGCGCGATGACTAAATTCCACGGATCAGTCCGTAATAGTCTAAATTCTTTTTTAATTTGTTTAAAAAGGCGAAATAAGCTGTTCTTCAAATTTATTATTGTTCTTTTGAAAGAACTCTTTTGATTTTTATCTGTTTTCTGTTCTTTCACCATCAAACCTCCACCTTTTTAAACATATATACTATATAAGCTAATGCATCATATATAAGCGCAATAATTACTACAATCAACAATGAATAGATATCTACGGGCAATCCTTTCAACGTGATTTCCAATACCAATGGTATTGAATGATACAATGGGAACGAATAAATTATTGCTTGCATAAATACGGGCAAATTATCGGCACTAATAAACTGCCCTGAAAATATTAATATGACAATAAAAAACATAATATATAACTGATTTGCTTGTTGATCGGTGCCACTTAGAGACGAAATAAATAGACCTATTGACACCCCAGAAAATCCAATGGCAAGCAGAACTAGAAATAATTCAAAGAGAGATCCAAGACTATAAAGCCCAAAGAGAGCTGTCGCAACAAAGATTTCCGCTACTTGTATGCTCATTATTGCTGAATTTGCGATAAGTTTACTTAATATAATTGACCTTTTTGAGGTTGGAGTAATCAGCATTCGAGGTAATGGTCCTTCAGAAACAATTGATAAGCAAGATAAATTCATCGTGGTTCCAATAATAATTAACGGAATAGTCAGCGCAAATGCGTAGTTCACGACCTGAGCCTCCCAGAATGGTACTTCAAATTCTAAATATGGTATGAAATATGTGAAATTGGCGGTTTTTCCAATTTTTATTCTAAATTGAGCGATTGGCTCGAACATGGTCACGTTTATAGCACTTACTGCATCTGAATCTGAGCCGTCTATATAAAAAATTATTGGAATATCAGTATTATTCTCAACTGTTTCCGAAAAATTTTCGGGAAGGACTAAGAACACATCAATGACTTCATCTTTTAACCATTGGGTATAAAATGATTTTGCTTCTTCATATTCTTCTGGATTAGTAACATTACGATAGCCCTTGAATCCAAAAGATGATAAATTACCTTCAAACACATTAATAAAATCGTCCGCATATTGGGACGAATTTTCGGGGAAATTCTCATATGTGGGAATACTATCTTTTGAAATAATAGATACATTGAAGAATTCAGTAGGACCCCCTCCTGAGGTTAACCCGAATACTATAATTAAGATCAGTGGGATTGCAAATAAGAGAATTAGAGTACGCTTATCACTTCGTATTCTCCCAAACTCCTTTCTTATCAATCCACTTAATTTAATTTTAAATACCTCTGATTTCGTTCTGCTGAAATTTTAAACTTATTCTGATAACAATTATAAAATAAACATAAAAATTTGTTTTAAAAAATCTATTTTTTTCGAAATTATTCAATTAGATTAGATAGATTAGATAGTCTTGTAATAAAAAGTTGATTCAGACATTACGATAAGATGAATATCTAATTACAAAATTACTTGGGATGTTTAGATATTTATGAAGATTGAAGAAACCTATAAATATAAGTTAATCTGAATTAAAACCTAAAAGAGCGACTATTTGGAAGAAGAATTTTACTTAAGAATATGAGTTTATTAGAAGAATTAAAAAATAGTGTAATTGAGGGAGAACCTACAAAATCTGCCGAAATTGCAGATCAGATCGTAAAAAATAAGGGAAATATTCAGGAAGCGATAATCAAGGGACTGAATGCTGCTATGCTTGAAGTTAGCAGATTATATAAATCAAAGGAATATTATTTACCCGAAATAATAATTGCATCTGATGCATTGTATAGTGCGTTAGAGGTGTTTAAACCACATCTCGAAAAGGTTACATTAAAGAAGAAAGCTGTAGTGGTAATTGGTGTGGTGCGCGGAGATATTCATGATATTGGAAAAAACCTTACCAAGTTATTTTTGGAAGCCATGGGGTATGAAGTTATTGATTGTGGAAGAAATGTGAAAGCAGAGACCTTTATTGAGAAAATTCGCGAACATGATGCGGATATTCTCGCTCTTTCAACTCTTATGAATCCAACTCTAGAAAGCATCAGTGAACTTATTGAAATTCTTAAAAAAGAGGGTATATACAGCAAATTAACGATATTGATTGGTGGTGCGGCTACGAACGAAGAATTTTCAAAAAAAATCGGGGTAACCTATTGTAGAGAGGCTTTTGAAGCTATTGAGGTGTTAGATAGAAAATATGGGGGGAAATAAGACATGGAATCAATAACAGAAAAGTTAAATACGAACTTTTTTAAGGGTGTATTGGCGCAGGAGGGCTTTTCGGTTCCGGCTGTACCGATTATACTTGGCTATTCAATTTGGGCTTATTCCCATTATAAAAAAATTCCCGCAGAAAGAATTATGAGAAATGGAGAATTCCACGCCGCAGCACAATTATATGTTGCAAAAAAATATGAACTCCCGTTTGTGGTTACCTTCACAGATCTCAATCTTATTGGAGAAGCATTGGGAGCCCAATTAACTTACTTGCCCGATGTGATTCCTGTTCATGAATCTCCTGCAATTCAAAATTTAGATGAGATAAATAACCTTTCTCCCGCTAATCCTGAAAAAGATGGAAGATTGCCCGTAATCGTGAAGACCGCCGAAATTTTCAGTGAAAAATTTAAAGCTGATGAACATATTTTAATGGCTGGATGTGAAGGTCCCGTCACTGCAAGTGGCTCGATTGTAGGGATGGAAAACTTAATGAGAAATATGATTAATCGACCCGAAAAAGTTCACAAGGTGTTAGATATCGCCTCTCAGAGTATAATCCGCTTTTTAAATGCCCAATTAAAACGAGGAATGGAATTTGTAACACTCGCGGATCCAAGTGCCTCTTGTACTTGTATCTCTCCGGAATTCTTTAAGGAATTTGCGCGTCCGTATTATAAAAAGATTGTAAAACAGGTTAATTCCCCTATTTTTATGATTCATATCTGTGGAGAAGTCCTACCAATCTTAAAAGATCTAATAAGAATTCCAAAGATGATGATTATTAGCGTTGATGATGTCGATATGGCACAGGCTAAAAAAATAATTGGAAATAAATTTGTCTTGTTAATGGGAAATGTTTCAACTTCAATCATGCGATACGGAACGGCTTCCCAAGTTGAAATGGAAGTTAGGCGAGTGATTAATAAAGCGGGAAAAGGGGGTAAACTTTTACTTAGTTCTGCGTGTGATTTATCACCAGGCACTCCCGAAAGAAACATTCTTACAATGATTAAGGCGGCAAAAAAATATGGTACATTTCCACTTTAATTTCTAATGGGTGATCAATCCAAATATTCTTTCCAAGCGAGCTCAAATGCTTCCCGCATTGGTAAAAACCCCACTTCGGACACCACTGAAGAATAAAAATCGGGTTTGGTCGTATCAAAAGCACTAAATCCCGTTTCCAGTAGTCTTCTGGAAGTTCCATTATTCTCTACCTTTTTATCTAAATTAGATTCTAAATCTATTCCTAAATGGTTAAACAATATTTTTTCTTCAACTTTTCTGCGTTCTACTTTTACAAGCCCTCCTAATAAAGTGTTTCGAGCATACTTGTAGGTCGCGCCAAGGAAGTATACAGGTAAATCTTTTGTTTTAGCAAGAGTCGCGATCATACGAGTCCCCATCTTATTTAAGACTACTCCATCAGCGGATACAGCATCGATTCCGAACATAAATAGATTGATCTTACGAAATTCAAATCCAAATTGACTAAGATTTATTAATTTCACCGGAATTCCCTCTTGAATCAATTGATACGCCGTAAGAACTCCTTGTTGTTCTGGTTCGGTTTTATCTACGATAACTTGGCTTATATAATCGCGAGCTTCTATGATTGCTTTTCTCACGACACCAGAATGACAGTGAGTGCCGATGATCAGTTTATCCAGTTCATAAGATTCGACACGGTCTATAATCCGGTTTTTAAAAATCGATGCGATTTTATCCTCTGATGCATCATAATTTTCTTGATGAAATATGATTTCCTTTTCTAAAATTGACTTAGCTTCACTCACAGTCGCAATAGTAAATTTTTCAAGCCGTTTTCTAATAAAAAATGCGGTATTTAAAGGAACTTGACTCGTTAACCGAACAGTTAACAAAAAATCAATGATAATATTAATATTGGTTAAAAATTGTTCTAGGTTTTTTTCGGGCACACTTGTTTTTTTACAATATGTTAAGAGCGCATCAAGCATTCCTCGGGCATTTCCAGTGGCTCCTTGATATTTCTGATTTTCTGGAATCATAAATTTCTTAATTTGAAAACCGATCTCTTCTACAAATTTAGGATATGGTTCATTATAACCATACTGTTTATTAGTTTTTTCCCATGCTGCTTTAAATTCGTTTACATTCATATAAATTCACGATTAAATGTTTTGTTACTAACTATTTTAATTTTAATATATTATATATTCATAATTATCTTACTATGGATTTCTTTTTATCTTTTCCTTGAAAATCAGAAGTAAATCAATCAAATAAGCTTTATCACCATAATCTATATATTTTCTTCTCTTAAAAAAATGGACTCCATTTTTTTTTAAACCTAGTAATGGTTATTGTTGATTAAGATAAAAAAAATATTAGTAAAAGTGAGATATAAAAAATGTCAAGTATCTTGGATTATAGTTTGGAAATGGAAAATTTTCCCACCTGGACAGAAATCGTTGAATGGTTTTTGGCTCTTCCCATTCATTTTCAAGTTCTCCTAGTTATCGGGATCTTCTTGATCATTGCTGGGTCCTTAGTGCTGGTATATTATATTCTTAAAGGATTGTTTTATCTCCTAAAGGCTGTCGCTAAAGGATTAAAGAAACTTTTTACAAATCTCTACTATGCAATATCAGGAAAAACACGACCAGGAGAACCTGTTTATGTGAGTCAATATCCTCCATCAAGTAAAAGTCATCAACCTTCAGAACAATCTTTATCACCAAAAATACCGAGACAATCTGGTGGGATTCAATTTTGCACTGAATGCGGTAATAAAATTACAAAGAAAATGCAAAATAAACTCAACGAGACCGGTGTGGTTTATTGTGTGTTTTGTGGGAGTGAAATTATTAAAGAATAAACTTTTGTTTTCTTTTCTTTTTTAAAGTATCATTATAATTCAAAAATAGTGATTTTCTGCTATTATAGTTATGTAAGCGCTTAAGCGCGTTTAATTTGTTCTTTTTCTCTAAACGAGATTTTCCATAATTTCTTGGCAAGATAAAATGAAATCATACATATAATTGAGGAGGAAATTACTCCATAGAGAATCTTTATACCATCCTATTTTTCCCAATCTATCCATTTTTAGCAATGCAGTTTCTTTTGATATTAGTCCTTTAGATTTATATTGTAAAATGAATGAAAGAGTGGAAAAATACTTGACATCCAGAATTCTAAATACTTTAAGTGTCCTAAAGTCATCAGTTCATAATAAATCTCCTTTATTTTCTACATATAAACGTATCGCTTCAGCTTCTCCATCATGTATATTAAAATTATTCATAAGGTTTAAACCTAACTTGATCATACGTTTTAAAAGCCAGCGCGGTGCCTTTGAACTATGGAGAGAAAGAGTTGCTATTCCAACTTTACTCATAAAAAATAATTTTTATTTGTTTTTATTCTATCATCCTCTTTGCAGACTTTAAAAGAGAAGATAGTGCCAATTTTCTAAAAGATAAAAAAAATTGTATTAAAAATTCTATTCAATTTTGATGGTTCTTGGGCTAGTATCAATATCTAATTTTTTGTAATAAGAATCCATTCTCTTATTATAGCTTGGAGCTCTCGCTTCAACAAAAAGAGAAATTGGAACGAAAGTGAAGATTATTACAATTGGATCGATAAAAACTATAAATATAGTTGAGAAATCACTGGTTGTTGTGAAATATTGATATAAAATTAAGCTATAGCTGATCACAGTAGAAATTCCTACAAATCCTTTCAATAATTTTTTATAAAATCTTCCAACACTTTCGATATCGGGTGCAACGGGACGATTATATTCTTCGATCTTTTTAGCACACATTAAACCTGAAGAATCGAGCATCCATAGAGGGATTATGATTAAAGAGGCGACAGGAGCGCCAATAATGATTGAAATCCATTCTATCACGACAGGTAAATCTTGAGCTCCTCCGCCATCAACAACAAATAAATGATTTAATGTCCCATATAGAGTTAAATATATCGCAATATTTACAGCTAATAATCCAGGGAATATAGAACGTAAGAGAATCGTCCTTCCGGGCATTTTTTTTTCATAAGAGATTTTGAAATATTCATATTTATTCAATCGGACTAATCTGTGTAGAAATATAAAAAATAGATTCATCAGTGGTCCAATTAGAAGGGAAATAAACATAAAAATAAACGGTATCATGATAGAAATTAGTAAATCCGTGAAAGCTCCCCCAGGTATTAATGGAATGATATCACCACTATTAATACCACCTCCCAATATTAATGGTAAACCAAATTGAAGAAATATGACTAAAACGATTAAAATCACTGAAACTATTAATGGAATCTGAAAGCGTTTTTCCATATTTTTTCCTCTCATTATTTATAAATATAATATAAATTCCACCTCAAAGTATATAAATTTTTTCACTTCTCAATTTAGCTTTACAATTTTTTGTTTTTCATAACGAATGATATGGTAAATTTTTTAGCGAATTAGTAACACCTAATGGAATATATAAACTAAATATCTAAACCAAATGAAAAGCTAAGCCTTTGAAAATAAAAATTTTAAAATTCAATTAAATTTAAAAATTCGTACTTTTACCTTTACTTAACAAGGATTTTGGATTTGAATTTCAAATTTTCCGTAGTTTTGATCTGTAATGCTTGAGGAGATTTATTTAGATTTAATACTTGCAGTAATATCCTTAATAACTGCAAGTTTGTTTGTTTTTATGTATAATAAGCGAGCGTATCCAAAATTATGGATAGTAACTGCCATAACCCTTGCTATAGGTTCATTTGTTTTTTTATTTCGTCATATTGATCAAGACTATCGGATTTTCGGAAACATTTTTTACCTATTAACAACCTTATTTTTAGGTTTTTCCATAATATTTGAATATTTTCAAAAAATTATATCAAACGAGAAAATCAAATCAAAATTGTATTTAATCTTATCCATTTTGATTTCAAATTTCTTGATTATAATCATCCTGGGTATCTTTCAAGTCTCTCTAATAAATGTCATCCAAATCTCTGTGATGTTCTTTTTATTTCTCATTGCGTTTATTATGATTCGGTTATATAACAAGGAAAAATCCATAACTCATATTTTAATGCTATTTACAGTGATCTTTTCCTTTTTAACTTTATTTTTCTCTGTTCTTCATAATTATAATCTGGAATTGTGTTGGGAGTTCGCTTATATCATGAAAGTTATGCTCTACGCAACCTTATTATTAACAGCCACATCAGCGCCAATTGAGAATAGAAGAAAGGAGATTGAAAAAAGATTTTGGGAATCATTCAGTCGAGCTGAATTCTACAAGGATGTATTTATACATGATATCAATAATATGCTCCAAATAATTTTATCTGCGATACAAATACTCTTAATAAAGAATCCTAACCTAAATAAGGAGAGAGAACAGGATTATCTCAAAATGATTAAAAATCAAGTATATAGAGGTTCAAAATTAATTGAAAATCTTAGAATGCTTTCATATCTTGAAAAAAAAGAATTCTTTTTGAAAAATTTGGAAATCGTTTCAAAATTAAAGTATGTGTTAAACCAAATTAGAGACTATTATAAAGATAAAAATATTGATATTCAAATTGAAACATATGCCAAATCAATTTATATACATGCGAATGAGTTAATAAAGGAGGTTTTCCATAATCTACTAACGAATGCAATAGAACATAATGATAATAAAGAGATTTTTATATCCGTTCGAATTAAAAGAGCACAACAGATTAACCAAAATTTTCTAAGAATAGAAATAGAAGATAACGGAAAAGGGATTGAAGATTCCAGAAAGAAATCAATCTTCTCTCGAGCTTTTAAAATAGATAATGATTTGAGGGGTTTAGGTCTAGGATTATCTCTTGTCAACAAAATTCTAAATATCTTTAATGGAAAAATTTGGGTTGAAGATCGAGTGGAAGGTGATTATTCTCAAGGAAGCAAATTTATAATGCTTATTCCTCAAATCGAAAAATAAAATTGGTTTATCCACTTGTGCTGGAATGTTAATATAATTTAAAATTCAATTCCCTTTCTTGCTTCTACACCCTCTTCATATGGGTGTCTGTAACAATTGTATCCGATTGAATAATCCGCAATATTCACTAATTTTTTATAATACATTGCACCGGTAATGATAACTTCTATATGATTGGGTTTTTGTTTCAATAAAGTGATAAGTTCATCCATGTCTATTAAATTCAATGATATGGCATTGATTATTTCATCAAGACCTACTATATCATATTTACCTGAATAAATTATCTTTTGGGCAAATTCAAATCCTTTTTCTGCCAATTTAATATCTTTATCTGATTTGCTTTTGCCACTGTTTATAAAATCACCTGTTCCAAATTGCTTAATTTCAATAAAGGGTTGGAGAAAATGGATCTCACCCATGAAATACCCCTTTCTCCCATCTTCTCCATTATTATGAGACTTTAGATATTGAATTAAAATTGGTTTTAGACCATGTCCTAACCCTCTTATTATAGAACCGATAAGAGTTGTGGTTTTTCCTTTTCCATTTCCGAAATAATAGTGAATTAAACCTCGATTTAAGCGATAGCTTGATTTCTTAGCGGTTGATTTTTCCATTTTTTATTGCATAATTTTTCCGTTTCTATTCTTTTCACTATACATGAATAAGGTAATATACACATTTAAATCTCTAGGATAAGTTTCCTATTTTATTAATCGCATAATATTACTACCTAAACATCAATCTCTAATAGATAAAAAATTATACCAATACTATTAAAAAACTAAAGAGATCGTTCTAAAATAATTTCCAATGAAAAATATGATAAGAGAGGTTCTAAGTAGAAAATTTTATTAAATCCTAATTCTTAAAAATAGTATCTAAAATTTCCCTAATTCCATGGATTTTGACCGAATTTCCGAATTTCGACGATGTGGGCAGTTTTCCTCTTCCAGAAAATATAGATAAAGACATATTTGCTAATTTTTATTGGAAAGCGTATTCCGCCATAACCAATAATATTGACGTTTTTTCTCATAGAGGGATATTGAGTAATGTCATTGAACCAATCTATTCCTCTTTCAGAAAGAAATTAAATGCCGGAGTAGAGGTTATCAATTATCCACAGCATATGAATATGTACGATCAGTTTTTAAAACCCCTCGAAGAATATAAAAAGACATTAGGCTTAATAGAAAAAGAAAAGGCTATTATCCCAGAGATCAATTATATTGAAAAATTCGCTAAAGAAAACTATGAAAAAACACAAGAACCGTTGGACATTAAAATTTGTGTTAGTGGCCCAATAGAATTATACATTAAACGTCACTCCTTCACCATTTATGAAGATATGGCTCTTAATTATGCGAAATCAATTAATCACTTCATCAAAAATAGTCTCCGTTCTAATAAATGCATAAAAACGTCAACAATTTCAATAGATGAGCCTTCCTTTGGATATGTAGATTTAGTAAATGTTGAGGATGATACTCTCATTAGGATATTTGACAAGTGCTTGGAAAATATCGATTGCGTTAGTCAAATCCATCTTCATACTCTAAACCGTTCCAATGTCCCCCTTCAGACTGAAAATATCGATGTACTGACATGTGAGTACGCTTCTGATCACTCAAATCTGATTCCAAAAAATTTATTGGATGAGTATGATAAATATATACGGGTGGGAATTACAAGAACAGATATTAATGGGATAATGGCGGAGAAACTAGATCGGGGCGTGTCCCATGATGAATTAAAAACTTACAATGGCTTATTGAGCTTAATAGATTCGGAGGAACAAATCGAAGAAAACTTGAAAGTTGCGCTTAATCATTATAAAGACCGACTAAGATTCATAGGGCCTGATTGTGGATTATCTGGGTGGACACCTCCTCAATTAGCATTTGAATTGCTTAGTAGAACCGCACGAGTAATACATAAAGTTCAAAACTCTTATAACGCGTGATACTATTAATAAAATATAGTAAAGTTTTCATAAAGCGATACTTCATAGCTTAGAATAACAAAAAAACTTCCAAAATTATTCTCTCTATAATTTAAATTTAAAAACTCCACCTAATATGTTTTATTATTATAATTCAAAGTGAAATTCTTTTTTTTTCAATAAACATTTAAAAAATTATGAAAGATAACCAATCAATTCATTTGACGATCGATGCATTTCGAGACCTTTTAGAGGATATATTCCAGATCTCTACGAGTGAGGAGGAGGTTAAGAAAATATTCTCAAAAAAATATAAACATGAAATTGAGAAAAGAGTTGATTACTATTTCGATCACGAGGTTAACGATTTATACAGCGAGAAAGATTTATACACTATGAAAGATGGCGTGAAATATTTATTGGAAAAAGTTCGTAATTCTAGAAAAATTATGAAAGCACTTTTTTATGCTACGCTATTTAACGATGATGAAATCCTTCTCGAAAATGAAATGGCAGACATTATGGACAAACTCTTATAAGTAATATCTAATATCATTCTAATTGTTCTGATATCTGTATCTATACCTTTTATCTAATGATTTGAGAAGATCTTTACTATTGTAGGTAATGCTGCCTCCTAATTGTTCAGGAGACAAATTATAAAACTTAACATATCCCCAAATCGTTGTATTTGAAAATAAATAATAGATAACACGATCTCTAAAACTCATATCATCAAATTTAGGAGGACTTACAAGTTTTCCATCTTCAGAACTTTTTTGTTCTCGCACACTCTCCGACGTTTTCTTTGTTTCCAAGAGATGTCTCAAAATACTTAGTTTATTATAAAAAGTAATAATTAATTTACTCTGGAAGGAAGAATATTGACTTTTATGCTTTTCTAATGATTTCTTAACAATCTTAAAATCTCTCCATTGACATTTAAGATAAAAATGTGTTTTTGTGGAATAATAATAAAACGTTCTTTTGGGCCGAGATACTGGTTTTAGTTTCTTGAGAGAGAAATACACCAGACGACCTGTATTTAGGTGATCAGCATGAAAATCTTGGGCAAACCAAGGATCTGGAGCAAAAATTATCGCTGGCTTTAGCTTTTTGATTAGATTCATCACTTTATTCAAAGAGTCTGTATTTAAGGGAAGATGTCCATCTATGTAGTCCATTCTAATAACTTTTACCTTATTTCCTGATTCTTTTTCAAAAACTCTATTAGCCTCGTCCAATTCTTTAATCCTAATCTGTTCCAATCGTTTTCCTTTGAGCTTATCATATTCCGTTCCATAGGCATTATTTGTCATAACGACCTCTATGACTTTATTCCCTAACCTCAAGCTTTCCAGATACATAAACGGAATCCCAAGCTCAATATCATCCGCATGTGGGGTAAAGAACATTACAGTGTATTTTGAAAGATCGCTCATTGATAATAAAATCCCCTCTTTTCTCTATTTTCGAAACTTTTTGTAAATTTCATAATAGAATAGGAAAGCAAGGAAATAATGGACAACTATACTAAAAAGGATTCCGAAGGTAATCAAAATATAGGCATTTAATAAACCCAGCAAAAATGAATATGCTAAGTAAATTAGTGTTATATCTCTATTATGATGAGAAAACCAAGTATGAATGTGGAAGAATGCGAAGATAATACTCGAAACCAGAATCGTGTAAATGCTCCCAATAAAATGAATCAATAACCCAACAATGTAAAACCTGAAAATCAACTCCTCCATTATCATTGTTATTAGAAAAGTGGAGTATAGCGCAAAATAATCGGAGGATATGAAGCTCTCAATAACTTCCTGAGACTTAAGATTTTCATAGCTAGCTTCCGTAATTTGGTACCTCACTGTTATTTTACTTAAAGTAAAGATCAAGATTATCCCGAAGATTACAGTAGAGATGGAAAAAGCATTCATTTTTTGGGGTAAAAGAAACTCGCTACTAAACCCAAAGAATATTGGAGTAATGAGAAACATCACAATTATTAGCTTGATTATAAATCTAAAATCAATCTCTCTTCTCATTCTTACATTTCTCCTTTTATTTTTTCTTAATAATTACATTCAAATTAAGTTTTTTAATTGACTAGAATATAGAAAGCATACATTTAAAACAGGTGCTGTTCTACTACCTTAGAACCTTGTTCTGCTTGTCTTACTCTTACGAGGTTCCGTTCTGGGATGCCCATATCACGAAGCATAGTATGTGCAAGATCTAAATCCTCCATTCTACAAAAACAATGGACATTTGGACCTGCATCAACAGTGAAATAAAATTCAGTTTCTTCATTTTTTCTCTTGTTTATAATGGATTTTATAACTGACAAAGTGCCTGGATTCCAATAGAATAATGGAGGCTCCGAGGTCATCATTACGCTGTGCATATAGAGACAACTTTTTTCTGCAATCTTTCCCACGGTTGGAAAATCGTCATTTAAAATGGCCTTGGTAATTTTTTTCGCTTGTTTTTGGGATTCTGTGATTCTGACTGGATTGAAAGCACTCGAGTGTGCATAATTAATTCCCACATCCGATGATACAGCTTTTTCTCCCCGATCAATGACAGCTATCACTGCTGCGATATCAAATTCATTGCACGCGCAGATCTGTTCCGCATAGGAGGTTTCATGGGAATCTCCTTTATGCCAGCGGACAAAACCTCCATGTATAGAGCGTGCTGCTGATCCCGAACCCAATCTTGCGAATGTAGAGAGAACCTTTTGTGATAAATCAAGCTTTAATGCCTTGCTAGTCGCTGTAGTGAGGGCTGCAAAGGCTGATGCGGATGATGCTAAACCCGCTGCTGTTGGAAATTTATTCTCACTGACCATCTTAAACTTTAAAACCGTTTGTGCTAATCTTCGTAAAGGGTCAACTACTTTTTTAATTCTTTTCATTTGAAATTCATTAAATGGAATTAGATCTGTCTCTGTTTTTAAAAAGCCCTCATCATCTTCATAGTGTTCAGAAAATTCAATTGTCGTATGAGTTAACAATTCTATATTGGATTTATCGCTGTGAATCGTTTCCTTCGTCATGCTAATACTATCATTTGTCGGGATATTGAGATGAGATGGGAAATTTGGGTTCCTTCCCCAATATTTAATTAACGCAATATTGGGATGAGTTTGTGCGGAAGCTTTCATCATATGATTAATAAATAAACCCCCATAGTTAAATAAAGTTTTTTCTTTGAGTAAATTGAATTCTTGAAAAAATATAACGAGTTCTCAAAGCTCTAACTCAACGAAAAGTAAAAAATATTTATGCCATAATTGATAATTTTCGAATAATTGAGTTTTTATATTATATAATCTAATTTCTTAAAAAATAAGAAAATAATAGAAAATATGACTAAGAAAATGTATTCTTCAGAAATTTCTGGGTTTTATAAACTCTCGGTTAAAGAGCGTTTAAGCCTTATCCAAGAAAAGTCAGGACTTAATCAGGAAGAATTGAGTGTGCTTAAGAACTTTGGTTATTTCAAACCAGAAGAAATGGATTTATTGATTGAAAATGTGGTGGGAAGCTATCAATTACCATATTCTATCGCATGTAATTTTAAAATCAACAATAGAGACTACTTGATTCCGATGGTGATCGAGGAACCTTCAGTGGTGGCTGCGGCTTCGAATGTGGCTAGAATGGCAAGAAAGATGGGTGGATTTCATTCTGAAAGCATAGATCAGGTTATGATAGGACAAATTCAGATTGTCGATATTGAGAATATAAATGAAGCTGTAGAAAAAATCAAAGCAAACAAGGAAAGAATAATACAACGTGCAAATGATCAAGATCCTATTCTCATAAAGTTAGGAGGGGGAGTAGTGGATTTAGAGATTAGGACTATTGAAACCATAAAAGGACCGATGATCGTTATTCATCTACTGGTAAATGTGTTGGATGCGATGGGAGCTAATGCCGTGAATACGATGGCAGAAGCCGTAGCACCGTATCTTGAGGAATTGAGCAACGGACAGGTCTTTCTTAGAATAATTTCGAATTTGGCAACCCATAGGATCGCAAAATGTAGAGCTGTTTTTGATAAAGAAATGCTTGGAGGTTCCGATATAGTTGAAGGAATATTATACGCCTATGCATTTGCTAAGGCAGATCCATATCGAGCAACGACGCATAATAAGGGCATCATGAATGGGATTATCGCTCTCACACTGGCGACGGGAAATGATACACGAGCAATAGAAGCAGGAGCACATGCCTATGCTGCGTTAGGCGGATATTCTCCCTTAAGCAAATTTGATATAGACGAGCATGGAAATTTAATCGGGGAGTTAGAACTTCCGCTTGCCTTGGGAATTATCGGTGGATTAACAAAAACGCACCCGCTTGCGAGAATTTCGTTAAAAATACTTGGTATCGATACTGCAGAAGAATTAGCACAAGTGGCAGTAGCTCTTGGACTCTGCCAGAATGTGGCGGCACTCCGCGCTCTGGCTTCAGAAGGAATTCAAGCTGGACACATGAAATTACATAAGAGAAAGGAAATGAAAAGAAAATCTATTTAAATTTAATTTACACTAATTTATTTTTTACATCTTCCACTATTTTCTCATAAGCGAGTTGGGCAGAGATAATCGAGACCGGAACTCCTACACCAGGGTGGGAATACATTCCCGCATAGTATAGGTTATTAACCTTTTCGCTTTTGTGTTTTGGCCGAAATATGGCAGTTTGCCGCAAAGTATGTGCTAAACTGAGAGCAGTTCCTTTATATGCATTGAAAGTATCTTTAAAATGCTCATGTGCGACAATTCTCTTCACAACAATCGAGTCTTTGAAAGACTCTCCAGCGATAGTTTCCACTTTCTCAATAATTTTATCAAAATACTCTTCCCGGAATGATTCCTCATCTTCAAGATCTGGTGAAACTAAAACCAAAATTGTCATAAGCTCTCCGCCAGGAGGTATAAGAGAGGGATCCGATTGTGAGGGAACCGTGATATAAATTGAGGGATCTTCTGGCCATTCAGGGTTTTCGAAAAGTTGATTGAAATATTTATCCCAATCTGAATTGAAATAGAAATTATGATGAAGAAAATTGTTTAATTTTTTATTAAGGCCAAGATAAACCAAATAAGAAGAGGGTGCTATCATTTTCTTTTTCCAATATTTTTCATCATAAGTTCGATATTTTTTATCTAACAGTTTTATTTCTCCATGATGATAATCTCCGGTGTTCAAAATAATGTCAGCGTCAAATTTTCCATTGTTTGTTATGATCTTTTTGGCATTATCATCTTCAACAATTATGTCGGTGACTTCAGTATTAAATTTAATTTGCACCCCTTCTTCTAATCCCAATTTCATAATAGCATCTACAATAGCTCCAAATCCCCCCTTAGGATACCAAATTCCCAAATTCATATCAACATGAGCAAGCATTGAATAAACTGCTGGGCTGGTTGGGGGCGAAGCTCCAACAAACGCGACGTGATACGACACAATCTTTTTTGCTTTTTGCGTATCAAAAAATTTATCTACATATTTATTCAATTTTGTAAAAATTTTTAGCTTCATTCCATCCACGATAAGAGTTCTATCCAGAAGATCTCGAACATTCCAATAGTCTCTATACAAAAAATTCTCAAAAGCAATATCATACATTTTTTGCGAACGTGCTAAGAAACGTTTTAATTTTTCTCCCCCATTTTCTTCAAAAGTATCAAATAAATCGATGTTTTTATTGACATCATCCATTATATCATATGATTCATTCTCACCGAAAAAGACTCTATAAGAAGGATCTAGTCGTATAGTTTCGTAGTAATCTTCTGGTTTTTTTCCAAATTGTTCAAATAATTTCTCAAAAGCCTCTATCATCATATACCACGATGGACCCATATCAAAAGAATAACCCTTTTCTTTCCATACCATAGCACGGCCCCCAGGTCTGTCATTCTTCTCCAGTATGGTTACATCAAACCCCTCCTTAGCCAAAAGAGCTGCTGAAGATAACCCTGAAAAACCTGCCCCAATTACAAATACTTTTCTTCCATTATTTACTTTCATTATCATCTCACCTTACTATAAATGTATTTTTTAAAATAGTTGAAAATATCTTAATTTTAGAAGGTTTAACCTTTTTTTCGTAAATGATGAATGGATTATCTCTAATCTTTAATGCTGTCCAATTATACATATCTGACGCAGTTTTTATTGGGATTAAATATCTTTTTGGAATAAATTTAAATCCGCTCTCTGCTTGGTTTTGCCATTTGAAATATAAGTTAATTTGAGTATTAATAAAGTCTTGAAATTCCTTTCTTTTTTTCATTACTTCTTCTTTCTCTAATGATTCCAAATTAAAGTCAAATAAGGGGAGATAACGCCTCCCAAATCTGATATCCTCTTTAACATCTCTGATAAAATTAATATATTGCATCGCTCTTCCTAGCCTTTCCGCCGCAAAGTAAGATTCCTCTGGCAGATCTAAAATTTTCGCCATAAATAACCCAATTACTTCTGCAGATCCATGGATGTATTCAAGTGTTTCTTCTAATGTATTATAATTTTTTTTTGTGAGATCCAGCTCCATTGCATATAGAAAATCATCAACCCATTCAGGTTTAAAATCTTTCCTTCTCATCAAATCTACGAATGAATTAATTACAATATCATCAACAGTCTCTCCAGCAAGTGCTTTTCTATAACGCTTACAAAAATCCAAGAAATCCTCTTTTTTTTGCGGTACAACATCAACGAAATCGTCGGCTACCCTTACAAATCCATATAGAATAAAAACATCTTTTCTCACTGATTTCGGGAAGAAAATACTACTATTAAAATAGGTTTTAGAACCACGTTTAAATATTTCTCTAAATAGTTCTTCATTTTGATTTTCTAAATCCGAACTCACCATCTTACTTTAAGATTGGTTTAGTGATTTTTTATATTTTGTCTTTTGAAATATAAATTATAGCATCTCCAGAGAGTATAAAATAATTATGGGATGAAGATTCATGTTATATGAATATGAATTTAAAAACCGTACTTATTCTCGATTAACAAGATATCATTGATATTTTGATTATAATGTAAGAATTCTCATCATATGACTTATACAGCGATATTATAAATTCTATAAACTCAAGTGAATAAAATTGCTTGATAAAATTGAATAAAACCGAAAAGATCTGTATCTTAGCATTCCAAAATAATAGACTTTCCGAAAAGAGAAGAATTGAATGCAAATATTTTATAAAGTAAAATTTTATTTTTTTCCTAATTCTATTTTCCAATTGATATGGTTAATCCTTTAGATTATTTGCCATTTCCCTATGCAATAATAACATCCATCATGATTGTGGTTTTTATGACCTTCTTTATGGAATTTGTGGCATGGTCTCTTCATAGATATATCATGCATGGGATTGGATGGTATCTCCATGAAGATCATCATAGATATACAAAAAAAATGTTTCAAAAAAATGATCTCTTTGCGGTCTTTTTCAGCTTAATATCATTCCTATCTATATTTTTCGGCTCTCTTTCCTATGATATTCTCTTTTGGATCGGGATAGGAGTTGCCATGTATGGATTAGGATACTTTATCTTCCACGATGTTCTATTCCATAAGAGAATTAGAAATCATTATAGACCAAAAAGTAAGTATATGAAGAGAATATTCACCTCGCATTCATTTCACCATCAAACCACTAATAGGAAGGGATCAGACGGTTACGCATATGGATTTCTTTATTCAAGTAAAAAATATATGGATATGGCAAGTGAACTAAAAAATAAAAGAATTAAATAATAAAAATAATAATTATATCTGATAAGAATATGACAAACTCGAAAGATGATTTTTTCTTTAATGTAGGCATCGATTCGATGAGTTTCTATACACCAAAATATTATGTCGATCTGAAAGACTTAGCTGAGATAAGGGGTATAGATCCAAACAAATATTTGAAAGGATTGTTAACAAAAGAAATGCGAATACCGGGTCCCGGGGAAGATATTGTAAGTATGGCCGTAAAAGCTGGGCATCATGCGTTAATGAAAGGGAATATTGATCCAAGCGAGATCGATGCTATTTTTTTGGGAACAGAAACAATGACTTATGCTGTAAAATCGGTTTCCAATATACTTTCTGAAGTTCTTGGAACTTCGGTAAATTGTGTAACTCAGGATGTCTATAACGCATGCGCAGGGGCAACTCTCGCAGTTTTAAACGCAATAGGACTAGTTGAAAATGGAATAATCAATAAAGCAATGGTTATAGGTGCTGATATTTGCAGTTATAAGTTGCAGAGCCCTGGGGAACCAACCCAAGGAGCAGCAGCTGCGGCCTTAATCATTAGTAAGAATCCTCGTATTGCAGCTTTCGGAAAAAAATTCGGAAAATTATCTGCTAACGTATTCGATTTTTATAGAATGCCTTATGAAGAATATCCTGTTGTTTTTGGGCATTATTCAATAGATTCATATCTTAGATTTCAATTAGGAGCGTTTGATGAATTTTTCCAAAATTCACAAAATATATTACCTGATTATCTTGTGTTCCATTCACCATTCGCAAAATTACCGATGAAAAATATCCAAAACCTTCTAAAACAAAGATGGTCCACAATGAAAGAGATATTGCTTAATAAGACCGTAAATAAAACAAATTCGGTGGGAATTCAAGAGGAGTCATTTGAATATTTAGAAAGTTTGGTTGAAGATATCATTGAGGAAGTAAAAGAAGAAGAAAATGTTGATGATATAGAAGGTATTAAAGTTAATTTAATAGAAAGTCTTAGACAGAGATTTCTTCCTGCGCTTAATGTCCCAATGTCTATAGGAAACATGTATTCTGCTTCGGTATGGGGTCAATTGATTTATATGTTGGAAAGTGTTGTAGATGCGAATGATTTGATCTATTTTGGTTCTTATGGCTCTGGGGCAACCTGCATTTCTGGAATGCTAAAAGTAATGACAGGATTCAAAGAAATTGTGCAACAGACACCCAAGGTAGACAGTTTTATCGGTAAAAAAAAGAAAATATCAATCAAAAAGTATGAAGATTTGAGAAATAAAATAGATACTCAAAAAGCTTATTATGCGAAGATTGAGCCGCATCCCTCCAACGCAAACTTTTTCATTAAAATGAATATCTGTGAGGGGGGATGTTTAGTATCAAAATTAGACGGTCTTGATTATTGTCCAGATGGAAAAAACAAGACATATGTAAAAAATCTTCCGATGTATGCGGTTGTGAGCTCTGATCCTATAGAAAAAGTTGGAGATGACGATTTATTGGATGAGTCTATCGTTAAGGTATTTCCAAATACGAAAAAAGGAGCGCTCGTTGAATATACCTTGCTTAGAGCTGGAAAAAACGATTCGTTAGCTTGCTCTCAGAGCGGATATATAAATTGGATTCCCACTTACAAACAAGTTCCTTATCCACTTGTTTAAGATTTTTTTTTATTTCGATATCTTGAGAATTAAGATAAGGATTTTTTTCTACTTGATAAAACAATACTATTGAAGCTAAAATGCTATTTTTCTCTGAATTAGCCATTCTTTTAGTTTAGAAGTGATAATAATTGGAACTCTTTTCAAATCGTCTATATTTTTGCACCCTGTTAATAGCATCGTGATTTCCAATTCTTTGAAAGTTTTTTCTATAAATTGTTCAATTTCACTCTGTCCTTGTAGTGCGACCATAAGAAAAGGTCTTGCTAAAGCAGTAAAATGAGCGCCGATTCTTAATGCTTTTGCAACATCAATTCCGTCTCTAATGCCCCCACTTCCGATTATTTCCATCCTTGGATTATTCTTTGCTACCGAACTTACCTCAAATATGCTCGCGGCGGTAGGAATTCCCCAATCCCAAAATAATTTCCCTAATTCTTGTTTTAACTTCATATTCTCTTTTTTTGCTCGATAATATTCCACAGCAACCCAACTGGTACCTCCTATACCCGATACATCGATAATATTTATTCCGATTTCACCCAACTGGGATGCGATTTCTTTTGAAATTCCGCAACCCGTCTCTTTAATTACTATGGGAATGTCTATCTGCTCTTTTAAAAGCTTCAATTTTTCAAGCACTCCAGAAAAAGTTTTATCTCCCTCGGGTTGTATTAGTTCCTGAATAACATTGAGGTGTATCGCTAAAGCGTCTGCATTAATATTTTCAACAATTTCATTTACATAATCAAAACTTTCGGAACTAGCTATTTGTGCTATTCCTAAATTTCCAATTATGGGAATATCAGGTGCTGATTCTCTAACCGCAGAAAAGGTATCCTTAGTTTCTGGATGTCGAAGTATTACTCTTTGACTTCCCACCATCATTGGAATCTGATACTTTTGTGCAGCTTTAGCTAGTGATACATTTAACTTTTTGGTAAGTTCCGTTCCACCGGTCATCGCTCCTATGAACACCGGAGCTGAAATTTGTTTACCTAAAAACTCACACGCTAAATCTATATCATCTAAACTTAATTCTGGTATTGGTTTGTGCACAAATCTGATATGTTCAAACCAAGTCGTTTCATGACTTTCTACATCTTCGGTGCTTACGAGATAAATATGTTCGTCTTTTCTGTTTTTAATTGGGATTTTCGATATGTCCATAAGTACACCTAGTCTGTCACAATTAAATAATTAAAGCATATTTTAAGAAATCTTAAACATTTGATCTTTTTTAAGAATTTTCTTTATGAAATATGAAAAAATGAATATTTTGTTTTTAATCTCATTAATCACAGCATCATATTAAATATCGTACCTAAAATGTCTCAGCAACACGATAATTGATATTAAATTTATTTGACATTATAGTAAAGAAATTACTTTTCTGAATCAAATTATTTGCTTAAGCTTAAATAGAACTTATATTATCTATAAAATATAAAAATTGGACCACGACCATTGATTTTAAGTTTCTAAGACTGAAAATATTTCCAGATGATTATATTAGGATTTAAATATACAAGATAATCTTTCGCAAATCTATCAGTTTGACAAGATAATCAAAAATCCTTTATTTTCTTCAAGGTTAATATTTTATGTTTTGGAGACTCTTGGAAGTGACTTATTTTAATATTTATAAGAAAAATAACAGAGGTTAAAAAAGAATGAGAAGTTACAAAAAATACATAGCTGAGCTAATTGGTACATTTGCATTAGTCTTTATCGGATGCGGTACTGCTGTTATAGCGGGAGATGATGTGGGTTTTCTTGGGATATCTTTTGCGTTCGGTCTTACATTATTGGGTATGGTTTACGCTATTGGACATATATCAGGATGTCATATTAATCCTGCGGTCTCCGTTTCAATGAGAATAAATGGCAAAATTAATACAAAGGATATGTTCATGTACATTGCGTTTCAATGCATTGGAGCAATAATTGCAAGTACCTTATTATTTCTAGTTGCGGCAGGTCAACCTGGATATTCAGTTTTATCAGATGGCTTAGGTCAAAACGGATATGATGCAGCTTCGCCAGGAAACTATAGTCTTGTTTCAGCTCTCATTGCAGAGATACTCATGACTATGGTTTTTCTTCTAGTGATTCTCGGCTCTACCAGCAAAAATGCACCAAAAGGCTTAGCGGGTATTGCAATTGGGTTGACACTGGTACTTATCCACATTTTTGGCATACCCATAACTGGGGTCTCGGTAAATCCTGCAAGGAGTCTAGGCCCAGCTATTTTAGTCGCTATTTTTGGAAATATGACAGCAATAATTCAGTTATGGATGTTTTGGGTAGGACCTATGATCGGTGCTACTTTAGCAGCTCTGATGTGGATTTTTATATTTAAAGAAGATTAATCCTAAATACAAAATCAAAAAATTCGGACTTTCCATCTATTTTTTTTTATATCTTTTTAATTGAACCTCTATTTGTAAGCAACATTAGTTTTAAATTTAAATCTTTCTTTTTTGCTAATTATCTGAAAAAATTGGTATTGAAGAAACTCAACATGGAAAATATTAACAAAAGATTATTAACTGTAATATCTGAAAAATACTTGAGCGATAACATTTATGTAAGACATGCTTATTCAAGAGTGGTCGATTCAATTCAGCAAGGTGTTCCAGATATCGTAATTCGACCCGGAGATACTGAAGAAATCTCTGAAATTGTAAAAATTGCTAATGAAGAAGATATTCCGATTACCATTAGAGGAGGGGGTTGCTGTGAATTTGGCGGTAGTAAACCAATAGGAGATGGAGGTATACTCTTGGATATGAAGCGAATGAACAACATTATCGACATTGATGAAGAGAATCTTATCGCCACCGTTGAGGCAGGAACATCATGGGCTGAGTTAAATAATGCTCTCTCTAGTAATGGACTTTATACGGGATGTTTAGGACCAGGAAGCGGATTGACGGCTTCAGTGGGAGGCGGTATCAGTCATCATTCTGTCGGAGGTGGCGGCGGTGCCAAATATGGACCATGTACAAAACATGTAGTTTCTCTTGAAGTGGTGTTGCCCACAGGTGAGATTATAAATACAGGTTCACAGGCAAATAAATTTTCTACGGCTCCATTCAATCGATTTGGAAATGGACCTGATTTAGCAGCTCTTTTTATGGGGGATAATGGAATTATGGGGATTAAGACAAAAATCGCTCTCAAAATTTATCCAAAACCCAAGTTTGTAGAGTATAAAACATTCGTACTCCCAAGAAAATCTATGGAGATCTCTGCCAAGATCTTCAATGAAATTCGCCATAAAGGAATTGATGTATATGATGCGATGTACTTCATGGATCTTTTAGTAAATGTGGGAGTACAACAAGGAATATTTCCACTATGGGAAGATTTAAAGAAAAAAAGAGGGATTATGTTTTATACCGTAGAAGCGAATTCCGATATTGAGTTAGAGGAAAAAGTGAAACAATTAGATGAAATCTTTCTGGACTATAAAGGGCAAGAATTGGGCCCCGAAATTTCAGATGGGAATATTGGAAAATGGCATTACGAAGAGCAAGGACATTGGCTTATCGCTCATAATCTTTGGGGTTTAATTCCTGGTTTTATGCCCTTAGATGCAGAATGTAAAACTTCTATCACTAGCTATCCGAAAATTTTGAAAGATTTAGAACTTTGGGATATGGAAAATTCAGATGATATGATTAAGATTTTGGAAATTACTGGAATGAGACCAATATCCGGGGCAGGGCCCATCATATTAATTGAAGATAATACTGTAGAATTAACTGCGGGGTTTACAAGTTTTGAAAGTTATCATAAGGAAAAAGTATATGAAGAAATAGCAGATATTAATATTAAATTATGGAAATCGATGTTAGAGCGAATGACGAAGCATGGAGTCTCATGGTATATGATGGGAGATATTTTAAGCAGATTATTAGTTGATATTGGTGCATTTGACAAAACCTATTTTGAATTTTTAAAAAATATCAAGAATACGCTAGATCCAAAGCACATAATCAGCAGAGGGAAGTTTAATTTCTATTAGATCCTATTTTTTGGATTAACTATGCCTAATTTTGCATAAAACATTTAGAAATGCTGGATCTATCGAATAATCGATTGAGATCGATAAACGGCTTGCACAAGCTACAAAAAATAACTCACCTCTATTTGAGAAACAATAAATTAAAAGATTTGGAAAGTATTAGAGATATAAAAAAAATGGATCAATTAGAGCACTTGGATATTCGAGGAAACAATATAGCAGATGATATTAACAAGAAAGACTTTCCTAATTTGAACTTAATTCTTAAAAATTATTTGGCTTTTATGTAATTGATATCATTTGATATAATATTTTTAAGGAAGTGGTGGATTTTGGATTTTGAGCGTATTAAAAAGAAATTTCCTCTGGATATGTATTTCAAAAATGCAAAAAAATTAGGTAGAGAGGTATTAGATACTTACTTTAGTAAAGTTCCCTATTCAAAGGAAGAACGAGAAAAAGAAATCCGATTTTTTTATGAAAATTTAGAGTTTATAACAAAAAAATGGGTTCTTGAGATTCTCTGGGAATTGGAAACTTACAAAGGTTCGAATTTTAATGAATTAAAACGAGCTCTAAAGGGAATATCTTCACGATCCCTCTCAGATCGTCTTAAAGATCTGGAAGAGCACAACATAGTTTCTCGTATTGTAGAAGATACACGTCCCCCTAGCGTATTATACAGATTAAGTGAAAAAGGCAAGGGTTTTGTAGAATTAATGACCTTAGTTATTCTATTTCTAAAAAAAAATAAAGAAAATACTTAATCTTAATAATTATTTTAATCCTTGAAAAAAAATCTCTTTGCAAAATTAGGCATAGTTAATCCAATATAGAACTCAATTGAACTTAGGATTAAAATTGATCTTGCAATGATGTTTGATTCGGGAGTAGTGAATAGAATTTCAACAATATTTCCAACTACAAAGGTGATAAACGCCAGTAACAAAAACTGACCACGGAGCTTAACTTCCTTATCCATGGAACGTAAAAGCTCACGCGCAAATAGAAATCCCGTTATAAGAACGATGCTTAAACTAGAGATTAAAACAATATCGCTCAAAGGAGACCAAACAACTTGGTAAGGATAATCACCAATTTTTCCAATCATATTAATCTCAATAAAAATGAATGAAACTATTAGTATTTCCATAATTATTGCGAATATTCCATAAACCAGTAGTATAATCTTTTTTGTCCTGTTCTTAAGATGTAATAAATTAGTTAAAGCTGTGAGCCATAGCAGGACAACAATGGGAATTATTATGATATTAAATAGGGCATAGAGCACGATTAGTGAAAAATCCGAAATTTCTGGAGAAAAAAAACTAAAGAAAAATTGAAGAATATCGGGAATCAGGGGAAAAGCGATTCCTAACCAAGCAATTCCAACATATAGATAATTTATATTTTTTCTGTTTCTATAGGTCGATGCGATTTTAATACCTAAAATAAAATTAATGAGAACAAATAATATCGTTATTATACCAGTTGTTATTTGAAATATCTCCATAATAATGTCCTATTTTTCTAATTGTTAATTTAGAAATAGTTATAACTACATATATTTTTTATCTAAAAAGATCAGATCTCATAATTTACCACTTGAATAAAAGGATATAACTGTTTAAATTTAGATATTTTTAAACGCTTTCATCCATGCCCTAAAGGACACATGGGTTTCTGCGTGAAAAATGATTAAAAGAACCAAATATTGAAATTTTTAATAGTTACTTCATTGTTTTACTAAAAAATGATTTTTACTAATAATGATGAATAAAAGAAATATTTTGATCACAGGAGGAGCGGGCTTTATAGGGTCACATCTCGCAGAAAAACTCTTGAGAACTAATAATTATGTCCTAATTATTGATAATTTCAGAGAACATAGGGAAGAAAAAAGACATCAATTACAACATATTTTGGAAAATTATCAAGAAGGAATTGATTTCAATATTATTGAAGGAAGTCTTCTTAATCCAGAAATCTTTGAAAAAATTGAGAAAAATATTGATATAATTTTTCATTTAGCCGCGATAGCGGGAGTTCGATATTCACTATTAAATCCAACAGTAATAACAGAAAATAATATATGTAGCACGGTCAATATTTTTGAATATTCTCGTAGATGTGGTAAAAAAAAAGTGGTTTTTGCATCTTCTTCCTCTGTGTATGGAAATCCCATTTATACGCCTGTTGATGAAGATCATCCAAAAACTCCGATATCTCCATATGCGGTATCAAAATTAGCTTGTGAATCTTATTGCGATTATTATTTTCGGGAATATTCGATACCTTCCACTTGGCTTAGATTCTATACCGTCTACGGCCCATGGGGTCGAAAGGATATGGCTATTAGAAAATTTATCGAACGTGTTCTTAATGGGGAAGAAATCGTAATTTATGGTGATGGAGAACAACTAAGGGATTTTACATATATCTCAGACATTGTGGATGGATTAATCTTAGCTGCTGAGAATGAAGACGCCGATGGAGAAGCTTTTAATTTAGGGTGCGGCAATCCCATATCAGTAAACGAATTAGTAAATAAGATTTATAGCATTGCTGATAGACCCAAAAACGTTAAATATATTGATGCGAAAAAGGGGGATGTGAGAGTTACTCATTCAGATATTACAAAAGCCCAAAAAAAATTAGGATTTTCTCCCAAGGTAAATATCTATCAAGGAATCAAGAATACTTTCGAATGGGAAAAAGAATATCTGAGTATGTGAGAAATAAGCTGAAAACATTATTAGAAATACTCTTTGTTTAATAGATCGTATCACATTCTTCTTAATTTAATAAATATCATTGTTAGCTTTAAATATAACATTTACTTAATAACTCTCGATCGATAATTCGATTATTCTTAAATGGGTGATTAGTAAATGGCAAGTGTAACTATTTCGGATCTCGAAGTGAAAGATTTTTTCCACGGAATATCGGCGATAATTATTATTATTGTTTCTGTGATTATCGGTATAAGGATTTTGTATACATACTATAAATACAAGGATAAAATAAATATCACTGTCGGGT
This sequence comes from Promethearchaeota archaeon, assembly GCA_008080735.1. GTDB lineage: Archaea > Asgardarchaeota > Lokiarchaeia > Sigyniarchaeales > SOKP01 > TEKIR-8. The sequence continues at coordinate 87,614 of SHMW01000004.1, forward strand.
TAACCTACTTTTTTCTGTTATCTCCATATTGGGGTGGCGCAATTTCGTTTATCGGTGTTTTGATAGCAAATTATGCATTAGATATTCCCGTATACCTATTTCTCTCAAGCGCATTTTTACCCATTGCTTTGGTTAGTTGGATATATTCAGTTGCGACTTTGATTTATAAGAAATATAAAAAAATGATGGTTATAATTTACATCGCAATCTCGATTATTTTTGAAATTCTACTCATTGTATTTTTATTGACAGATTATACCATTATAGGAGAGAAAACTACAGAAATCAATATAATTAGCAACGATTTCCTCCTAATATTCCAAATCATTACAATCGTTTCGATGGAGGCCACTGGAATTCATTTTAGTATCATTTCGATAAAATCAGCCGATCCAAAAGTTAATCTAAAAGGAAAATTCTTATTAGCAGCATGGTTATTGATTCTTGTTTCTGTTCTCTTAGATGCGGTATTAACCACAGACGCTTTATTAATGTTAGTAATTAGGATATTGCTGGTTTCTGGAGTTGTCTTTTATTACTTGGGTTTTTTTTTACCCGAAGCAGTATCAGAGAGAATTTTAAAATAGGAACCACCCCAATTCTTTTTTTTGACTATTCTGGATTTTATATGATTTCTGACGAGGATTGCTCTCACATGAATTTATTATAAATTTGCAAAAATTGGTAGTGTAGATATTTAAACTACCTTTTTTTCAGTTTACTGAGCAATTTATAAATATAATTCGATCTATTAATTGTATAGTAGGAAATTAGTTAAAAACTAATAAATCAAACACTATCGAAAATGTCGGAATTATATCAAAAACTAGAAAATATCGTATCTGATCAATTCATTTCCGATAATGAATATATTCGCCATTCATATTCGCGAAATGTAGATCCATTACTACAAGGAGTACCCGATATCATTATACGTCCTAAAGATGCCAAGGAGATTTCGGAGATTTTAAAAGTTGCGAATCAGGAAAAAATTCCCGTTTATCCGCGAGGAGGAGGGGATTGTGAATTTGGCGGCAGCAAACCCATAGGTAATAACGGAATTCTATTAGATATGAAGCGAATGAATAAAATTATCAACTTAGATACAAAAAACCTTATAGTCACTGTTGAGGCGGGAACATCTTGGGGTAAGCTGAATGAATATCTTTCTGATTTTGACTTATATACGGGTTGTATGGGACCTGGAAGTGGAATGACTGCTTCAATAGGAGGAGGGATTTCCCATCATAGCGTTGGCGGGGGGGGATGTGCGAAATATGGTGCATGCACGAATCAACTGGTTTCATTAGAAGTGGTTCTTCCCACAGGAGAGATCATTGAAACTGGCTCGCAAGCAAATAAATATTCAGAATATCCATTCAATAGGTTTGGAAACGGACCTGATCTCGCTGGACTATTTTGTGGAGATAATGGAATTATGGGAGTAAAGACGAGAGTCTCTTTACAAGTGTTTCCACGACCCACATTCGCGAATTACAAAACCTTTCTATTGGAGAGGAAATCGGCTGAAATTAGTTCTGAAATCTTTTCTGAGATAAGAAAAATGGGAATAGAGGTATATGATGCGATGTATATTATGGATTTGGTTGTAAATGTTGGTTGCCAACAAGGACTTTTTCCCATGTGGGACGATCTCAAGCGAAAAAAGGGGATTTTCTTTTATACTATTGAGGCGAATTCAGAAGAGGAATTAGAAGCGAAAACTAACCAATTAGATCAGATTATTCTCAATAAAAGGAAAGTCCAAGAATTGGGCCCTGAAATTTCGGAGGGAAATATCGCAAAATGGCATTATGAAGAGCAAGGACACTGGCAGATGTATCACAATTTATGGGGGATGTTTCCCGCATTAGAACCCTTAACCGCAGAATGTTTTACTCCGATTAGTACCTATCCTAGGATTTTGACAGATCTTGACCAATGGGATATAGAACATAACGATGATATCCAAAAAATTACAGAAATTACCGGTCAAAGACCCATAACAGGAAGTGGACCTATACTGCTAATTGATGGATGTAATGTAGAACTTACTTGCGGTTTTACCAGTTTTTCTGCTTATCACAATGGTAAATATCATGACCTAATTGATGAGATCAATGAAAAGCTTTGGAAATCCGTTCTTGAGCGCGTCACCCGACACGGAGTACAATGGTATATGATGGGCGATATGATGTCCCGAATGATGGTCGAGATAGGAGCCTATCCAGAAGCTTTTTATAATTTAATGAAATCTGTCAAACAAACACTAGATCCAAACTTAATCCTAAGTAGGGGTAAATTCAAATTTGGAAATGACTAATCTATGAAAATGCAAATCATTTTGAAGAAATTCTCATAAGTCTTGATTATTATAAAGAGATGAACTAACATGTATGAAGATACAAAAAGAAAGCTTGAAGAAAACGAAGGAAACACAATAAGTATTGTTGGAATAATTTCAAGTATTATTTGGCAGCATATGCTAATCCATGATGATAGGCACCCCGAAATAAACTATATTGATCTTGAAAATGGATTCCAACTGGTCGTGTATACAGATAAGGAAATAAACTGTGAAGATGAAATAGAAATTATTGGAAAGGTAATTAAGGTGAAGGGAAGTAAAAATCCCAGATCAAAATTATCTGATGAATATTGTGAATTTCAGCTTATTGCAGATTCATGGAAATGTATTTAGAATTATGGAAAATAAAAAAATTATGTTGAAAAATTAAAATGAGCAAATTAGAAAATCTAAAAAAGCAATGGGAAGCCATAATGTCCTGTATGGGTTGCGGAGATTGCGGATACGCCATCCGACCTGCGGTGGGGCGATTTCTCACCTGCCCCGTGAAAGAAGCAAAAGGTGATGAAGCCTTTGAAATCTGGTTCTCTCGGGGGCGCATGAACGTACTTAAGAGTATTTTGGAGGGGAAAATCCCATTGAGTAAAGATTTAGCGGAGTTTGTATATCAATGCTCTGAATGTGGAAATTGTACGGAAGTATGTCATCAGACGCAGAATGAACATATAGTGTTAAATACTTCAAAGTGGATTGATCATGTAGAAGTATGGAATGCGTTGCGCGAAGATCTTGTTGAGGCGGGTTTTGCTCCTTTAGAGAGACATCAAGTATTGATTGAATACATGAATAATCCAGAAATGAGAAACCCATATGGAGAAGTAAAAATTGATAAAACGAAATGGGCCTCAGAATTTTCAAATATTAAAGAAAATGCGGATCTTGTGTTTTTTACTGGATGCACTATGCCTTTAAGACAAGTCAACACACTTAGAAGTTTAATGAAAATTTTGGAAGCCGCTAAAACGGACATAACATTATTAGATGAAGAATGGTGTTGTGGTTCCATAGCTCTTCGAATTGGGGATAAAAAGGCTGTAATGGATTCAATTTACCACAATATCGATCAAATTAAGAATATAGGTGGAAAAGAAATATTTACGGCGTGTGCAGGCTGTTATCGAACGTTGAATAAGGATTATCCGGAACTTTTGGGCGAAGAATTACCGTTTAGAGTAAAACATATTACAGAAATTTTAATAGACTTAATAAATAAGGACCAAATTCCCTTTAATCAAGGATCTAATCCTCAAAAGATAACATATCATGATCCGTGCCATTTAGGAAGACATATGGATTTATATGAGATTCCAAGAGAAGTAATCGCAAAACTTCCAGGAGTCGAATTGGTTGAGATGAAACGTAATAGAAAGAATGCATGGTGTTGTGGTGCTGGAGGGGGCGTGAAAAGTCAATTTGCGGATTTAGCAATGGAAATTTCTTGGGAACGAATCAAAGAAGCTATTGAAAGTGGCGCAGATATATTAACCACTAGTTGTCCGTTTTGTATTGGAAATTTTAAAGATGCATATGAACAAATGGACCCTAAAGAGCAAGAGAAGATCGTCGTAATTGACGTGATTGATCTAATCGCTTCAAAAATTTAAACAATCTCTTTCTCTATATTATATTTCTCACTTTTTTCTTTTTATCTTTATTCCGATAAATCAAAAGCCTTAAAATTAAAAGTAAATAGTAAAATTACTTATATAGAATGATCTTTTTCACAGATCTATCTATATAGACTTATATTTCAAACTTTTATAACTAGAATTGGGAAGATATATATGAATAATACGGAAGAAAATTTAGATTTGAAAGAATTCAAAAATCACTATGAAGAGATTTTTGATAAAATGAGAAGTGGAGTGGCAATTTATAAACCAATAGAGAATGGTAAAGATTTTGAATTTGTAAATATCAACCAAGCTGCTGAAGAAATAGATAATATAGAAAAACAACAAGTTATAGGACGAAAATTAACTGATGTTTTTCCGGGGGTAATAGATTTTGGACTCTTGGATGTACTTCAAAATGTTTGGATCTCGGGGGAACCAGAGCGACATCCGATTTCAAAATATAAAGACAATCGTATTGAAGGATGGAGAGATAATTATGTGTACAAATTATCTTCAGGTGAAATTATTGCGATTTATGATGATGTTTCCGAGTTAAAATTAAAAGAAAAACAGCTTAGAAACGCACTGAAAGAATCGGAACGACGGAGAAACCAAATAAGTGCCTTATTAAAGGCAACTAAAGCTGTATTAGAATATAAACATTTCAAAGATGCTGCAAAGGCTATTTTTGAAGTATCTAAAGATATAACAGGAGCTCAATCTGGATATGTAGCATTGTTGTCTGAGGATGGAAGTGAGAATGAGGTATTATTTCTTGATTCTGGAGGTCTTCCTTGTAGAGTTAATCCCAATCTCCCTATGCCGATACGCGGACTCAGAGCAGAAGCATATAAAAAGGGAAAGCCCATATATGACAATAATTTTATGAAAAGTGATTGGATTAAATATTTACCTGATGGTCATGTAGAATTAAAAAATGTATTATTCGCACCTCTAAATTTAGAAAATAAAACAATTGGCATAATTGGGCTTGCTAATAAGAAAAATGGTTTCAATGAAAACGACAAAAATTTGAGTGCTGGATTATCTGAATTAGTTGCTATTGCGTTAAAAAATAGTCAAATGCTTGATTCACTTGAAAATTCCAGACAAGAGTGTTTATATGCTTACAATCAGGCTAATCTCTATAAAGATCTTTTTACGCATGATATAAATAATATTTTGCATAATATTAAAACCGCTTCAGATTTACTTTCGAATATAGTAGAGCAGCAACTTGAGAGTAAAAAAGTTCACGAACTTATCGATATGATTGACGATCAGATAATAAGAGGCTCCAATCTAATTTCTAATATAAGAAAACTTTCCGATCTTGATATGATAAACGGTAATTTGAATAGAATTTCCCTGAATAAAGAACTAACTAAAGCTATTAGGTTTGTTAAAGAAAGTTATCCAAATAAAAATATTATAATAAACTATGATTCCCCATCTGAAAATTATCATATAAAAGGAAATGAATTTTTGGTTGAAGTTTTTGAAAATATTTTGATTAATGCTGTGAAATATAACGAGAAAGATCCTAAAATCCAAATTAGAGTTTCAAGAATTGAAGAAAAGGATACCAAATTCACTAAGATCGAATTTATTGATAATGGAATTGGTATTCCAGATGAGATGAAAGAGTCTTTATTCAAATCTCGGATTAAAAAAGAAAAAGAAAGTAGTGGAATGGGATTGGGATTATTACTTACTAAAAAGATCCTAAAGGTTCATAACGGAAAAATTTGGGTTCAAAATAGAATCATGGGAGAATATCAGAAAGGCAGTAATTTCGTTGTTTTGTTACCCTTATTAGAGTGAACATATGGATGTGTGATCATTTAAAATTTGGGAGATATTTCTTCTGTAAATCCATCATCTCATCAAATACTTTCTCAGCAATTTCATAGCTTCCGCAATTCACATCTAGAGCTAAACAATTAATAGCCATCATTTTTGATTCTTCTAATATTGCTTCTATGCATAAATCTTGTGTAGCCGCTTCTCTTTTCAATAAAACTCCCAGATCTTTTGGAATCTTTCCAATCTTTACTCCATGAAGACCGTTTTTATCAACCTTCGCTGAACATTCAATAATAAGATTATTTGGCAAGTTTTCAATGATTCCATCATTAGGGATATTGACCGCATATTCATAAGAATGTTTATCCTCAATAATCGCTTCTATAATGGGTATTGCCCTTTCTCCAGAAGGTTCTGGTCTTAGCATTCCTTTTCGGGGATATCTTCCCTTTTTCAAGCGTTTATAATATCTTTGTAGACGTGCGTTCGTTCCAAGATTTGCTTGCTCCATCCTTTTGATCCACGCTTTAATATCTTCTATTTTCGTAAATTCAGAGCCAAATTGGACATATTCACAGAGATGGTTATCTCCAACATAAGGAAAAAACCCAAATCGTTTATAGACTTCGAAAGTAAGTTCCGAATAATGAAATCTGTCCCATCCATCTTCAAAATATTCCAGACAGCGATGATTAAAATCGGGCATTAAATTTTCCCCAGTTTTAAAATTTTCTAATCCAAATAAAAAAGCAAAATGATTAAGCCCCCCAACTATTAACCTTAGTTCTTCCAATTCCCTATTAAGCATTTTAGGTAAATGTTCATTTGTTAAAAGCTCTATTTGGTGGCACAATCCAAACATTTTTATATCAGGATACACCCGTTTTATAGCTAAACATATTCTCGAAAGAGGATTTGAATAATTAATGAAATATGCGTTAGGACAAATTCGATCTACATCCGCAACGATTTTTAATACCTCTGGAATTTGTCGCGCACTATGAAAAAATCCGCCTGGACCTCCATTTTCTCCCATCATTTCCGTAGTACCATATTTTCTTGGGATTGTATTATCTTGCCATCTTAGTTTAAATCTATCTCCATGTTCAATCGAACAAATAACAAAATCAGCATCTTCTAATGCCTCTTCGCGATTCAAAGTCTTCTTAATGGTAAATATTCCACCCGTTCTTTCATTCTCTTTTGAGATTACCTCATAAACCATATTCAGTTTAGGTTTATCAACATCGTGTAGTATTATATTCGATCCATGCAAACCTTCACTTAAATATAGGTCTGTAAAAGTAGGAGGCCCAAAGGCCGCACTCCCTGCCCCGACCAAAACAATATTTAACTCCATTTTCTCCTATATAAAAAATTATATTTTCTTTTCTAATCAAAAGAAATCATGTATTCAATAAAAAACCTTTAAAATGAAGATATGCACTAGTGAATTGAAATATGAATTAGTTTTTGATAATTTTTATATTCTTATACACTATTGTATAAATGAACGAGAATTTTTGGGGATACTACACATGTCGAATCTACAGAATAAGGAAATGCATTTTTTCAACGAAATTTCAGACGCGATAATTATAACTGATATAGATTATAATATAAATGCATGGAATAGGGCAGCTGAAGAAATATATGGATGGAAAGCTGAAGAAATTATTGGGAAAAACATAATGGATACTATTAAAATTGAATATCAAAATCAAAATCCCAAAGATGTTATTTCCGAGTTTGAAAAGGAAGGTAGTTGGAAAGGTGAGGTTTTACAATATACCAAAAAGGGAGACCCTATTCACATATATTCATCTGTCTCACTCATTCACGACTCCTCTGGTATCCCAAAAAATATATTGGCTATTAATGAGGATTTAACCAAAACTAAAGCGATAGAAAAAAAATTAAGAATCTCTGAAAGAAAATATGGTCTAATTGTTGAAAATGCTTTAGAAGGGATTTGGATGATAGATGAAGATGATCGCACTAATTTTGTGAATGAACGGATGGCTCAAATGCTAGGATATTCTAGAGAGGAGATGGTGGGCAAGCATCTTTTAGATTTTTGTGATAATCAATATTCGCAGATTGCCAAAAAGAATATTAATCGCAGAAAGCAAGGGATTGAGGAAGAACATGTATTTCAATTTACAAAGAAAAACGGAGAAAAGATCTATACAAATCTAAACGCATCTCCGATCTTTACTGATGAAGGAAAATATATTGGATCAGTCGCATTCATTACGGATATTACGGAGAAAAGAGAAGCAGAGAGAATGTTAAAAGAATCCGAAGAAAAGTTTAGGACTATGTCGGAACAATCTCTTATTGGACTGCAGATTGTTCAAGATGGAAAACTCAAATATATAAATAGTAAGGCAGCGAAATTTACGGGATTTACACCAAAAGAAATAGAGGAGATGAATTTTCATGACATCCTTGATCATATTCATCCTGAAGATATAAAGAAAGTTCAAAATCGCTTTAAAGAAAGAGTTAAAAATCCACACAAATTAGAGGATCCATTCCAATTTCGTGTATGTAGTAAAAGTGGAGATATTAAATGGGTTGAAAGTCTTAACAGAAAAATAACATACCAAGGTAAAGAGGCAGATTTAATTTTTCTGGTGGATATAACTGATAAAAAAAACGCACAATTAGAACTTAAAAAATCAGAAGAAAAGTATAAAGAGGCATATAATAGAGCTAATTTTTATAAAGATCTCTTTATCCATGACATGAATAACATCCTTCAAGTAATTAGCAGTTCAACAGAAATTATATCTCATTCATTTGAAGACCGAAAAGAGAACGATGATTTTTCCCATCTGATGAAAATGATTACTAAGCAGGTAAAAAGAGGGACGGAACTTGTTTCAAAGATCCATCAAATTTCCGAATTAGAAGAAAAAGACCTTGAATTAATAGTGATCGATGCTGTAGAATCTTTAAAAAAAGTTATAGAATATATTAAGAAAACATATAGGGAAAAGAGCTTAGAAATCACAACTAAAATACGCTTTAAGGATTATTTTGTTCAAGCAAATGAATTATTGGAAGAAATATTCCAAAATATTCTTATTAATAGCATAAAATATAACGAAGAAGAAATTATTAAGATCGAGATTAGAGCTTCTGAAGTGAACGATGAACAAGATGATGATACATTCTTAAAGTTAGAATTTATTGATAATGGAATTGGCATCGAAGATGAAAGGAAACAACTAATATTTATGAAAGGGCAGCAGTCCGCGAAAGGGTCCAAGGGTATGGGTCTTGGATTAACCCTAGTCAACCTCCTCATCAATAAATATGGTGGGAAAATCTGGGTAGAGAATAAAATGGAGGGAAATTTTCACGCGGGAAGTAATTTTTCTATTTTATTGCCAAAATCGAAATAACTGGGATTTAGATGCCTTTTATTTTATAAACCGAATTTTTAATATCAAATTCTTTTTCTAATTTATAGATAATATAGAATTAGGGGTATTGATTAGATATATATAAAAAGAATTTATTTCATATTTTACTAAGATGTCATCTAAAAGTAGGATTCCAAATCTATACAGGACCTTAGTCAACAGAATCAATGATAACATTGAAGAGCTTACGATGAGTATTTTTGATCGAATCTTCCAAAAACTCCCTGATTTTAAAAAAAATTATACAAATGAGCAAAAACTCAAGTCATATCAAGATATAAAATATCACTTGGATTATCTTGTCCAAGCTATTCGTTATTCTAAGCCTACATTATTTAACGAATATATTCGGTGGGTGAAATCTATTTTACTTTCAAGAAACATTTCTATAGAAAGTTTAATCATTACTTTTGAAATGACAATGGAAGTTTTAAACGAGAAATTTCCAAAAGAATCAGATCTGATTAATACTTATTTAGATAATGCCATCGATATCATTCAAACTCCAGACGAGACGGATTTTAGTTATATACAAGAATCAAACCCTTTAAAAAAGACAGCTTTAACCTATTTAGATTATATCCTCGATGGAAAAAAATATGAGGCCAATGATCTCATTTTTAAAGCTGTATCTGATGGTACAGAGATCAAAGAAATCTATTTAAATGTTTTTCAACCAGTCCAACAAGAGATAGGGCGATTATGGGAAGAAAATAAAATAAGCGTTGCTCAAGAGCATTATTGTACCGCAGTCACTCAACTTATTATTTCTCGATTATATAGTAATATCTTCGCCACGGAAAGAATTGGCAAGACACTAATTGCCACTTGTATAGGAGGAGAACTGCATGAATTGGGAATTCGCATGGTTGCCGATTTTTTTGAAATGGAGGGATGGGAAACTTACTATTTAGGTGCAAATACCCCCATCGAGAGCATTATAAAATATATTATACGTAATAATGCAGATCTTTTAGCTGTTTCGGCGACAATGATGATCCATATCCCAATAGTAGAAGAGATGATACAACAAATCCAAAAAACAGACGCGAGAGATGTCAAAATAATGGTTGGGGGGTATCCCTTTAATATTGTTCCAGATCTATGGAAATATATCGGAGCAGATGGATTTTCTCCAGATGCGGATACAGCCATAAAAACAGCAAGCAAGATATTAGAATCCAATGATTAAAATGAACTCAAAAGAAAAAAATCAAGGTATTGCTTTTATTTGTAATATTGAGGGAAAAATCCTAAAAATTATCAACGACAATTTAGGGATATTCAACGGATTTTCAAATGAATCCTTAAAAGAAATTCTTGATTCAGATGATTATTTGAAATTTCTGGACTTTATTTTGCAAATCCAAGAAACGGGAGCAGAATTTAATTTAGATCTTAAAGTATTCCCGAAGCGAAATAAACTTATTCAACTTAAGCTTGCGGGGAGTTTGATAAATGATCAAATAATAATTGTTGGTACGTTATCAGATAATTTGACTTATCAAAAGTTCTTTAAGCAGTTAGTAGGGTTATTAATTGAACAGATTAGCGATTTAAGAACAAGAAATCATAAAGAGAAGATTATGAAGATGCAAGAGGTTTCCACGGAAACTGAATGGTACGAGGACCTTACTCACCTAAATAACGAATTGGTAAATTTGCAGAGAGATTTAGCCAAAAAAAATATTCGGCTTGAAAAGCTTATGGAGGAGCAAAAAAGAGCAAATGCTCAACTGGAGATGTTTGTCGAATCGATTCCCGACGGTATTATTGTCTTAAATAGTAAAGGCAAGATTCTTCTGATCAATTCTGAGGCGGAAGAACTCCTTTATGAGCTGATTGGTAAAAAATTGAAACCAAATATAGATTTTAGCAAAATAGAAGATAATAATATACTTATTGAAACTATAAATGAGATATTAAAAACTCAGAAAGAAGATGCGATTACAATTGAGCCTGTTAAAGAAGAAATATGGCTCCAAATTTTTCCTAAATTCGTGACTTTAAGATATGATGAATCTCCTTATGCCGTAATCATAGAAATCAGAGATATAACCGAATTCGTAAAATTTGAACGATTGAGAACCCAATTTACATCGGTTGTATCCCATGAACTTAAGAATCCCCTCTCAACCATGAATTTAACCGTCGAATCCTATAACACATTTAAAGAGGATCTTTCCGAGGAAGACAAGGAAGAATTATGGGATAATATCGCAAAAAATACTAAAGTCTTAAAAGATTTGATTGATGATTTACTTCTATATACGAAATCAAACTTAGGGAAGATAGAACTGGACCTCTCGACTTGTAATATAAACCACTTAATTAATAATGTCATTCTTCAATTAAAACCGAAATGGAAAACCAAGAATATAGAGATAGTGCGTCATATTGAGAGTGAACACACAATAATAGCAGATGGTAAAAGAATTGAGCAGGTGTTTAGAATTTTAGTTGATAATGCGATTAAATATTCTCCAGATTATTCTGAAGTAGTGATTGATATTGAAAGATATACAAAAGAAAAACATAATGAAAATATTGAAGGATTATTAATAGATATAAAAGATTTTGGCATAGGTATACAAAAGAAAAACATAATGAAAATTTTTGATAAGTTTTATAGGACTAAATCCGCCCAAAAAGTCGAAGGGAGCGGTTTGGGACTTTCAATTTCAAAGGATTTGATTCAATTACACGGAGGGGACATATCTGTTAAGAGTGAATACGGAAAAGGAAGCACTTTTACTATATTTCTCCCTAAAAATGCGACTGAAAAAAGATAATTCATATTATAAAATAATTTCTTTTTAAGGATTATATCTATCATTAAATAAATGTAAATCTCATTTTAATAAAAAAAAGAAAATATTGTATTGAGGTTTTTTAATTAACCAAAAGCTCCTATGCCATTGAGGAAATATATGAAAATCAAAAGAGTCAATAAAATAATAGCAATCAATGTAATGATTACAACTTTTTTGATTATATTATCATAACCCTCTTCTTTAATTGACATAATAGCAACGAGCATAAAATTTATCATAATTAAGATTATAGGAATTAAAGTTAAGAGTATTAATATCATAATTGTCTCATCGTCAATGGTTGCATATAAAGTAATAAAAGAATCAAACAGATAGAAATAAAGATAGAGAGCAATCACATTGATAACTACCATAATCCCAATTTTGTGAATATTTTGTTCACTCATCTGAAATATACCCAATTATACGATTTTTTCAATCTAAAGTAGGTAGTTTTTCTTATTTCCAATTTTTAATAAAGATTTTGTTTTTTTTCTAATTCATCAATTAATAGGTTGTCCCATTATTGAATTTAGAATTAAATCAAATATTTGTGTGAGTTTATGTTAATTTTATTGACCAAAATTTTCGATATACTAAACTAAAAAATGATCAACAATGATAATCACAAAAAAAGGGAATTTCTCTCTAAAAAAAACCATCATTGCTGCATGATAATTTCTCTTTCGCAACTGAATTTAATAAAACTTTTTTTGATTGAATTTTCATGCGATCTTTTTTATTATTAGTAGGCTCCAAATTCTATAATTGCTTTATAGAGAGCAACTACATTTTCTGGTTTTTGATCCAACAACCAATTTGTTGGACCTGGGATATATCCTCCATTTTTCCCAAGAGTCTTAATTTTATTTTGAATATCACATCTCACCTCTTCGGGAGTCCCATTAACCAACAACCCTGTGTCGTCAATCGTTCCAAGTAGGGTAATTTCTGGATATTTTTTCTTATATCTATCTAAGTTGTTAATGGTTGGCTGTAAAGATTCAACTCCATCGATCTTGAGCTCTATAAAATCGGGGAAGAGCTCTTCGATAGCCCCACAACAATGCAAAATAACCTTAATTTCTGCATCATGGATCATATTTACATAACGTCTCAAAATAGGTTTGAAAAACCCTTGCCATTGTTTTAGGGGAAGCTGAAGGCCATCATTATAGCCGATGTCATTTCCGATCATTACAATATCGGGCTTAGTTCTTAGAAGATATTTCATGTTTTTCTTTTGATAATTTTCCCACATAAAATCTAAATGCTTTTTGATGATTTCTGGTTCTTTACGGGCTAATTTGGCGAATGTTGATAACCCGATTCCTAATATACAATTTTCGAAAGGGCCACCAAATCCTTGAGCAACGACGATATCGAACTTTTTCATTTTTTTTCGATTTTTTGATAGTACTTTGAAGCGATTTTTATCCACTTTGAAATCTTCGGGATGTTCCCAGCACTCTTTGATTTTTTCTTTGGAATTTAGAGCCGGCCCAGTATACCAATAGGAAGGTGTTCCCTCATCATTTATTATGAACTTAAATATTTGTCCGTTCGCAGTTAGGAGAGTATCGGGATCTTCTCCTTTTTTGGGTTGAATTCCATCAACAATTTCCCAGCATAAATCCACTTTTGCATCTAAACCGTTTGGATAAATTGAGGGTGGACTGAACTTCGCTAACAAATATTGTGTATGAAGAAATCTGGGGCTCAAACCTGCTTTGTCAAAGAAATTTAAATCTTCTTCGGTCAAAGCGTAAGGGGATCGCATAAAAAGATCCATAAACTTAAAATCCGAACCAAGACAAAGAGTGGGAACGCGATCTGGTACATCTCCATCTAAAACGGTATTGATCCGTTCCAGAGCAGTTAATTCCTCAACCATTCAAAACACACTCGCAATTTTTCCTAAAATTGTTAAAACGTTGTTATTCTTGATGGTAATAACACCCTCTGACATTCCTCTAATGAATCCATCAGTACTGCCTAAAAGATAATAAGAAGGAAGTGCTATTGCCATTTCAGCCCGAATATCTTCTAAATCTTCTTTTTTTTTAATATCTTCTAATCTTTTCATCTCGAAATTTCCATCTTTTATAATTGCTTGAAACGCAGGAGGAGCATCTGTAATGAGAAACAAAACTGTAGCGTTGGGTATTTCACGTTCCAGAATTCCAAATTTTTTTAACGTCCATAATCCAGAATAAATAAGAGCAGGGAAGCCGGTAAACAAGGGACACATATTTGATAGATATTGATTCAAAATGGTTTTAAACTTCTATTATTTAAGTCCTACCAAGTTAATTGATGATATTTGAAATATTCAATAGTATATAAATAAGATTTATTATTTAAATAATCAAATGTTAGATTTTGAGAAAAATTTATCATTCTAATTCAAATTGAATATATTTCTCTTGCATTTTCAATAAATCATTTAAGATGCTTTCAGCTTGTCCATATGTAGATATCAATGGATCCATAAGAATCGCCTTCAGAGCAATGTCTTTAGATCTCTGAAAGATCGCCTCTAATACCAGATCCATCACGGAAACTTGAGTCTGTAAATAGCCTACCAGTTCTAACGGATATTCTCCATACTTAACTCCTTTAAGTCCATCTTTATTAACGATGGCGGGACATTCTACTACCAAATCTTCTGGAAGGTTGGTAATAATATCGTCATTCGGGATATTTACTGAAGGTTCTACATAGTTCGAATCGGTTAAGATACCCTCTATAATCGGGATGGCGGGCTCCTCTACTGGTTTTACAAGTCTCTCTCCTTTCCCTTTTTCAATGGTTCTTTTGAGTTTCTCATAGCTATTCCTCATCATTTCCTCATACCCCTTCCAGAATGATCGGATTGCGGGAATATCTGCTTTTTCCCATGCCCAAGGAATATATTCTCCGTAATGACTGTCTGTGGTGTAAGGACAATATCCGTATTTCTCTAAAAAGAAGCCGATAAATTTAAACCCATCATAGAGATTTACCTTATAGAAAAACTCTGGTCCTTTTCTTCGAAGCTCAGGGTAGGCGTCTTTCCCCGTATCCTTAAAATTGCATTTGGTTATAACCCCGAAATGATTCATGCCATATCCTTCCACGTCCAAGTTGGAAACGGGCACCTCTAAAATTCGAGATAATGATGGCAAAAAATGATAAAATTCATGGCATAATCCTACAAATTTAAGAGAAGGGAATTTTCTTTTTATTGCTAAACAGACTCTTGTCATCGGATTAGAATAGTTAATAAACAAAGCATTCGGGCAAATTTTATTTACATCTTCGCATATATCAAGGATGGGTGGAATTACTCGGAGTGAATGAAATAATGCTCCTGGTCCGCCGTTCTCCCCCGAAACTTGTTTACATCCACGATTTAATGGAATTTTATAATCTTGATCCAATAAATCAAATCGGGGTGCCACCTCAATAGAATTGATAATAAATGTGGCATCTTTCAAAGCTTCCGGACGGTCTGTGGTAGCCTCTAATTTGAAATTTACTTTCTTTTTCTTAATGGCTGCTTCACATGCTTGGCGGACTAATTCTAAATTTTTCTCATCTATATCATGAAGGCATATCGTACTCCCTTCTAATACTTCACTCTCAATTATCGTACCTACAGTTCCCATGCCGAAGGTTAATGAAGCTGCACCTACTACTGTTAGTTTTTGGTTTTTACTCATTTTTTCTTACCTCTTTATTTTTCATATTTCATGTTTATAGCTCGCTTTTCAGCTTGACTTTTTCATTCTTATCAAGTATTAGAACAACCTTATCAATATCCAATTTTTCTTCGATCAATTTATATCCGAATTCTTCCAAATACTTGATAATATAATACTTAAAGAAAATGGAGAAATTTTTGTTTAGTGAATGTTTACCCGCAATCCTTAGCGTACTTCCATGAAAATTATAATAAAATTCTTGAAACCATCTCTGTCCTTTATTAGAAAACACTATTCTGGTTAATAATGCCATTTGAGCGCGAGCGGTAAATTCAATATCATTTATAAGTTTAAATAATAACTCTAGTTGGTATTTGCGAGTGATTAAACCATTTTTGTACATTAGATCTGCCAGTCCCTCTAATTCGGATTCATGGAGTTTATCCAACAAAAAAGCTAATTCGTTTTTTGAGATAATCAACATTGGATTGTTTTTCATTTCGTCTCGCTGAAAAAACATGATGTAGCGAAATAATCCATTTCGAATTAATTCACTCATAGTCAAATCCCTCTGCTTTATAATTTCATTTAAAGGTTCCAGTAGATTTGAATCAATTCTTGTCCCAATGAAGGTATCCTTTTTCTTCATTATCTTTAAATTTTTAATTAATAATATAGAATTAGTTAAACTTCCATTTAAATCTTAAATATATGTTATACAAATATGGAATAATCAAAATCTTTCCATATGAAATCTTTTATAATACATATTTTCTTTCTACCTATAATGATTAAAGAAGATAAAAACATACAAGAAACTAAAAAGAGATTAGGTAGATGGTGGAATAACGAAGATACCGACAGACCTTGTATGGGCTATAATCATCCATTTTATGGAAAAATTATTTCCAGCCTAAATGAAGTGACGGATTTCTATATTCCATTCTGCCTGGCAAGAAACCCAGATGGAATTGAGGTGTGTTTAGACCAGTTCGAAGAGCTTAAGCAAAAAATATACTCTGGTGGTGAGAATATCTACAGCTTCTTTCCAAATTATGGTGCGGGGTGTTTAGCCGCGATTTTAGGAATAGAGCCAGAATACCAAAAAGGTTCAAACAAATACGGAGCTGTGGGAGAGACCGTATGGTATATGGGAAAAATCCCTCCAGATAATGTGGTTTCCCACATTCGGGAGATTGAACTAAATAATGATAATGAGTGGTATGCTCGCTATTTACGAGTAATTGAATATGCCGCGAAAAGGGCCCAAAAGGACTATACCATCGCCATGACAGATGTGGGAGGTGTGCTTGACGTACTGTCTTCGTTATTGGGACCCGAAAAGCTGATCCTCACTATGAGAAGAAATCCTGAAATAATAGACGAGTGTTGCCGATTAATATTAGAAAAAATGCTCATCCTTTATGATTCTCTTCAAGCAATTATTGATAACCATTGTCAAGGATGTGATAGCTGGCTAAATTTATGGTGTCCCGATCATTATTACCCTATTCAATGTGATTTTGCTGCGATGTTAAACCCCAAATGGTTTAAACGTTTCGCTTTACCTTATATCGAACAACAAGCCGAGCATATGGACCATGCGGTTTATCATTTAGATGGGGAAAACCAGATCGTGCATCTGGACGATTTATTGGCTCTTGAGAGTCTCGATGGAATCCAATGGGTCCCTGGAGCTGGCAAAGAAATTACCGCAAGCTATAAATGGATGTCCCTTTATGAAAAGATCCAAGCAGCAGGTAAAAAAGTCATCCTTAATCAATTTGAAGATCCCACTCTCATCACAGAATTCTATCACAAATTAAATCCAGATTTACTATATATCTCATGTTTCTTCTTGGATGAAATCAGAGCGGAATTTTACCTTCCCGAATTTATTGGTGGAAAAGGCGCTAAAGGAAATTTTGGACGTTATAAAAGAAAACGAAAAAAAGAACTAAGAGAGAAGGATTCATAGATTTTTTCTGAATTTAACTCTGTAATAATTTTAAATAATTTAGAGAATAAATCACAATAAGATAAATATTTAGAACAAAATATAAATGCTGATAGTAGTCAAAAGATAATAAAATGAATAATCTAAAGGAATTTTTGACACCAACCCGATTTCTTGATTTCAATAAGAGCAGAGTACGTAATAAAGCCTATGAGATTACGAAAGATTTAGAAAATGAAAAAGAAAGAGCAATAGCCCTATTCTATTGGGTGCGGGATAATATTCGTTATAACCAATTTGGTTTTTACATGATTCCCGCAAACTTTAAAGCGTCAACCACCCTACGCAGGGGAAATGGGTTTTGCGTTTCAAAAGCGGTTTTACTATCTGCCATGGCGCGAGCAGTCAAAATTCCAGCAAAGATTCATCTTGCAGATATTATCAATCATAAAATACCACAAAAAATAATCGATTGGATGAAAAAAGAGATTTTCTTCTTCCATGGATATAGTGAACTATTTCTTGATGATAAATGGGTTAAAGCAACTCCCGTTTTTGATGTTCGAACCTCGGAAAAAGGGGGATATCCATTAGTAGAATTTGATGGAGAGCATGATGCCCTATTGGCAAGTCATGATAAAGATGGAAAGGTTTTCGTAGAATATGTCAATGACCGAGGGACTTACGCAGATTTGCCATACGATGAGATCGAAATTGTTTTCAATCGAGAATATGCAGACGCCATAGAGGCAATCCTTAACGGCGCAAAGTAAAATTTCCGTTTTTATCCTAATCTACCGAGTTTTAGCGTATTTTATCTTAAAAGTGCAAGTTATATAAACTTTAAAATGAATAATTCTATAAGGAACTATCCTAAACATTGGAACAGAACATGGTCAAATTTGAAAAATATCTGCAAGCTTCAGATTTTTTTGATTATAACAAGAGCAGGGTAAAAAATAAGGCTTTAGAAATAACTAAAAATAGAGAACAGAAATTAGATAAAATTAGAGCGCTTTTTTATTGGGTTAGAGACGAGATCAAATATAATATGATGTCGTACGTCCCTGAAATTAAAGCAAATTTTAAGGCATCAGTCACTTTACGTAGAGGTTATGGTTTTTGTGTCTCAAAAGCTATTCTACTCTCAACTCTTGCCAGAGCTGTGAAAATTCCTGCACGAATCCATTTAGCTGATATAATCAATCATAAGATTTCTCAAAAGGTCATAGACTTTATGGGAACCAACGTTATGTATTATCATGGCTATTCAGAAATATTTCTTGATGATAAATGGCTCAAATTAGCACCTGTTTTCGATAAGAACACAGCTCAAAAAGCGGGATTTTTACCACTTGTTGATTTCGATGAAAACAATGATGCCATGTTCAGTAAGTATGATAACGAAGGAAATCTTTTTGTAGAATATGTTGAGGATCATGGGGTATATGATTTCTTACCACTCGAAGAGATAAAAGAAGAATTCCAAAATCAATATGGCACATTATTTGACTCTGGGTTGAATTTAAAACCTATAGAAGATAAAAAAATTACCTATAAAGGCGATTAAATCTCTAATCTAATCCCTAAAGTATTTTTCAGGTAACCCTAACTCGTTCAGATGGATTTGATATTTACCCAATTTGCCGCCATAATTGCCTGCAGAAATTTTCACTAATCCCTTCATCTGTATGATCTCTTCGATCACGCTCTTCATAGTAAATTTGATGGTATCCAGGTCTAATGCGTTAAAAATAACTTCTGGAATTGATTTTACTCCGATTGGCACCATAAATTCGTTATGCGGGATCTTATTCTTAAGTGTTGGACAATAGGGGTGATTGGTTGTTGGACCGATTTCAGGGTAATTTGTTTCGGGCTTAGAACCAGCAGAACATACATCGAACGTAGTACAAACATTATCAATTGATTCAATTACACTGACCGCTTTCCTTCCGATGTTAATTCCTGCTTCAATAGAATCACAAAAAAGCCACAAATTACCCCCCATAACTCCTTCAGCAAATTTAACATCTCTTTCTATTAGAAAATCATACCCCATCATAATTGGGACCGAAATCAAATCACGTTCATATTTTTGGATAATTTCCTCATATCCATCTCCACAATGTCCCACATTATCCATCATATCGAATTCGGTATTAACTTCCGTAGGATATGCTTCAAAAACCGCTGTGGTAGGAACCACAAGAATTCCTTGCCGAATACGCCGTCCCAGTTGGTCATATAATTTTGATATTGATTTCTCACGTGTTCCAGTTACCCATAGCTGCACAATAGCGCCGAATCTGCCATCTATGGTTTCATTTTTTTTGAGCCATTTAACAATTCCCCCTTCGGCATCACCAAATACGGTGGAGGGAAGCGCGGTAAAATTATTGACCGCACGCTTTAAAAACTGTTCATCATATGCCGTCACTTGTAATTGGACGACAAGTCCTTTAAACGCTTCGCAGAAAGCTTTTTCAATCATGATTGTTCACTTTTTAATCTACTTTCAAACTAAATCTCTAATACTTTTTAGATCTACTCTCCTATTTTAATTTTTCATATCATTCGCTTTTATTTATCATCTGGCTAATAATCTGTCAAAAGATAATAAACAATTAAATTCATAAAAAACAATATAGAATAATAGATATTACAATTAATTCGAACTTCAAAATAAGAATGCCCCAAGGAATATTTATATATGAAATCGCTCCGGAATTTGGTCCAAATGTATTGGCAAAATATTTTTTAAGCGACTTAAAAATTGACAAGGAAATTTTAGAAAAGCTAAATGAGAAACATATTGAAAAGAATTTAGTTGATGCGACGACAGAGCAGAATGGGACGCGAGTTTATTCTAGTAAATTGGAATCCGAATCCCTTGAAGATAAAAATCTTTATTTGGGTTTTATTCTCCGAGAGGATGAGGATTTAGTCTCTCTAAAGAGTATTTTTGAAAATATGGAGCAAAATATAGTAGAAAATATCGAGTTAGATGATAAAAAACAGATGGAGACTCTTCTGAAAGACACTGTTAACTCGATACTCTCTTTAATGGATAAACTCAAGGAACCTTCAATAATCCAAGAAACTATAAACGAAAAAACAAAAATTCTATTAGATGAAGGAAAGCTCCAAGAAGCACGAGAGTTGATTGATTTGGGAGAAGAAATACCAGGAGAATTATCAGAAACCATCAAAGAAGCAGACGAATATTACCAGAAAGAAGACTATAAAAAAGCAAAGAAGAGATTTTTAAAAGCTGCGGAATTAGCTGAAGAAATACAAGAAGAGGAGATTGTAAGGTTTCTTAAAAATAAAGCAGAGAAAGTGGGGACGTTCCCCGATTTAATTGATGAAGGAGAAGATCTTGAAGACAACGTTAAAGACATTTTCGACGATTTTGAGAAGAATCAACTGAGATTATATGATAAATTAATAGAACCCGTTGAAAGATTAATCGAAATAGCCAATACCTTCGAGGAAAACGAAAAATACGAATTCCTAATGGATTTATTGAGAAATATTAAAAAAGCGTCCAAGTTAGCTCAAGAACTTTATGATTTAGATGAGGTGATTGCGGATCGGATGAAAAAGCTTTAAAAATTTTTTCTTCTTTACATTAATATGGCAGTTGAACCTTATTCCTTTGAGTTTAATTTATTTCTTATTCTCACAATAATCTTACTAATTGCGAAATTATTGCTTTCTTTTTATTTGGGCTTTAAAGTATATCGTAGATCTAAGGAACGGGGGGAATTTAAACTTGATTTTATGGCGAGTGTTTTAATGTTAGTAATAAGCCTTTTAGTTTCACGTATTCTTTACACTATTTTTGATTTTCAATTAACAGTTTTCAACCCGGATCTGTATTATGTAAGTCCCAACGTTGAAGTTTGGAAAATAGCTGGTCTGGTTGCTACTTTAGGTTCTTCAACAGTTTTATATGTGATTGATAAGCGTATTCTTAAATTCCGCTTTAAGGGGATTATAGCGTACATTTTCATTATTATTAGTCTGATAAGATTTTTTCTGCCAATTAATTCGAAGGCAGATTTTACTCTTAACTCTACAATCGGCTCGATTGCTCAATTAGCCTTTTTGATTATTCCGGTAGTTTTCATATCTCTTGGATGGAAAATTCCTGATTTACGAAGGAACGCATTTTTGGTCGCATTTGGAATAATTATCTACATATTTGGGTCAATAATCGTTTCGGAATTTATTCTCAGTCCGATTAGGGAAATATTTGGTGATGGAGGGCAAATTCTTGTATTTTTCATATTTTTAATATCGAAAATTAGCGGGCTTACGATGGCGAGCTATGGGGTAACTAAATTTACTCGCTAATTTGACACCACCTTAATAATTATACCTTTAAATAACATTATCTCATTTTTTTATTATGGCTCCACTTGAACCGAATAGTCTAGAATATCAAATATTTTTAATACTCGTCATTTTACTCTTAGTGGCTAAATTGTCCTTTTCCGTTTATCTGGGAATTAAGATCTATAAGAAAACTAAAAACCAAGGGAAATTCACATTTGATTTCATTTTTGGGGTTTTCACACTTATGATCTGCCTTTTAGTATCACGATTATTATATCTTTTTTACGATTTCTTTCTCACCCAATTCAACCCAGCAAACTTTTTAGATCCTAATGCTTTAACTGTGTGGGCATTTGCCTCATTAATAAGTACCCTTGGGTATTCTGCGGCGATGTTTACCGTGGATTACCGGGTCCTTCATTTCCGTCTGAAGGGCATTTTTGCCTATATTATTCTTGGTGTAGGCATTTTTGATTTCATATACGTGATGGGAGGATTTGTAACTACAGAAGAGGCGTTTGATTTAGTGAATGGAATTCTAATTATTTCCAATGTGCTGGCTATAATTATACCAATCATCTTCTTTTACATTGGAATCAAAACAACAGGATTGAGAAAAACTGCCTTTATAATTGCGTTCGGAGTTATTATTTTTTCAATTGGGTCAAGTTTGGTTTTGCAACCCATTATAGCTCCTCTTCGCGATGCTTTTGGAGACACAATCCAAATTCCCATATTTTTTATGTTTTTCTTATTTAAGTTAATCGGATTAGGGATGTTTTCCTATGGGGTTACACAATTTAGCCTTTAAATCCTTTTTTTCCTATTTCCTTCTTTAATTTAATTTTATATGTCGTTCCCTTTGGAGGTGTGCTTGTTAATTCTATTGATCCACCATATCGCTCGAGAGTTTTTTTTACTATATATAGTCCCAATCCCAGATTACCTGTCTTACCCGATTTGAATCCTTTTTGAAATATTTTTGTTCGAACGTGTTTGGGAATTCCCACCCCATCATCGTGAAAAATAACTATACAGAATTCTTCATCCGAATTATCTATATTTATTTCAATATTTTTAGTATTCGCATGATCTCTAACATTACGAATGAGGTTATCCATCACTGAGCTGAGCATTTCATCGGCAACTACGATGCTATTACCTTCTATTGTTATTTTTAATGAATATTTCTCTGTTAATTCCAGTAAAATTTTTCTTAGATTAATCGGTTTTAATTCAAGGTTTGGCCCAATGATTCTTTCCAACTTCCTCATTTTTTCCACTAATGTAATACTTTTTTCTGTTGTATTTTGAACTTCTTTTAGTAGAGATTCCTTTCTTGTATTGAAGTAGAGATTGATGTTTCCCCGAATTACGGAGAGATCATTAGAGATATCATGAGTAAGTGTATCATTCATCAATTCTAATAAATCCTTCGTGGTTTCTAAATACAAAGTTTTTTGCTTAACTTCTGAATCTAATTTTGATATTAATTTTTTCTCTAATGCGAGTTTTTCATCCATATCTTTTTTCCATCGATGTGATAAAAACATGATAATGCCTCCCGAACAACCACCAAAAATAAAAGGTACAATATATCCACGCAACAAAGTAATATCCACTCCTAAAGAAGCTTTTTGAACGGCAGAAAAAATAGTTAATGATATGGCTCCAAAACCGAATCCCAATATTAAATGCTGCTGAAATTTTTTATCCTTTAGCATATTCACCGCACATCTGACTTGAATTTTGAGTTAGTAGATTAACACTAAAAAAGTTTAATAATCTCTATTTAAGATGGTAAAACACAAAAAAATATGATAGTCTGGCTGGTAAGATTTAACCTATTTATAGTCTAATCTTCAGACTCTTCTGACTCTGGTTCGGGAGGTACATAATCTCCTATATCTGGAAATACAATTTTAGCAATCTCCCATGCTTTTTCAGATGGATATTTTAACGCGCTCTCGATTAATTGCTCTCCGATTTGATTATTAATTTCAATTCGCTTTATCTCCGGATTATTTTCCAACATCATTTCATATTTGGCACCTCCAGTTCCTTCAGGAACAATCACTATAGCGGCATCGAGCACTCCATCATTAATGGCGTCTTTTAGGCGTTTTACCGCGTAATACCCCGCAACACCCGCACTCCTGTCAAAAGTTTTAATGGAGGGTATTTCCATCCCCCATTTCTTTCCCTCAACTTCTACTAATGCTGCGATGGTTTGACTTCTCTTACCCTTCATGAATTTATATTCCATTTCAGTTTTGAAGGATTTTCCTTTTTCTTCTCCAATCTTTATAATATTTTTAAGCGCCGCTCCCGCTACCGATTGTGGATTAACTTCGATGGCATATTCTTCTTCTGCTAATATTTCTTCAATCTTTCTCTTAACTGTGTCTCGTGGTTTGGAAAAATCAATTTCTTCTTCCTTAGGTTCGGGTGCTTTTGCTGTAGCAACTATCTCTACTCCTGCATCCATAAGTTCTTCTACGCTCATCTCGTCCATTACCACCATATCAATAAAGCGTTTACATAATTTTATCGAATTACGTGGGTTTCCATTTGTTTTCTCATAAATCATTTCAAGTAATTTTTCATTCAATGGAAACAAGGGATAAAGCGGAGGATTTAAATTATTCTCATCCCAAAATACTTCCATTGTTTTAGAATAGAATATCTTTAGGTCATTTAGACTAAATGGTTTGAGCTCTTGCTCTGGTTCCATTCGTGATCTTAAGGGGGGATCCGCAATTTCTAATATTCTTGGCCATATTTCTTTTAATACAGCGATAATAATAACTAATCCTTTAACTTCATTATAAAGTCTTTTTAACACTTCTAAAAATTTTCTTTCGGCATTCTCTCCTAACATTCGATAGGGAGATTCCAATTCATCGAAATATAAAATAAGCACTCTATCTAAGTTATTTGTGATGATTTTTATCATTGCAAGGCAGATATCATCATCCTCCAATACAGAATTTATCCCGAGTTCATTCAGTTCTTCAGGTTCCAAATCTTCTCCAAGGAGCCAACGTTCTGCTAAAGCTTTTCGATTTTTATCTAATTGATAGGTGACCAAAGCCTTTACACAATCCGCAAACACTCCTGGAAATTCCCTCAAACCTTTTTGAATTACTTCATCTATATTCGCTTTTTGAAAAATCCCGCCTTTTTTACCTCCCCATTTTTCCTTTACTAATTTCTCTGAGACAATATCAAGAAGTTCTGGTCCAACAGATTCGATAATACATGTATATACGTGGAGTAAAACGCGAATGCTGGCGGGCGGACTTGGCACATATATGATTGACCAGTCGACGGGTTCCAATTGAGTTGCCTCTAACTCTTCTGTTTCCTCCTCTTCTAATTTCTTTCTATTCTCGATTTCCTTATCTTTAAATGAGTGATATGCATGAGTTTTACCCGTACCAGCAGAACCCAGAATTGGTAAAAGTCTCGAGGATCTATCTCGATAAGTTTGGCGAACAAGTCGAAAAACTTCACGATCTATATAACTTCTAGGTCTTGCCACATCCACGGGATCTCTTATATCTCCCCGACTAACGTAGGTACTGAAGGGCATAATAGGGCTTTCTCGTAGAACCTCTAAATACATTTCTTTCTCATCTTCGCTCAATTCGCTATAACTCATAATGCTTTCAAAATTTATTATGGTAATTGAAATATATTAAGTACAACTAAAATTGGTACCTAAATAAAACATACTAGCTTTTTTAGTTCTTAAGTATTTATATTTAAACATCCTCTATTAAATTTAATTAAAAATATCTTTAAAAATCATCCAATCACTATTTCTATAATTTCATACTTTTATTTACCCATACTTGGTTGGTGAATGATTAAAAGTATTAGGATTAGGACTATTCTCCAAAAAATTAATCCTTCTATTTCAAATTGATGTATTTAATTTTTTATAGTAATTTTTTTAGGTTTCCATCATTCATTATATGGTGTGCAATACATTTTTTATAGTATGTAAAAGGTGATAATGAATGCCGGACAAAGATGATGAGATAGATGAAGAAGAGGAAAATGAAGATGAGGAAAATTTTCAAGGACCATTTGACTTTTTCAAGTTTATGCAAGATCCCGCGAAATTATTTAATTCAAAAGAATTTAAATCAATGTTCCAAAATATCTTTCAAAATTTAATGAAAAATCTTCCTGAAAACCTAAAAAACCTTGATCCCGAAGAATTACAGAAAGAATTTATGAAGAATAAATCTAAATTCGGTTGGAATGGACCATTTATGGCGGGTTTCAACGTTAATTTCGATTCCGAGGGAAAACCTAAAATCAATTCATTCGGAAATATTAAAAGTGAGGCTCCTGAAGGACCGAAAGTTGAAGATGCCCGGGAACCATTGGTAGAAGTAACTGAAGAGAAAGATAAAATTATCGTCATTGCTGAGATGCCGGGTGTTTCGAAAGAAGATATAGAATTAAAGGCGACTACTCATTCACTCACTATATCAACTGAAGAAAAAGCGCCTTCTGGAAGGAAATATTTCAAGGAAGTAAGTCTACCGTCTGCAATTAATTCTGGGTATGCAAAAGCCCGATATGCTAATGGGATTCTTGAAGTAAAACTGAAAAAATCTGATGAAGAACACACTAATATTAAAGTAGAATGAGTAAATACGTTCCAATTTTTTAAGATGTACTCTATAATAAGAAAAATAATTTAGTAATCCTATTGGTATAACCCTTTCGACTTATCCTCGTCTTTCTTTTTTTCTTGGGCAATTTTTTCCAATAATTTAGCCCCTTCATCATATTTCCTTAAAACTATATTAGCTAATGCATTTTGTCTTTCTCTAAGTTCAGATAAAGAATTTGCCAGCAGATTCATAACTTGAAATTGCAGATCGCACATCATCCTTTTCTCCTCTTCACCACACTCTTCACAATGTTCAGAACAACTCCGCCAATCTTCAAAAAGATAATCAATATTTAAATCGTAGACTCCCACTAACCGTTTTTCACATTCTTCACAATTCTTATCTGCCTGAATTTGTAATTCTTCAATCTTCTTATATAGAGATTGGACATAATTCCATTTGCTTGGATCTTTTAGATTCTTAAAATCCTTTTCACTCAAAAATGCATTTGGAGTGCACATCTCTTTTGACCTCAACACTTGCGTGAATCGGTATTATTTAGTACTACTACACATAGGCAGTTTGAGTCATTGCTAAAAAACTTTTGGGACTCATTTGATACCTTTGTGGCTTGATATTACTTTTATTTAATCTGTCTTTCCTTTTTAACTCTTTTGTGGGGTGCCCGTTTGAAGGGCAGAATTTGATCGGGGGGGCGGTGAGAAATTTGGTAACCTTTTGCCTTGCTTGATCGCTTAGGCGCTTGCGAGGATCGGAAACCAAGTTTAAATTGTAGGCAACTGCCCCGAAGGAAAATAATTCTGGATGTTGTTTTCTGCCGATATTCGCAGCACCGTTGACATCTCCGTGAACGATTTTGCCGTGCCGTGATCGGAA
>SHMW01000005.1:0-88134 GCA_008080735.1 Promethearchaeota archaeon
AGGAAATGTGCCTTGAAGCAGTGAGGCAAAATGGTTTGGCATTAGAGTATGTCAAACATCAAACCGAGGAAATTTGCCTAGAAGCAGTTAAGCAATATGGTTTGGCGTTAATGTATGTCAAGGATCAAACCGAGGAAATTTGCCTGGAAGCAGTGAGGGAAAATGGTTGGGCATTAAAGTATGTTAAGAAGCAAACCCAGGAAATTTGCCTAGAAGCAGTTAAGCAACATGGTTTGGCATTACAGCTTGTTAAGGATCAAACCGAGGAAATTTGCCTAGAAGCAGTGAGGCAAAATAGTTGGGCATTGCAGTATGTTAAGGATCAAACCAAGGAAATTTGCCTGGAAGCAGTGAGGCAAAATGGTTTTGCATTGCGATGTGTTAAGAAGCAAACCGAGGAAATTTGCCTAGAAGCAGTGAGGCAAAATGGTTTGGCATTACAGCTTGTTAAGGATCAAACCGAGGAAATTTGCCTAGAAGCAGTTAAGCAACATGGTTTGGCGTTAATGTATGTCGAAGAGCAAACCAGGGAGATTTGCCTTGAAGCAGTGAGGCAAAATGGTTTGGTATTATGGCGTGTCCAGAATCAAACCGAGGAAATTTGCCTAGAAGCTGTCAAGCAAAATGGTTTGGCGTTAATGTATGTCAAGGATCAAACCGAGGAAATTTGCCTAGCCGCAATTGAACAAAACAAAAACGCTCTGAAACATGTCGACCGTCGATTTTTCGAATAAAAACAAGGAGATCGCTATGAATAATAATGATTTATATATCATGAAAAATACTAAAGATGAATTCTTTTTAGTTGACAAAAGAAATATGAAAATAATAACACCACTTTATTGTTGTAAAAATTTTGAAGAAGCTGTAAAACTTTCTAATAGTTTGGGAATCTATCCTTCATTAAATGTTAGTAAAACAAAAGATGGAAGAATAATAAAAGAATAATTATATATCCTCGTGGTGTAATAGGTGTTGATACCAGAACAGTTTCGGGTAATGCCGCATGTTTCTGCGATTGAAACTTAGCACATTCGTTACAAAACGAAAGATTTAGGTTCGAATCCTAACGAGGATATTCTCTACGTCGCTATAGTTTAATAGGATAAAATGAAGCAGTATAGACTTGGTAGTTCAAATATTAGAAACGGGCTATCTCTCTGTACACATTGGTTTTATTTTAAAACATCACAACAATTGTGAAGATATAGGTTCGAATCCTATTAGCGACATTATAAATATTGGAGTGAGGTTTATGTTTAATAGTCAACTAAGAGTTTATCGTATATTTTTTAAACCAGTTAATTTAAAATTAATTAAAGATCATAATATAAATGTAAAATTGTTTGTGCCTATTTGTTTGGGTTACTGGAATGTATATAGAAAAATGTTTGTTGAACCAAATTTGCGTAGAATATTTTTATTTACTGATAATAATCAATCTACGCCAAAGATGCATTGTCTGAACACAGAATTCCCAATAAGATTTATATTATTAACAAACAAAAGATCTGCCCTAGGAACACTTGCTAACTGGAACCATTCATGTGAACGAATAGACCATAGAATTTCTAATCATGTTAGACATATTAATATATCTACAATAAACACAACCAATACAATTGATAATTTTGTTAGTAAAAAAACTATGGAATGGCTAACTTTTACAGATCTATAGGTTTAAATATTATACATAGGAATAAAAATGTCTGAATTAAAGACTTACGAAAAAGAATAAAGGAAATATTAATATGAAAATTACAAAAAATGATCCAACATTAATTATAGTTTTACTTTCTTTAGCATGGATCGTAACTTTAGTTTTCTTTTTTGCAGAAGTAAAAAATAGAAAAGAAAAAGAAAGTATAGAACCTGCTAAAGTTAGTATTACCGTTACTAAAAGACCGGTGATTAAAAGAAAACCGATACGAATAAATAAATCAAATATAAATTACAGTACTATAAATGTCAATAAAGTCGGCGATTGGACACATGTTACAGTTAAAGCTACTAATAACACAAGATATACTTTGACAAGTTTACTTGTTGGCTGTGTGTTACATGATAAATATAACAAACCAAGTGCATATGAAGAATATGATATTTTAATTAATAAAGATGGATTGTTACCAAGACAATCTGTTTACCATGAATTTTTGTTTAACAATACTAAGAATGTAGACACAACTGGTTTTATTAAATATATAACTAACAATACTAGTATTAGATGATTACCTGTAATAGAAAAATTATTCCCAAATATGGTAAATTGTTTATTGGATGTAGTGCCGGGTTGGATAGTATATCTGTAGCACATTTCGCTAAGTATGTGTTAAAAAGAGACTTATGTTTATTACATTTTAACCATAAGCTACGTAGTCAAAACGATTTGATGGAACAGCGATGCGTTGAATTTGCTAAACATTTAAATGTT
Source organism: Promethearchaeota archaeon (assembly GCA_008080735.1). Classification (GTDB taxonomy): domain Archaea; phylum Asgardarchaeota; class Lokiarchaeia; order Sigyniarchaeales; family SOKP01; genus TEKIR-8. The sequence continues at coordinate 2,435 of SHMW01000005.1, forward strand.
GATATTGAAATTCACCAACGAACAGAAAGCATAAATGCAAAAGATAGTTTAGAAGCTCAGTGTAGAGAATGGCGTTTGAAGTTTTTTAAAAATTTTGACAATGTTATTTTGGCACATCATCTTAATGATTGTGTTGAACAGTATTTGATTAACTGTTTAAAGGGTTGTCAATACAAGAACATTATTAATAGTGTTCAGAATTTTGGAAAACTAAATATTATTCGTCCGTTTCTACAAACCAAGAAGTTATCATTTCATAAATATATTCTTAAAAATAATCTATCAAAATTTGTTGTTGAAGATGAAACTAATAAAAATAATAGACATTTCCGTAATTGGATTAGAAATGAAATAATAACCACAATCAATCAACGTAATTATGGTATTGAAAAGGTTGTTTTAAAGAAGATTATAGGTACTACATGAGACATCTTTCATTTTCTGATAACTGTTGTACAGTTGGATGGACATCAATTCACGCTTCAATGTCGTATGAAGATATGAAAGATTTGCTATCCAAATGTCCAAAAGGAAGATTTTCCAATACCTTTTTTTGTCGCACTTCCATCTATACTATTGAACAATATGCTGAATATTTAAATGAACGTTGTTGCCACGGAACACACAACGATGTGCCAGAGCTTCCTTTTTATTTTACCTTCCCTTTGGACGATGACGGAATACGCTTACTACGCAACTTTGGCTATACGCCAGAACGCAGTAGATATTGGCATGAAAGGATTTGTATCAAATGATTGTACAGGTATTTCCAGGTATAAATTGTTGGTTGTCTAGACTTAGGATGCCAGAAGATCGTAATCGTAATTGGTATTTTGCGTTATTTCATGATAGTAAAAGATCATTCTACTATGGCCCATTGCAAGCTGTGGGTACAACGAAGCCACTATTTAAATGTAAATCTTATAGAGAGATGATGTCCATATTGAAGACAGATATGAATATGGATTTGATTAAATTATATAATGATAATAAAATAGAAAATGTTGAGAACCGTTACACCGAAGGTTCTGTGTTTTTTAAAGCAAGAGGATATGTCCCTGTAGTTCAATAGGATAGAACAGCGGACTTCTAATCCGCAGGTTGTAGGTTCGAGTCCTACCAGGGATATTAAAAAAATGAAAATAACAAAATTGGCGATTTGTGAACGAAGTGGTCCAACAAAAAGCTATAAAGTTTTTATATATAATAATGCAAGATTTTTTTATTTATGTTCCAATCTTCGTTTTTATTGCGACAATTTTTTAGCTCTAAATACTGATCGTACTCATCAGCAGTTAAATTTTAACTCTTATAGAGAAGCAATTGGTGTTTTAAAATCTGTTATGGGATTAAAGTTAATAAAGATACTAGATGGTGATTTTTATAAACGATTCTTAATTAAGAACGAAAATGTGTTAGAACGATATGTATCTACAAAGGTATACTAGTAATGATATGGTTTACATCAGACACACATTTTGGTCATAAAAATACTATAAAATTCTGTCGATCACGAAATTGTTTTATGACTAGCGAAGAAACAGAATTATGGAATCAATCGGGGAAAGATATTTCCACTCCGATATCATCTCAATCAATCCATAACATGAACAAAACTATTATAGATAACATAAATAATTGTGTTAAATATGATGATATTTTATTTATATTGGGTGATTTTTGTTTTCCTTCATCAAAATGTAAAATATATACAAATCAAATAAATTGTAAAGACATAAGATTGGTTCTTGGAAACCATGACAACCTTTCGCAAATTAAACCACTATTCGATCTTCATCCCGCGTTTACCATAGTGTACAATCCAATACAGATATTTATTCATAAGTATGAAGAAAATATGGTACTGGATATCTATAACATTAGTTATAATAATAAAATAAAATCAAGGTTCTATAAGAATATTAAGAACTGGCAAGGATTTTATTTAAGTCATTATCCACACATTTCTTGGCCTAGAAGTGACCGTGGTAATATCCATCTTCACGGCCACTCCCACGGAAATCTGGAAGAATGGAAAAAAGAACACATGCCTGATAACCATCGCAATATTATTGATGTAGGTGTTGATGTGCAAAATCTCAAGCCTATAAGTTACAACGAGATTAAGGATAGACAACAATGATACGGCTTGCGATTGTGATACTAATAATAGCTATTTGTATATTGTTGATTGATTTTGATTGCGAAAATTTTAGTTATAAAAACTTTAGAAAGAAAACTAAGAAAAGTAAAGTAACAGGTAAAACAAAAAAATATAGGTATACTAAATTCAGGTGGAAAAAATGACATATGTAATTGTGAGTAGCTTTTTATTGGGTATGACAACTCTTATGGTTAGCTTAGCCATAGCACTATTGATAGGACATAATATCATTTGTAGTAGATTCTTTGTTACAATGTTTATACATTTAAGTATTGTGACAATTAGTGTGTCTATTGTTTGTATTTTTATTGGCTTAGTTGCTATCTTAGCCCTTTGTGCGAATTATCTAGCTCAATTATTACTTGATTATATATAATTATGTCAACAAAAAATGATAAATATAGATTTATAATAACCATTCATACTATGGAAGATGGAAGAAGTATGAAAATGTTTGTTCCAGACGATGAACAAATGTTGTCTACTAAATCTGTCTTATATTATATAGAAAATAATTTAATATTAGAGAATGGAGATCTAGTTAGAATTGTTGATATCAATAGTACAGTATATCACAATTATATATATCGTGTTAGTAAAAATAATGAAGATGTATACTTAGCGTCGATAGATGATGCTACTTATGAGTTTTGGATAGAGTATATGGCTGGTAGTGAGTTAAGATTTCTTCCAGCTACATCGGCATTTACCAAGTTTCAAAACTTAAGGAAAGTCTAATGTTGATAACAAAATTAAAAAATGGTGATAGAATAAAAATTAAATTTGATTATTATCAAGAAATAGGCCGTAATAAATGGCAACTTGGCTTATATTCAGTAGATCCATATCAAAGAATTAAAACATTATGTAGAATATATACAAAAACTTCTAATGGAAATGAACTAATGCTTGGTGGTGGATGGGCTATAAAATGTCCATATGATACTAATATTAATAAGAATATTGGCAGAAAAATCGCACTTAAACGAGCTTTGAAGAATTGTAAGGATTTAAACAAAAATACCTGCAAACAAATATGGGAAACATACTTTGCAACCCACAGACAATAGTTTTTTAGAAAATACTATTATAACAGCTTTAGCTGAAGTTTTAGATATAGACGAAAACTTTATATCGCCATGCGATACTTTGAAATCTTGTGGTATAGAGCAAGAAAATTATGGTGATATATGTGATTTTATGGAAATATTAGAAGATGTATTAGGAATTAATTTAGGTAATAATATTTTTGATACAGACAAAACTATCGAAACAATAGCAAAGGAAATACTAAATGATAAAAAAATGTTCAATATACAGTAATAGTCCACCTAAAAAGACTTTTTTAGAATCATTAAAAGAAGGAGAAACTAATACCAGAAAAGTATTAATTGGAGATTTGTTTAGAAATAAAGGCGTTGTTTGTGGCATTGACCTAAAAAACAAAGTGATTAAAATTAGATCATTAAATGGAAAAGTTATCTATGAAAAATTTGAATCCAAAGCGTAATTTCTCTAATAAAAATCAACGAGTATCTGTCAGAACAGAAAACACGTTTATATCTGTTGGGTTTATCGATTGGGAAACAACAGATTCAATATGTGTTAAGTATTGTGTGAATGCAGAAAAGAACAAATGGAAATCAGAAAGTTTTAAGAAATCTGATTGCGAAATTCACAAAATGAGATAATAATGAAATCTTTACACCTAACTATTAGCAAAAATATTAGTGTTAAATACAACAAACATGGTACTGGACGAAATTTTATCATGTTTTTGCATGGTGCCGGTGTATGGTCAAATGTAGAAGAATATCTACAAAATTCACACAGTATATTTGGACCAAAATGGTATAAAAAATATACTATATTATTTCCATTATGTAAAGAAAATCAGTTTTGGGATAACGATGAATTATCTGTGTTATTAGATGAATTTGATATAGACAAAGTTAATCTGATAGGACATAGCTGGGGCGGTCGCGGAGTATGGATGTTTGCATCTAGATACCCAAAACGCATAAAAACAATGGTTCCGATATCTGCTGTTGGGTGTAAAATAATAACGCCAAATATACATAAAATACCGTGTTATATAGCACATGGAATATATGACAAGGTTGTTGAGTTTCACCATGCGGTAGAAATGTATAGATTACTTTCATGCGATAACGTCACATTTCATGTTCTAAATCGCGATCATTCAATATGCGATATTGTAATAAATCAAGAAGATAGACTGTTTAATTGGATGGAACTACGTAATGAGTAGATTAATACCTATATCTGTTAAACTAGAAGACTTAGTATCTTCGATTTTCAAAAAGTATAAAACGCCGATAATTATAACGCCAATGATAAGTAATAACAATATTGTAAAAATTGAAATTAGATCTCCAAAAAAGATTGGAGATTCATTTGAATACCAGAAGTTGTCTTTTAGGTATTCAATAAACAAACAAATGGTTTATATACCCAGTGAATTATGCAATGCTGACTGATAAAATGTCATTATCTGTTTTGTTTAGAATTTTGTCTGAAAATGCGATAAAATTCTACATTGAGACGGCTGAATATGAAGGCAAAACTATATATTGCTTTTATATGTTAAACAAACAATCTTTTGACAAAGAGGCAATAATATGTCTAAATGAACATTTTGAAAAATTTGTCTATTCTGACTACAATTTAATTGACAATCCTGTCTCTATTTATTATACGCCAGATACAAACAGTATTATTGGGTGTATTCCTTATTTATACAACATAATAATGGTATGAGGTTACTATGGAACAAGAAGAAAGTAGTATATTTGTAAAGTTTTATCTGCGAGATAAACGATCTATTCTTGATAACGATGGTGTTAAATATTATGAAATAGAACCAAGTATTATTTGGGTTAGTCAAAATTATGTAGGTTGTTTATCAGCAGATATACAACGTGCGTATATAGACTGTGTGCCAAAAAATGGTCTAAAAGTTTATATAATATGCCTAATGGTTAAACGTAAATCAGAATCATTATATAACTACCCTATTGTAACCGATGTGGTTACGGACCAATTGGTGGTAGATAAAATAGTTAAAGAATTGGAAAAACCAAGTATTCAAAGAACATATATGTCGCATAAAAAACGAGATAAGTTTTTAGCTATCAAAGTTTTTGAAGGTTTCATAGATGACAGAAAGTTATGATAATAAAATACTTGTGATTGAAGATTCTGATCAAAGAATATCTTGGTTTAAATCTAAAGGTATTGGTAATAAGTTTTGTAAAAATGTTAATCATGGTTTGAAGGAGATCAAAAAGAAATACAATATTGTATTTATGGATTTCAATTTAAAAAATAAGCGATCTAGTTATAAAATCGCAAAGTATATTTCTGAACACAAGGAGATGTTTCAAAATGTAAATATAATTATTCACTCTAACGATCCTAAAGGAAGAAATCTATTGTTTAACTTGTTAAAACATTTAAATGTAAAAATTGTTCCCTATAGAATTTTACGCAACTCGCTACACACCTTAACTGGAGATTTTTATAATGGCTAAGATAACTATTGAACCCGTAGGAAATGACATTCGAATTGATTTGGAACGTCGTAAAAACGCTGTAGCATTCACAGTATTGCATCAGGAAGCGGAGTTGTATGACTTTTTGCGTGAAAATACTGTTCGTGATGAAGAAAGCGAATGGAAACTGAAGTCTAATAGGTATCCTTCAGTGAACATGAAAACAAAGACTATCTATCTATTAGGGACCGATATAGGTAGAGACTCTGATCTTGTATTGCGAACTTTTGACACGGAAGCAGAAGCTAATGCTTTTGTCGATGCATTTTCGCGTCTTTGCGATAAAGCCGTGGATGAGTGTTTCAATGATGTTGATGACGACGAATACGATTTCACTCCTGAGAATACCAAGACTCAAGCAAATGAAGAAGGCTCCAAGAATGCGTACCGAATCCTTATCGAAGCGATTGACAAAGCCGAATCGACTGGTGATGGCAAGCATACTCTAATGGAGCTTCATCGTTTGATGACAGGTCTTCGTGGTCCCGACTTTGAAGACGTGAAGTCAAAGGATGCCAAGGGTGCCAAGGGTGCCAAGGGTGCTAAAGGCACAAAGTCCGATACCGCTTGGGGCACCACGACCAATGTTCGTCACGCAATATACACCAAGGGCCAAGCGAAGAAGCTTGTCCTTAGTGGATATAAGGAATGGCCAGCCCAACGAGTTTGGGAACCCAAGCTGCCTATTGAAACCGCTAATAAGCATTTCAATGAGCATATTGGTCAGGCTGTTCAGGTACTTAACAAAGCGTTTAAGTAAATTTTAACTTAGAGTTGCGTATATATAGACCCCGGAGTAAATTCCGGGGTCTTTTTTTTTATATAATTATTGGTAATGTTTATGAATAATTTATTGCAAATAGCAAAATGTGATAGAAAAAAATACAAATGGAAGGAATTTTTTAAGAAATGTAACGAGTCTCATAAAGAAATACGAGAAATAATTGGAGGACATACATCTTTCTGCTCTATTACTAACGAAGATTTTTCTTTATCAACTATTGAAAAAAACGCCTTGTCAATAGCCAGAAAAATTAGTTATAAATTACCTAAATATTTGTATTCTTACAAGATACAAATCGAACAGATGATTAAGCCCACTATTACTATAGATAACAGAACGTACAAAACAACCAAACATATTTCTCAGTATTGTATTAGAAATAATATTGACAAATCTATTATAAGTAAAGAGCTGGCAGAGCTTGGTAAACTTTGGGCAATAGCAAAATCTAGCAAGATCACAGCTAATTGTTGGATAAGCGTTCATCCAATTGCTTTTATTATGCTGGGTCACTATGATGTAGATTCCGCAAGCTGCTTTAGAAGCGATAGACATAATACCGCTTGTAAATATAAATTAGGCTTATTGAAAAATAGTTTTATTCTAGTAATTAGTCAGAACAGCAACAAAAGTATGTTTAAAATAGAACAAAAGTCTAATATAGTTCGGATTAATGGAATACTTAAGAACGATTATGTTCATTATTTTAGTCCATATAGTGTAATTAGCACAAATCTTTTGCCAAGTGTGTTAAAAGAACTAACATCTAAAGTATTTGACAATATTAACAATTCAAGCATTAGTATTAGTAAATTTTATATGACTGGTGCTACCTATAGCCATTATCCAACTTGGTCTTTTGGACCACATCAAATGGAAATAACAGAAAAGGTTGTTGTTTAATGAAATACCAATTGAGTTATAAAGATTATATAAAATTTATCAATAATTTTAGTCATGCTATATCTGGTGGATGGTATCCGGACTATTCCGATTGGGTTAATCGTGTTTTATGCAATCATCAGCATTTATATGATCGACTTGGCGGATTAACCAAGACTTTTAAAGTACAACTTGAAGAAGAATATATAGTTCCAGATGTGTCAACAATCGATAAGTATTATTGTATAATATCAAAAAATTTACCTCACTGTATCAAAGAGGGGAAATTACAAAGGAAAAATTTCTTATATCCTTTTCTCAGTAGTGAAAATGGATGTAAGTGGACAGGAAGGTTGACAAAACGATTGGCCAACGGTTTACAACGAGAACCAAACATTTCGCCAAAAGCAGCTTTTGAAGTTCAACATGCTATATCTGAACTTGGCAAGATATTTAAAAACCACCAAATAAGTAAAGATAAATGGTTCGATCTGACTATTTCGGCCGATCCAAGAATGTTTTTAACACTTGGTACGTATGGTGTTGATTCTGGCAGTTGTTTCCGACAATCTTCCTGTAATCCACACCACAAAAGTTATTTAGGAATAATGCCAAACAGTTTTATTGTAGTTTTATCGGAATCTATGGGCGAAAATTATTCTGTTCCATTCCCTAAAGATGTTTTAGGAAGGTGTTTCTGTTTGCCGTCTAGATATAATGATAACTTATTACACACTTTGAATTTTGTTAATATTTATGTTAGAAAAAACATGAATCAATCTATTATGATTGGTTCTATGAAAAAGATTTATGATATATTGAATAAAGATAAAAATATTGCTGTACACAAGAATTGTGTTACCATTGAAAACCACACTATGTGGCTTTATCTTAATAACGAGCAATACACTTTGACACCAAAGGATTTCGTTTTTAAGAAAGTAGTTATAACTAATAAATACGATTCTAATTTTCCTAATAAATTAATATATTGCGACAACTGTAGGTCGTACCAAGATAAAAAAATCGGATGTAATCAAAATAAAGAGTGCCGCAAATGAAAGACGTATTAATAGATTGGTTTTACTATACACCAAAAGATGTTTTAGAAAAATTTGCCAGCTTAGACAACTCTATATCGCACGGCGAGTATAAAGAAAGGTTTGTTTTTATTCCTGGATCTAGACAAGACCGTGTGTTATTAGTCGCACATGCTGATACTGTCTTTAATAGAATGAAACCAAAAATTAAGTTTGAAAATGGCGTATTTTCATCTGAATTAAAAAATTGTGGAATTGGTGCCGACGATCGTGCAGGATGTGCAATAGTTTGGGCTTTAAAAGATTTGGGACATTCTATTTTTATAGCAGACGGTGAAGAATCAGGATGTGTAGCAAGTAATTATGCCTCGTCTATACCAGAAATCAACGACATGTTGCAAGACCATCAGTTCATGATAGAATTTGACAGACGAGGTAGTAACGATTTGGTTTTTTATGATGTTGGTACTAAAGAATTTAAATCGTGGTGCCAGCATCAATTCGATGGATATAAAACAAACACTGGAAGTTTTACAGACATTTCTGTGTTAGCAAAGAAAATATGTGGTGTTAATATTAGTATTGGGTATTATTCTCAACATACATCTAGAGAGACACTGGTATACTCTCAATGGTTAAATACACTTGAAAAAAGTAGAAAGGTTCTGTCTCAAAAAAATATACCTAAGTTTGAACTTAAAAGGTATAAAGATTTTCAAACAATAAATCAATACGATCTATCTGTTTCGATATATGAATTAAACACAACATACCAATGCGATTGTTGTAACAGCCTTATAGATAAGTATGAAATAGAAAACAACAACAACAGATGTCCGTTATGTTATAATGAAATGGAATGTAAACATGGCAATTAATTATGATGTTGACAAATTTAAAGAATGGTTTGGTGAGTTTATTGAAAGACATGGTGGATATGCACCAACCAATTTAACAAAGTGGCTTAATAATTGTGAAGAAAGCCATCAACATATTCGTTCAATTATTGGAGACTATATTTATAGTGATAAATTTGAGATTGATAACTCTAAAATGAGTGAGAAAGTTCTTCTAGATCAAGACAAAATTTTACATGAAATAAAAAATAAATATTCTTCATTCTTGCCATTCGCTGATGTTTCTATTGACGAACTTAGATACTCAGAGATATCTCGTGGTACACATAACGTTATCAAGACATCTAAGCATTTGTTAAGATGTTTTAAAAAATATTATGGTCAAACAGATAAAAACTTTAGTTCGCTGATATCCCGTTTGGGCCAAACTTGGGTTGATAATGATGACGAAAGTCATGAAGTACATGTCACTATATCTACAACACCTAAATCTTTTGTATTACTAGGTCATTACGGTCCTGATCGTGATAGTTGTTTTAGACAGGGTTCTGATCATACTTCTGATAAATTTGTATTAGGTCAAACTCAGGATACATTTATTGGAACAGTTGCAAAATATGACCCTGTTCGTGAGAGATATAGGAATGTTGCTAGAATGTTGGGATACTTCGATCGTTTGAAAAAAATTTATACATTATTTAATTTGTATAAGCGACCCAATATAACTGAATCTTCTGCCTTGGAATGTATCAAACGAACAATAGAGTCATTGCCAAATCATAAAAAGTTGAAATTTATAGACGAAAGAAAAGTAGTACTATATAAAAATCCTGATAAATTCTACATTAATGAATACGGTGGATGGTTTTTATCATCAGATTTTTCAAACAGTTCATCGTCTTCTATCTCTATTCCATGGTACATCAAAGGAATAAAATCAGAAGAATGTCATGTTTGTGGTAAAGAATTACCATATAGGCGAATTGAAGAGTTGATAGTTGTTGATGATAAATATTGTTGTTCAGAATGTGCTCGAAAAGCTAATACATGTGAACATACTGGACAACTAACTTTTAATGATTTGGTGGCGGTTTTCTTGGACATGCCACATCCTAATTTTATAAATGTTAGTGCTAGAGTTGCTCGTGAGTTTAAAGATAGATACAGATTGGCAGAATGCCAAAACTGTGGTTCTTTACATAGGAAATCTACGACTAATTATTGTGATAATTGTGTAGACGACGTTATTGATTATTGTGACGAATGTGGAGTTACCATTAATATTAAAAACGACAAACATTATTCAAATGGTACAGAAGTGTTGTGTTTGGATTGTTATAAAAATTATATTCCTGATGACATGGAGCTAATTAATGAGTAAAATTGCCAAAGACATGATGTCGTGGATGACAATGAACCGTAACGATGTTATGAATAAGTTTCATAACATTAATGGTGCTTTTAGAGACTTTAAGGATGAAGAAAAAGATTTTGTATACATCGAAGGATCTAGAAAAGATCCTGTGTTATTGATTGCACACGCTGATACCGTTTGGGATAATAATAAAAAGACGGTATCTCCCAAGTTAAAAAATGGAATTATTTATTCTGAAAACGACATTGGTATAGGTGCTGATGATCGTGCTGGATGCTGGATTCTTTGGCAGTTACGAAAGCTAGGGCATTCAATTCTCATAACATCTGGAGAAGAAAAGGGTTGTAAAACCAGTCGATGGATGGAAGCAGATGACGAATACTGGAAAGAAGAGTTGCAGAAGCATCAATTCGCCGTTCAATTTGACAGAAAGGGTTATAAAGATATAGTATGCTACGATGTTGGTACAGACGATTTTATGGATTATGTAGCTAATAAGTCGGGATATAAATCTGTAAGAGGAAGTAATACGGATGTCGCAGTTATTTGTGACGACATCTGCGGGGTGAATATTAGTACTGGTTATTATGATGAGCATACTGAAAACGAACGACTGGTTGTTGATCATACATTGAATACAATGATAATGGCAAAACACTGGTTATCAGAAGATAAAATACCAAAATTCAAATTCAAATTCTCAGACAAACACAATCCCAAATATACTAATAACAATTCGTACACTGGATATACTGCTACAACTGGTAAGTACAAAAAATTTAGCGATCTGATAGAATGTCCCAGTTGTAAGAGCGATATAGAGTTTTCGTTATTAATAGAAAACATGTTAGAATGTCCTAGTTGTGGAAATATCTTATGATAAAAACAACGTATATGGCTAGTAATAATACAAACATGGTATATACCAACCCTTATGTTTATAAGATAGAAAATGGTTTTAGATGGTCTATTTTCCCTGATGTAAATTCTAAATGTCTGATACTACAAATTGTTTCTAAAGAATCTAGCGAAACAGCACTGCATAAGTGGCTTAACGCTATTTTCAACAGATTAACCAACGAAAGTATTAACATCTATAATTTAATAAGCTTTAAGAAGGATGCAAATGGATGCTATTGCTACAAATGGATTATTGATTGCGATAAATCACCTATATCTCTTGGTGAATTTAAGTATGATTCTATGATTGCTAAATATAATATTATCAATTGTAAAAACATTGTTCAGTTTCCCAATAATATTAGTCTTACCAAAGCAAAGAAACTTGCTAAAAAACTTTAATGGAGCTTTGTTATGAACGTTGTCACAAGATTTGCACCAAGTCCAACTGGAAAAGGTTTGCATATAGGTGGTTTAAGAACCGCGTTATATAATTACTTATGGGCTATGAAAAACAAAGGACAATTTTTAATAAGGGTGGATGATACAGACGAAAAACGATCTAATGAAGAATCTTTGGCCGATATTATTGATTCATTGTCTTGGTGTGGCATTAAACCTAGTAAGAAAATCAATTACTTTCAGTCTAAGAAAAAGGAAAGCTATCGTTTTTACGCCAATGCACTTGTGAATATGAACAAAGCTTATGTAGAAAATGGCTGTGTTAAGCTATCGGTCAAAAAACTTATTGAAAACGAGATTTACGATTCGTGTTTTGATATCATAGATGGGGTACTTGGCCCTGTTAGGTTTAATAAAAACCAAATAGAAGACTTTGTTATATTAAAACAAGATGGAAATGCCACTTATAATTTTGCTACGGTATTAGATGATAAATTTATGAATGTTAATTATGTTATGCGTGGTCAAGAACACTTGATAAATACTGTAAAACAAAAAATACTACATGTATGTTTGAAGATGGAGCCGCCAAACTACATACACATGCCTGTAATACTTAATCAAGATGGTTCAAAAATGAGCAAACGTCAAGAGTCAGACATGATTAATGTATCTGACTTTAGAAAAGCTGGTTATTTACCAGAAGCTATTGTGCATTTTGTTTCTTTGTTGGGGTGGACTCCAAAGAATAACAAGCCATTGTTAAAGCTAAGCGATATGGTTGAACAATTTGATTTTAGAAAAATTCGAAAGACCAATCCAAGATTTGACATTAAACAATTAGGTAAAATAAACAAAAGATGGATGTCTAACGAGACTGTGATTAGTATTAAATATAAAATTAAAAAAACACTTGGTGAAATAAATCATGATAAGATTGATATTATTTATCCACATGTTATAAACAAATGCAAAACCATTAATGATTTTATAGAAAATTATAAATCTGTTAATATAAATCAAAAGCCCGTTATCAAAGACGAAAGTTCAAGAAAAGAGCTTTCTAACTTAGGACAGTTATTAGCGACAATAGATATGTGGGATCGTGAAAATATTATAGAAGTCATTAAGTCGTATAGTGAATTATCTAATAGGAGTATGTTCGATATTGCAAACAATATTCGTAAAAATTTAACACATACTAAATATATACCTCCTATTGATGTTTTTCTTTGTGCTTTAGGTCGTCAACAGTCTTTAAATCTATTAAAGGTATAATATATGCAAAACGCTTTAACATTTGATGATGTCTCACTTGTTCCTCAATATAGTGAAATATCAACTAGATCTGAATGTTGTATAAAAACTAATCTGACAAAAAATATACAACTTAATAGTCCAATAGTATCTTCACCAATGGATACTGTGACAGAAGTAGACATGGCTACTGCTATCGCAGAACAAGGTGGAATCGGTTTTATTCACAGGTTTGTTAGTCCATCAGTGCAATCTGAAATGGTGCGTAATGTTTCAGACAAAGGATTGTTGGTCGGTGCTGCAATAGGTGTAAGAGATTATGCAAAGCGTATAGACTTATTGGTTAAAGCTGGTATATCTGTTTTAATGATTGATGTGGCACATGGACATCATAAAGCCGTTGGAGATACAATAAGTAGCATAAAAAATCTCTATAATGTTGATGTAATTGCCGGAAATGTCTGCACTTATGACGGATCAAGATATATTATAGATTCTGGTGCAGATTGTATTAGATGCGGCGTTGGATCTGGACACAGTTGTTCAACAAGACAGAAGGCCGCTGTTGGTGTTCCACAACTGACAGCAATAAGCAATGCTTATAAAGCCAAGATAGATTCTAAAAGTGAACTGTGCATAATGGCAGACGGAGGTGTTAGATATCCAGCCGACGTAGCAAAAGCAATAGCGTTTGGAGCTGATACAGTAATGTTGGGATACCTGCTATCTGGAACAGACGAATCTCCTGGAGATTTTCACACCGGAAATAACTGGCCTGTTTATGATAAATATAAAATATATAGAGGAAGTGCGTCTGTTGACAGCAAGACTGCTAGAAATGAATCAAGTCATGTAGAGGGTGTTTCGATGATGGTTCCACACAAAGGTAGTGCTATTGATATTATTAATGGAATTCATGATGGATTAAGATCATGCTTATCTTATATGGGATTCAAAAAGATTTCTGATTTTAGAAACAAACCTTGGTCATATTGTCAAACAACATATTCTGGACAAATAGAAGCTACGCCTTATGGGTTAAACAAATGTACATAACCATACAAAATGGCAAAGAGCTAGACAAAACAGAAAATATTATGCCCGGATGTTATAAAGCTACTGACGGGCATTTTTATAGAGATGTAAGTGACAACAGATGGTTGTCTAGACGTGAATACGAAAAAATAAAATCAAATAAAAATTCTAAAAAACAATCTACAGCGGCAAAATGTGATATCACAGATATATCAACATTTTCCAAAATGTTTATTCATAATGATTACAATTTAAATGTTGTGGATTTGCACAAAGGTTTGTTGTACAAAGTTCTAACGGTCAATTCTGGTTCTTTAGAATTTAAAAAGATATTTCAAATGTCTAATAAAATAATAAATGCATTTGAGTTGTCTAAAGTAAAGAAAGTAGATAGTATAATAGTTCAATTATCATCAAACCGTGTGTATCTAACAGAAGATATAAACGGCAAACAGTTTACTTATGTTAAGGAATTAGCTGATGAAGCAGGTTAAGATAGGAACAGCAGGTTCTTTTAAAAACCAAGATGGATTTTTCCAGAAAGATAACGATCCTAGATGGTTATCTAAAAGACGAGATAATAGCGAATTTAAATATAAAAATTATAATAACCACCATGGATGCTTGTATACCCATCAAAATTATAATAAATCTTATACTAATTATAATAACAACACTATACCAAATATTGCTGCTGCAAAACGTGTTAACATGGCCTTGGGTTTGACTAAAAGAGAAATAGCTAATAGTATTACATATTCATATATGACTAAAAAGAATTTTAAGACACAGGAATATAATATGGTTAGCGTTGTTAAGGATGAGGTTTGGCCGGGAATTAAAAAGGGATCACACTTTGCTAAGATAACGCTAGATCATAATGAAAAGACTGTAATTTTCTTTAGAAATAAAGATGGCAATCCTGCTATATTGTTTAAAAATGCCATATTATAATAAAATTAACACAAAAATACAAAAACGATGTGTTAAAATTGCCAAGTCTTTAGTTGATATGCCAAATGGGAAAAATAAACATTTCTCGTTTATATTTAGAAGAACAAAGTTATTATCAATAGGATGGAATAATTATGAAAAAACCCACCCTATGACGGTAGAGTATGGCTACAGAGGTCGAACAATCCATTCTGAGATGATGGCGTTGTTAAATATTCGTAGAATCGAAAGATTTACTAATTGTTATTTGGTTAACGTAAGAATTAATTCAAAATACGAGTTAAGGATGTCAAAACCATGTTTAAATTGTGTTAAATTACTAAAAAGCCACGGTATAATAGATATTTATTACACAAACCACTTAGGAAAATTTGAGTATGTCAGATACAGATAAAGAAAAATATAATTCAATAACCAAAAAAGTAGATGATTGTCCAGATTATGTGATTGACTGTTTAATAGGAAAAAATATATTAAAAAAGAAAGCCACGTTAGATACTAAGAATTTAACTGCCAATATATCTTTTAAAAGCAATTATACAACAAAAAATCCAGTTTTCAGTCCAACAACAAGATGGGGCCACGGAGGTAAATTTATTCATATGTTTGGCATTTCACTATATTATAATGAGTCTGAAGATGGCAAATCTTATAACTACATAGCTAAGATTAATAATGATTGTATAAGCAAAAGTCCAAATCCATTGTCGGCATCCATGAGAGCTATACTTAAATATATCGGCATAAATAATATTACATATCAAGTAGAAAAATGATTACTGTATTTTTAGGAATACACGGCGTTTGCTGTTACGATGGTAAAACTATTGATAAAAATATTATTAATAGAATTGTGAAAATTGCTAATTGTACCAATCTGGCAATAATTTCTTATGACAGAATTTTTGATAGAAGTAGAAAACACATTGTAAAGCAAATCAAGTCTTGTTTAAAAGATGTCTCGATAGATTTTTTACGAGAAAGTAATGCGGGATTTGGATCTGATTCTATTGCGGATATAATTGAAGAATATGTCAAAGAATACGAACCAGATAAATGGTGTGTAATAGATTCTTATGACAATGATTTTAGACAACTTAAAAGGTTTGAAAATAAATTCGTTCTATTTAATTCAGAAAATTTTACCAAAACAATTGAAAAGAAAATAAAATATGCTATTAACAACTGATCAAATAGATGGCCATATAAAGTCTTGTGTTAAGTATGAGAGTCCAAGAAATATACAAACTTTTGTTAAAGCTTTTAACAAATCGAACACATCAATACATAGGTTGATAGGTGGTGATCATATCGAGATTAAATTTGGCGAATTAATGACAGATGATATAACGCAAAAACTTAAAAATATGATCGTAAGTAATGCTATTGGTGAATTTGGCGATGACAAAGGGTTAAAAGAATACTTTGACGTATTTAATGATCAGCGGCCAGAGAAAATAAATAGACTTTCTGATCAATTAAATTTACTTAATTTAAAACGTCTTTTGTACTCTATCAAACCTACTTATGCACAAGATAATATTAACATTGGGTGTAGACTAAGTGATTTCTTAAGATTGGGCCAGTATGCAGTCGATAGAAATAGCTGTTTCCGCGAAAATAATTGTTATTGGTCTGCTAAATGGCGATTGGCAACTACTCCAGGTTCATTTGTGGCATATTGGTCTACACATAATACAATTAAATCCAGATGTTTTGGCGTGTTGTTTAACAATAGAAACAACTGTTTTATAACTAATGTTTACCCACCACATTATTATCGTGTTATGCAAAATATTATTATTAGATATATGATATCTAAAGGTTGTAATTTTAGTCTAATACAAAAACGTCGTATGGCAATGGGCACCCGTATTTATATTAATGATGATGGTATAATCTTGGCCAAAAGAAATTTAAACAAGAGAATAAATAGAAATCACATTCCAAAATATCAACTTAAGTTAAGTTAACGTAGAGTTTGAATATGAGTAATTATATAATGAATCCATATGACAATATGTTGAAAAACATATTAGACAATGGTCAATATAGAGATAATAGAACCGGTATGCCAACATTATCTATATTTGGGGTTCAAAGTAGATTCAATATACGGGATCGTTTTCCTATATTAACTGCTAGAAAAATGTATCCAAAATCAGTTTTTGCAGAACTGTTGTGGATTATATCTGGAAGCACTAATAATAATGACTTGGAACGTTTTGGTTGTAAGTTTTGGCGTCCGTGGGTTGATAATGCTTTTGAAAAAAAGCATGGATACAAATCTGGCGATTTTGGTCCTATATATGGATATCAATTAAGAAATTTTGGTGGAGATTATTATAAACTACGCGATCCAAATGGATTTGATCAGTTAAAATATGTAATTGATGAAATCAAATCTAATCCATTGTCAAGAAGAATACTTATTAATTTATGGAATCCGAAAGATTTAGATATTCAAAGGTTGCCATGCTGCCATTATAGTTTCCAGATATACATATATGAAGATACAATAAGTGGCATGTTAACACAAAGATCGGCTGATGTTCCAATAGGATCGCCAGCCAATATACAGTTTTATTCAGCATTATTATATATGATTGGGCAACAAACTGGTTACACACCTTTAGAACTAATCTATTCTATAGGAGACGCACACATATATACCAATCAAATAGAAAGGGTAAAAGAATATTTATGTAAAACAAAAAATTGTCCAGATTCTCCGATAATGAAATTAAATAAAGCAAAAGACATATATTCATATAATATGGAAGATTTTATTATTGAAGATTATTATCCATTAGAAACAATTAAAATACCAGTTATGGTTTAAGGTGTTAGAATATGTACGATGTTTATATAGAATACGAAGAGCAAAAGTTGTCTGAATTAACAGCGTCGTTTCAAAATGAGCTTGATGAAAACATAATAGAAGCTGACGAAGATGTTCAAATGCCTGATATTACAATGTTTCATCCACATTTTGCTTATACAGAACCAATTGAAAATTTAGAATTATACCATTCTACAGTGGAATTTGATCCGAGACAATGTTCCATGGTGCATTTGGTGGTTGTAAGGTACAGAGAGAACATTATCTCCGACCAAATGGGGCGATGGTATATTCACGATATTCTTCCGACAAGACGGGAAGCATACAAAGAACTTCTTAACTTTAAAGAATATTGCAACAAAGATATAAATGAGGATGATGGAGTGACAGAAATAGAAAGCGTGTATATACATTCTATCCCAATTGAGTAAAATTTATGGATATTGACCTAACAAATGCAACTACAGAAGATATTAGTCAAAATATACTTAGACCACAATCTTTTAATGATTACATAGGTCAATCTGAATTAGTTGATAAGCTAAAGATAGCTATAAAAGCTTCAAGAGAACGTGGTGATGCTCTTGACCACATTTTACTTACAGGTCCACCTGGACTTGGCAAAAGTTCTTTAGCTAAAGTTATATCTAAAGAATGTGGTACAAACTATAGAGAAGTGGCTGCACCAAGCATTAGAAGTACAGCAGATGTGATCGGTATATTGAAACAAGTTGAAGACTGTGGTGTCTTATTTTTAGATGAATGTCATGGTCTGAATATACGTGTTGAAGAAACTCTATACACTGCTATGGAAGATTTTGCAATAAGTGTAAAAATTAATAACAATTCAATTGTTAACATCCCTGTTAGTAATTTTTGTTTAATAGGTGCTACAACTTCTCCCGGTAAAATGTCAGGACCATTTCGCGACAGGTTTGGAATACAACATACTATGCAGTTTTATATAGTAGAAGAATTGTCACACATTGTAAAAGCTAACATGATCAAGCTTAATTTGAATTACGATGAATCTGTTGTAAATGATATAGCAAAAAGATCTAGAGGAACGCCCAGAATAGTTAATAGATTGCTTAGACGTATTCGCGATTACGCACAGCTTAATAATAACAACTATGTTGATAAAAATATTGTTAACAAAGCGTTGGATTTAGAAGGTGTTGATAAAGATGGTTTGACTAAAATCGACAAGAGGTACATTGAAAAAATATGGAATGTATTTGCTGGCGGACCCGCTGGTATTAACGCGATAGCGTCATCTTGCGGAGATGATAAAACTACACTAGAAGAATCAGTTGAGCCATATTTAGTTAGAATAGGACTTATTAGTCGTACTAGTAAAGGAAGAATGTTAACAAACCAAGGTGTTAAACTAGCAATGAGATTGTAAAATGTTGTATATTGAAAAGGTAAAATACAGAAATAAAATTAAATATATTGGTTTTATATCTAATTTAGTTGGCTTAGAATATTTGATTGGGTCGGTTCCAAACCGTTGTTTAGATAATTTGCACCGACTAGGGCGACATACTGTGTCAGGCAGGATACGAAATTTTTTGTTGCCACTTAATTCTACATTAAAGCTTAAAGACTGTGTATTTGACAATAAAAACGATTTGTTAACAAATGTTAACACAATGAAAAAATACTTATCAAATAATTCAATTGTCTCTTCTGGATTAAATCATAATTATAGAAGGCTAACTATTAATGTGCATTGTCACATAATAAGGCATTATTCTGGTTCTAATGATAAAGTGTTATATAGCACACGTGTCAAGGTGTTAAACAGAAATTTGGGTCATAACAATATGGTAATTACAACTTATAAATCACCAAAATACGAACATTACAGATCTACAATAGCTAGAATAAGAAAGAGATATCCTTATGTTAAGATACGGTTGGAAATATATAGACACGGCCAATTACGACCAGAAGTAAGGATTGTATAACATGCTGTATATTGAGAAAATAAAATATAGAAACAAAATTAAATATATTGGTTTTATATCGAGATCATACCTTGGTAAAGCAGAATCCATATGGGCAGCAGTCTCAAACTATAATAATCTTAGCCAATTTGGTGTTGTGCCATGTGATTATAAATTAAGGTTTAAAGATTGTGTGTTTGACAATAGAAACGATTTATTGACAAAAGTCTCTGCAATTAAAACAGTTTTATCAAAATATGAAATTAATAGATATGAACTAGACGACAATTATAAAAGATTGTGTGTCAAAGTGAAGTGTCGCAGCATTATTCGTAATGGTCAAATTTATCACTATACAACAGCCAAAATTTTAGATAAATATATTAATATAGCTAATAAAATGGTGTATAATTATATTCCATCGCAAAATAAACATTATAGATCTGTCATATCCAAAATTAGAAAGAGATATCCATATATAAAAATAATTTTAACACAATATAACCCAGGACAATTGGTGCCAATAACACGGAATATAAAATGAAAATAATAGATAACCTAATAAGAACTCTACATCGTGCAAAAATAATACACGAACGTTTGTTAAAAAACAAAGATAAATATGATCAAGAAATTTTTTATAAACTAGATAAAAGACTTGAAGAAATCATAAAGAATTATAATATTGTTATAAGAAAGTATGATATTGATGAAGCAAAATTTTTACAAGAACTTCCTGAATATGAAAATATGATATCTAATTCGTTAAAAGAACTGGTTTATATTAAAAATACATATAAAATATGAATATTTTTGTGCTGGATCATGATATTGAAAAGTCTGTAGCGTATCATAACAATTGGCATGTATGTAAAATGCCTACAGAAGCGTTTCAGATCTTGATTACATCTATATGTAGCATTTGTCCAGAAGAAATAACGCCTCTAAACAAGACGGGAAACAACTATAAACCTGTTAAAAATAAGAATCATGGCTCATGTGTCTGGGCTAGAACATGCCGTGAGAACTTTCAATATACGTTAAATTATTTCGAGTTACTGTGTCAAGAATACAACTATAGATATGGTAAAGAAAATTTTACATACAGGTATTTAGATTGGGTCTATCAATATATTAACAGATTTGACCCACAAGGTAGACTAACTAAGTTTTATTTAGCTATGCCAGATCAATATAAGTTATCTGATACAGTTTTGTCGTACAGACAATATTATTTAAAAGAGAAGATGTCTGATAAAAACGGTGTGCCAGCTAAATGGACAAAGCGTTCAATTCCGTTCTGGACGCATCACAATCGCGTCTAAAGCCATTCTTGGCAAGCCAGAACAGACACGAACCTCGGTTAACGGTTAACAGATGGAGAACAATATGACCATCCGACCAGACGAACGATTAGACCTGAGCGATTATCCACTGGATCGTCGTCGGTGCTGTATGAACTGCCGACACTGGAGAGGCGTCGCCCATGAGGATAATGCGAATTGCGACTGTCCCGTACCCCAATGGGTAGACAATCAATTGAGCTGGGAGGACCTCGACGCTGATAGATGCATTAGCGGTGACCAGGACGTGGATTGCCCGTGCTGGGAGGCTGGATTATGAACGTAGGCGAAGTCATGCAGAGAACGTGCTCTGGCTGCCACAAGAGCGAGTTTGTGGTGGTGGTTCATGCCGTTCAATGGGGCTGAGTTCACTCACGACTTCATGGCCGACATCACAAGCTTCATGGAGCAGTTGCCGCATCGAACCATTGACCAAATGGTTAACAGAGGCACGCCAACAAGTGCGTAATGCCAATTACGAATGTAAAAATTTTATACTATTGGAAATCAAGGAAATAATTAATATATTTATAAATACGTATAATAGCAGTATTTATATGATTTTGTCTAGTGAAACAAAAATATTTAAGTAAACTTTTTTTAAGAAAATCAGAAAAAGTACTTAAGGGGTAAAATCGTTTGTACGATATAAGTAAAAAGTAAGTTAATAATAAGTGAAAGGTTTTACTCGTGTTAACAACGTTTACACGTTGTAACACTCGTAGGTTTTAGACCAAACATAATAAATGTTTGGTCTTTTGTCTATAGTAAGTCAATAATAAGTGAGTATTAAGTGACAGTAGATGAAATGTAACAAATGTAATAGAAAAATTCGTAATGGTGAAAAAATATTATTCAAAACTGTTAGTAGAATATATGATGGTGATATATTAATTAATGATGAATTTTTTAATAATTCTGAAATTTGCCATATTGGATGTGTAGAAAAACCTATTGACACAAAACCAAATAATTTGATAGAAAATTTGTATAATCAATTAAGAAGGCTTGGTGTAAAGACCACACAAGCGGAAGTAAGAAATTTTATTATTAAATCTGGCGAGAGAGAAATAGACAAATTGATTGTACGATGGTTTGAGTAATATAAGTCTAAGCGAGATATGAACAAAATTCACAGTAGTATTTCAAAAGTTTGCGATATCCATGTTCTTGACTTTGTTAAAAAGCCAGAAGATATTGTTGCTATATCAAACGAACATAACTTTCGTAGTATTGTAACTGTTCCTGGCTATATTCATAGATTTAAGAAATCGTTATTATCAATCCCTATTTTGGGAACAAAACCCAATCTAACACCAATTATTAATTATCCACTGGGTTGTGAATCTTCAAAGTCTAGAATATACTCTATTATAGATGCTAAAGAAAATAATCTTAAAGAAGTTGAAATAATAGCACCGTATCATCATATCTTTGCTAAAGATTTCAGAGCTATAGATGAAGATTTGACAGATATTGTAAAGACATGCGAAAAAGTTGGCATATCTTTTAAATATATATTAGATTTATATATACCACTTGATGTCAAAACACGCAATAGAGTGCTTAGGATTATATCGACACACGACATACCTATTATTTCCTTTGGATCTGGCTATAATATGGATTATGATATATCTTCTTCTGATATAGTTCTAAATGTAATGAAGATGAAGGATAAAATTAATTCTAAGGTTAAAGTGGTTTTGCGTAACACTGATAATATTGTCGATGAAATGAACGTATTAATGAAATGTGGTGTAGATATAATAGGTGTTAATTGGAACTACTCTACAAAACTTATAAATAACAATAAAAATTAATGGGGTTGAGTCATGCCGGGCGATGATAGTTTACGTACAATTTTGAATTATATTAAAGATAATCAGGATAATTTGTCTAATAGAATGGATAGATTTTCTGATAAAATCAATGGAGAAATCTCTGATATTAAAAAAGAAATTTCTCAACTTAATTCAACCATAGCTTGTACATATAGCGAATTTACCCAGCATATTAAGAATTTAAAAGAAGAATCTGACGAATTCAAAAGTAAAGTGGCAGATTTTGATAACTGGAAAAATGGCAGCGATTCAAATACTGGTATTAATACCCGTATGACTATAATCGAAAACAAACAGAAAAATCTGACACAATCTATTAGCAAGTGGGGTACACTCATTGTCACAAGTGTTACTGGCCTTTTAATGACAATCGTTGGTTATTTAGCCACACAGATATTTGATTTATTTTAAATAGCTCAGCAGTTAGTTATGTCTTTTTAACCATAAAATTGATAATAAACCGCCCGGTTTTATCAGTTTTGATAAGAAAACTTATTAGTAGATATGAAATTTATATTGATAATTTCCAGATTTTTTGTATAAACTATTAGAAAGTTTAAATTCTGGAGATTATTATGGCTACTACAGGTACTGACACACTAACCAGCATGGTAAATAGTTTCGATGTTGGACTTGGTAGTCCACAGTTAGATTACTCTAATGCTGCTAGTGGTACTACAACTATAAATGTTCTAAGTGCTAAAAATTCTAACTATCTGTCTATCGAAGATGTTAATGTTGGCCAAGCTGTTCCAAGGCCAGATGTTAATTGGCACAAGACAGATAACACAAAAAGCGATCCATCTGGATATAATGCGGATGGAACCCCAGAATGGGGCGATGGTGCAATTGCTCGTTCTACCACTTGGACTACCGACGACGAAGCTTCTGGCACTCCAGAGCTAGCGTATGCACAAGGTAGTGGTGTAACCGGTAGAGATTACAGCGATCTAACGTAATTCTAAAATTTTGACAAAAAAAAAGATAAACGTACCACCTTAAAAATAAGGTGGCGTTTATCTTTAGACAGCGTTTTTATATATTTTATTCATTTTATACGAGGTGGTCCAATTGGGCCACCTCTTTTTTTTTTTTAGGTGTATAATCATGAAAATTGTAGATTATCAAGATGGTATAAGACACAAGAGAGTAATATGGTGTGGCTATTTACAGAAAAGGCCAAGTTTTGACACTATTATATTACAACAGTTTAATAGTCATATTGACAAACATATAGATCATACATTGTTATCCGTAGTTAAGAATGAGGTTTATAAAGAAAAGTTTCTTCGAGATAAGGATCTTTGTTTTCCAATAAAGATGGTATGGTTTAACACTAAATCGAACAGGAAAGAAAATGCCAGTATTATTAGATGATAAACAACAGAAATTGATACTAGATAATTTTAATAATATTAAGTCAGAAATATTGTCTGACAATAAGTTTAATAAAATTCGCGATCATGTTAAAATTGATGATGTTATGAGTTATGTAGTGAATGCAGCACAGACTTTTGATAAAGAAAAAAGTGAAAATTTTGTTAAATATGCTAAAAGAATATGTATCTATAGAACGATAGACAATATTAGAAAGACTATGGAACGCAAACGAAGCATTATTGACAAGTATAACAAGAAGGTAAATCAAGCAGATGCTCTTGTCAAAGATGGGAAACTATTTGAAGCCAACCAAATTAAGCCTAGAGATGTCGTGAATCAAGATATAAACCAATTCAATCCAAGCGTTAGAGACAAAAACTTTGGTCTTGTCGAATGGGAAGATTCTAAATCATTTTTGTTAAAAGAAGCTAAAAAACAATTAAATGATATAGAATTTAAGATTTTAGTTGAACATTATTTGCCAAAAGCCGATGGTAAAGAGTACAAGACATTGACTAAAATAAGTGAAGAGGTTGAATTATCTTTAACATACATTAGTTATATATCTAAATCCGACAAAATAAAGAGATTAATAAGAAAAATAATAAAATGAACGAAGAGTTTGATAAATTAAAAAGCATATTGTATAAACCCTTTTACGTCGAAGGTTTGTCAGATAATAATAAAAAATCTTTAGTTATGCCTGTGTCATTGGAAATAAACTCAAAATATTCCAAACAAGGCAATAGCGACCGAATGTCTGTTGTTATATTGGATATGAAAAAAACCAACCAATTAATATATCCATATATACAGACGGTAGATATAGAAGATACTGACAAATTTATTAAACAGTTGATACCTATCCATGTATATGCTTCTTTACAAAGGGAGGTTATGGCATGTATAGACATACTATGTAAGTATTTAGAAGAAATTAACACTCAAGTTGATTATTATTCATCTGCACTAAATGCGTTAATGTCAATACAGGATTCTGCAATTGGTACAAACGGCGTTATCTTTAATTCTGATGATAAAGAAATGGTACACTTAGCATACAAGTGTATTAATCCAGAT
Organism: Promethearchaeota archaeon; assembly: GCA_008080735.1. GTDB lineage: Archaea > Asgardarchaeota > Lokiarchaeia > Sigyniarchaeales > SOKP01 > TEKIR-8. The sequence continues at coordinate 28,101 of SHMW01000005.1, forward strand.
TTTGGAAAACAATTAAACAATAGTCAAATAGAGATTATTGGATCTAAAATTAATGAGATAATAAACAACTATTTGGTTGATTCTGATGTCAATCCAGACGATATAATGGATGATATACGGTTGAATATTGCAGACGTTTTTCCAGATGGTTTTAAGATAGATAAACTTGTAATTAACCCCGATCCTATTATGGCAGAACTTAACAACAGAAAAGAAAGAAATGATGGAGATTTTTTAAATGGCGAATCTTAATAAAGTATATTTAGCTGGAAATTTAACAAAAGATCCCAAGATTCTTGAAGTACCAAACAGTGGATCAATGGCAATTTTTAGATTAGCTGTAAATAGGTTTTTTAAGAAAAGTGATGGAGAATTTGCTAAAGATACAGCTTTTGTTGATTGTATTGCATTTGGAAGAATTGCAAGAACGGTTGATGAATTTTGTAAGAAAGGAACTGGTGTATTGATTGAGGGAGAATTGAGAAACTATAAAGAATCAATAAATATCAATGTGATTAAACTTGGGTTTACTACTATACCACGTTCTTCTAATAATAAAGATAGAGAAGATTACAATACAGACTCGGAAACAGAAGATACTAGTAATAACAATGAATCTATGTTGAATGACGAAGATATCCCCTTTTAAGGAGCAACCAAATGGATCTTACAGTAGGACGTAGAGTTTCGCCTAGAACAAAGAGCTATAACGCTTATAAAGTTTCATACAGACGAGACGGAAAGAACTATGCATCTTTTACTTGGACAAAACCAGAAGCTGAAGACTTGGCTTACGACTTAAAACACATCAGCCGCCGGAAGGTTTTAGGAATTTCTCCAGTTACTTTACGAGAAGTCTAACTCCGGATAGATCGTGTGTTTTCGTGTCAACCCCCACTTTCTTATAACGATCACAACCGGAACCCGCCTGAATTTAAAAGTTCTGGCGGGTTTTACCATTAAAAGGGTTTAAACATGAAACCTAAAATTGGATTGTACGACACAGCATTTTTTAATGACAAAACATCAAGTAAATATTATAATGACATTCCTTTTGAATGGAACAGATATACACCAGCAGAATGTAATATTGTAGTATTTACAGATCAATGTCTTCCTATGGTTAATTTTGCATCGCAAATAAGTCATATAAAAATTGCTTGGCTTGTTGAACCAAGATCAATTAATCCAAATTGGTATGATTTTATAAATAATAATTATAATAATTATGATTATATTATAACTCACGATAAGGAAGTTGGAAAACTTCCAAATGCTGTTATAGTGCCATTCGGCGGAACATGGATTTGTCCAACAAGATGGAAAATATACAATAAATCAAAAGACTTTTCAATCATAGCTTCTAAGAAAAATTTTACAATAGGTCATAATTTAAGACATAGAATTATAAATAAATATCATGACAAAATTGACACTTTTGGATATGGATACAATCCTCTAAATGAAAAAATATATGGTATGAAAGATTATTACTGTTCGTTTGCTATAGAAAACGCATCAATTCCTGGTTACTTTACAGAGAAAATTATAGATTGTTTCTTAACCGGCTGCATACCTATATATTATGGTGATCCTGATATTTCAGATCATTTTGATACTAATGGTATTATTATGATTAATAACGATGATATAGATGAAGTATTTAATATTAAACCAAAGGATTTTTATAATGATAGAATAAAAAGTATAAAACATAATTTTGAAGCTGCTAAAAAATATGCAGCATGTGAACTCAATATTTGGAAATCTCTTCTGTCTAAAATTGTATAGTTAGTTGTGGATGTAAATAGTTATTATTGGTATATATCGAATAATATATTGAAATGTTTCGGATTTTTGACCAACTATCTCAAAAATGACGAACAAGAAATAATTGATAGTATCAAATCTTCAATAACCAAAATAAAAGACCAACTAAAGCAAGAACACAGACAGGATAGTTTTGACAAAATACCAAAAAGCCACGAATATATTTATGATTATTTTGAAGGATTGTCAAAATCCAACACTATGAAATTTGCCGCTGCATCGTTATCATTTTTAAAGATTAATGAATTTGAAAGTAACTTGGAACTTAACGACATATTAAAGACATGTAATAAAGAGAAGCAAAATGAAATCGTGTTTATATATAACCAAACTGCTGATATTATTACTTATATTTTTAACGACGCTGGGTTGTCTTGAAGATATTAAGACTACCGGCGGTTCGATGGCTGTTGAAAAAAGAAGTACCAAACCGGTTATTGATGAAAAAGGTGAAATAGCTCGTGATCAAGATGGGAAACCATTGGTTGAAGAAAGCTATGTCAGAATAGAAGGTATTCAACCAGAAAATCCACAAGAACCAACCAAGATAAAATTTGAAGAACAAGATGGATCGGTGTTAATCGATTTACCATCTTCTAATTCACCATCTCCACCTACTCCTTCTGAAAAAAGCTTGGGGTATTTAACTATTGTTGGTGGTATTGCAACAATTGTTGGCATTGGTTTGGCTGTTGGTTTTATTGGTACTAGATGGGGTTTGCAGCTTGGTGGTGGCGTTGCTATTGGTGGTGTTATATTAATGGGTATATCGGCTGGTATATCAAAAGCAATGATGCCTATTGGAATAGCTGTTGCTGGATTGATTGTTGCTTTAACAGCTATACTAGCAGTTACTTGGTTTAAATGGTATAAAGATAAAAAGGCTAGAGTTCAAACCGAACGTGGTATTGATGAATTTAGATACAAATTCCCTGATCTTTGGACTAAACTAAAAGATGAGTTAGAGAAAGAGCAGGATGATGATGTCAAAAGGCTTATAAAACACCATAAACGTGAATGAATAGTTGTTTAATTGTATTTAATCCTATATTAGAATCTATAAACAAGAAAGCTTGCTTTTATGCAATTAACAGCAATAAAATTCTTGGTAATATTTTTGTAGAAACAAAAAAGCACACAAATGTCATTATTATAAATGACTTACATTCAAAATATGATAATGAACTAAAGTTTCTACCACCACATAGATTAAAACACACAACGAATAGTTTGCCTATAACATGGTTTCAAGACAGAACTAAAAATATAATAGCCAAATTTAACAAGAACCAAATGAGTGCTATACAATCAATTCCACAACTCTTACCCACGCTGCGGTCTATCAAGACCGAAAGCGTTTTTTTATCAGGATTTAATATGTCTACCGATATTCTGCCAACAGCGATAGATTTTTTGCAGAATGGATTTATTCCAATTATTAATACTGATCTAATTTCAGATTTTGACGATAGTATAATCGACATAACTGTTCAATACTTGAGATTTATAGGATGCAAAGTAATCAATCGTTAGACGTAACGTTAATTGTATTTTCAAAAGATCGTCCAATGCAATTAACAGCATATTTGGAATCTTTATTATATTATACAACGATCCAACATGATCAGATATATGTAATATGCACTAAAACAGACGAGTATCAAAGTTGTTTGGAATTAGACTTTACAGATGTTAACTTTGTATATGAAGAAGATTATGGTAGTTTTTCCAATGCACTTAATTCAGTTGTAGGATTGGCAAATGATCTTATATGGTTTGCTGTTGATGATTTTGTATGGTTCAATAGTTTTGGCACATATTGTATAAACATTCTTAACGCTGAAAACGATGCTGTTGGATTTAGCTTAAGGCTAGGTACTTCAATAACTGATTATGACGATAGTTGGAATGTATCATTAAACCCTAGGATTGTTAAGATGAATTGGCTTAATAAACCACGTCATTTTGGCTATCCGTTTGAACTATCTCAAAGTGTATATAGAAAAGATCTTGTTACTGAAATTATTGATAAGTTTAAGAATAGAATAAGAATACCAAATGATTTAGAGGCTATTGGAGTGTCTTATGTCATTGAAAATTATAGAAATCGTCCATATCTATTATTCATGAACGAACCTCCCCTTGGTGCTTGTGTAGACATCAACAGAACGCAGGATTTATATCAAAATAGGGTTCAAGGTGGCGAAGATTTAAATATAGAATCGTTACTACAATTGTATAATAACGGAAAACGTATTGATTGGCGAAATTACAGCGGTTTAGTTGCTCCAGATTGTTTTATTGGAACTGATAAGCTTAAAATTAAGTAGTTTTAACGATGTAGATCAACTGGCAGATCACTTGGCTTTGAACCAAGAGGTTGCAGGTTCGAATCCTGCCATCGTTGGTTAAATATATGGAGATAATACATTAATGTACACGTATGATGAAGCATTAAAAAAAAGTACAGAATATTTTAATGGTGATGAATTAGCCGCTTCTGTTTGGCTTGGTAAATATGCGTTGCAAGATAACGATGGCAATTTATTAGAAAATTCTCCTGACCAAATGCACAGACGTTTGGCCAAGGAATTTGCACGTATCGAAAAAAACAAGTTTAAACAACCTTTGAATGAAGATGATATATACAAACTGTTTGATAAATTTAAATATATTATTCCGCAAGGTAGTGCGATGTATGGTATTGGTAATGACTTTCAGTTTATCAGCTTGTCTAATTGTTATTTATTAGAAGCACCATTGGATTCGTATAACTCAATTATTTTGACAGACCAACAATTAGTTAATATCAGCAAACGTCGTGGCGGATGTGGTATCGATATATCCAACCTACGTCCTAATGGAACGCCAACGAAAAACGCAGCACGTACGTCTACTGGAATAATTCCATTTATGGATAGATATTCTAATAGTACGCGAGAAGTTGGTCAAGCTAACCGTCGTGGTGCTTTGATGCTAACGTTATCGGTACATCATCCAGAAATTGAAGACTTTGCAACAATTAAAAATAACGACACAAAAGTGACTGGTGCTAATATTTCTGTTCGTCTTAGTAAAGAATTTATTGATGCTGTAAGAAATGATGAAGAATACGAACAACGATGGCCAATTGACGCTAAAAATCCAGTCGTTTCACGAATGGTATCTGCACAAAAGGTTTGGCAAACAATTGTACATTCGGCGTGGACACGTGCAGAGCCAGGGTTGTTAATGTGGGATAACGTTACCAAAAACACCCCAGCAGATTATTATCCAGAATATCAGAGTAAAGGTGTTAACCCTTGTCAACCAGCATGGGCCGAGGTATTAACTCCAGATGGTATAAAGACTATTGGCGATTTAGAAATAGGAGATTCCATCCTTTCTAAAGAAGGTTGGACAACTGTTATAAATAAGTGGTCTAGTGGTATACAAGATGTATATAAGTTTTACACTACACATGGAACATTTGCTGGAACAAAACAACATAAAATATTTTCTAATGGTAAAAAAATAGCTGTAGAAGATGCACTTGGTATCGATAGTCCATACTTATCTAATTCTAAGATATTAAAAACAGAGTTTATTTCATCTGAAGAAGTATTTGATATAACAGTAGATAATAAAAGCAATAGTTATTGGTCTGGTGGTTTGGATGTTTCAAATTGTTCTGAAATTAATCTAAGTGAATTAGATAGTTGTAGATTACTGGTATTAAATGTTTTGTCATTTGTCAATGATCCATTTACACCAAATTCTACATTTGATTTTGATAAATTCAGACAATATGCAAAGATTGCTCAACGTCTGATGGACGATATGGTAGATCTTGAATCTGAAAAAATTTCTCGTATTATTGAAAAGATTGAATCAGATCCAGAACCACACGAGATGAAACAGTATGAATTAAACATGTGGACGAAAATTAAGAGGTTAAACGACGAAGGTCGCAGAACAGGCACTGGGGTAACTGCGATTGGAGACGCTTTGGCCGCTCTAAATATCCAATATGGGTCTGATAAAAGTATTGATATGGTCGAGCAAATTTATCGAACACTTAAGCTTGGTTGTTACGAATCTTCAGTCGAGATGGCAGAAGAAATAGGTTCGTTTAAATGTTTTGATCACAATTTAGAAAAAGATTGTCCGTTTATTCTTAGAATAAAAGAAGAAGAGCCAGATCTATACGATAGAATGGCAAAAAGTGGTCGCAGAAACATTGCACTAACTACAACCGCACCAACAGGATCCGTATCTATTTTAACACAAACAAGCTCAGGTATTGAACCTGTTTTTCGTTTGTCTTATACAAGACGTAAGAAAATACATGATGATGTCAATAGCAGAGTAGATTTTATAGATGATGTTGGTGACAAATGGCAAGAATTTACGGTTTATCATCCGTCTGTTCTAAAATGGATGGATGTAACAGGAGAAACAGACGAAACCAAAAGCCCTTGGTTTGGATCGTGCTCGCCAGATATTAACTGGATTAACAGGGTTAAAATGCAAGCGGCTGCACAGCGACATGTTTGCCACGGTATATCATCAACAATTAACCTGCCAAATGATGCAACAGAAGAAACAGTCAACAAGATTTATCTTGAAGCTTTTGCGAGTGGATGCAAGGGAATTACTGTTTATAGAGATGGCTGTAGATCTGGTGTATTGGTTGAAAACCCAAAGAAAACTACTATTATTGAAACAGCCGCACCGAAACGACCTAAAAAACTACCGTGCGATGTTTACCATTGTACCAACAAAGGTGATAGATATTATGTTGTTGTTGGAAAGTTTGACGGATTGCCATATGAAGTGTTCACTGGCAAGAATGACGACGGCGAAGGTGATACAGTTATTCCCAAGGCTATTAAAGTTGGCGAATTAGTAAAAAAATCGCGTGGTCATTATGTTCTTACAAATGACGAACGTGATTATAGTTGCAAACTAACAAATGGTCATAGTGACGATGCAGTTGATGCATTAACACGAATGATTTCTACATCTTTGCGTCATGGAGTACCTATCAGTTTTATAGTGGAACAATTGGAAAAGACAAAGGGAGATTTACAATCGTTCTCAAAAGTTTTGGCTCGTACTTTGAAACGATATATTCCAGACGGAACGATTAGTACTGAAGATTGCCCAGAGTGTGGTGAGCAATTGGTAAGAAAAGAAGGTTGTTTGTCGTGCAATAGTTGCGGATGGTCCAAGTGTTGTTAATATAAATCAAAATTGTAATTGAGATGAATAGAATTTCTACTGATAATTATACTATATTTTCTATTAAGATTGTTTATGACGATAATACACGTAAATATTTGGAGCATAACAATTTGGAAGAATTACTAGATGATTTTAAAGGAAAATTTAAATATTTAGAACGTGCTAAATTAATAAGTATGACAGTTTATAAGAATCCAGAAGACTACAGGGCTGATCGAGGATTTGAATAATGTATATTTTTATACCCAAATGGGTTATAATGTTATCTTTAGGAATAATAGTTATATTACCAATAATAACATTGTTAATATATTGTACATATTGGTCTATAGAATTTATTATTAGAATTTTTCGAGTATATATACTTTTGATTGATTTTATAAAAAATAGAAATTAAAAGATTGTTATGATATGAATGTTAATAATATTAAAGTTTTACTAGCATGTGAAGAGAGTGGAGAGTGTCGTCGTGCTTTTCGTAAAATAGGATTTGATGCTTGGTCATGCGATATAATACCAGCTTCGGATAATAGTGATTATCACATACAAGATGATATTTTCAACGTATTAAATAATAAACAAGAATGGCATTGTATGATAGCATTTTGGCCATGCACTAGATTATGTAATAGTGGTGTTAGATGGTTGCATGAAAGAAATTTGTGGACAGAAATGGAGCAATCTGCGTTAAAATTTAAGTACCTTTTAGAATTTAACAATATTCCATTAAGAGGTATGGAAAACCCAATACCACATAAATATGCTTTAGATATTATTGGTAGTAAATACGATCAAATTATACACCCATGGCAATTTGGACATGGAGAAACTAAGTCTACATGTTTATGGCTACGTGGTTTACCTAAATTAACTCCTACAAATATTACTAACGATAGACAGCATCGTATTCATAGATTGCCACCAAGTTCAGATAGAAGCAAGATTAGATCTAGGACATATCCAGGAATAGCAAAAGCTATGGCCGATCAATGGGGTAAAGCTATAGTAGAAAGGTATAGATAAATGAGAATTACCAACCATATCAATAAAACATTTGGCATTTTAGGACTTCCAAACAGTGGTACTTCAATAGTTTGTAATATTTTTAATTCATTTGAAAATGGATTTTGTATATCAGAACCTTTAAGATCGTTAGATTCATCTTTATGTCATTTAAGGTTTGATAAATTAACAGGAAGTATTCCTCCTGTTTATAGCAGTATTATCCCCACGATTAACAAACTTGTAAAACATAGTAAAAAGTTTAAAATTGGTGGACTTAAAGAAACTTTACAATTAAATAACTGTAAATATAGTAATGAATTGATTCATAACAGGCTAATTGATATAATAATTTTTGTTTTTAGAGATCCTCTATATCATTTTAACTCTATTTGCAAACAAGACGTTGCAAACAAACCAACAATTCGCGATTATAACAAAGAATATATAAGACTAATTGAGCAATATGATAAATCTCGTGCTATAAAACCAACATATTTTTTAAAATATGAAGAATTGTGTGAGAAAAAAGAACGATATTTTTGTGAATTTTGTGGAGATATGAAGATGGAATATGACGATTTTACTATAAAACCAACTAATTATGAGATGGGGCATAAGATTGCAAACAAAAGTATCGAAATTAAATATTCAAACAATGACGTGAGTTATATAACAGAACAGGATAAAGATGGGTTGTTATATGACTTAGGTTGTTATTATCATAATGATTTGTACAATCATAAGTCGTATATACCATTTGGATAAATAGATATTTATTGAGAGAAATAAATAATGTCTATAGAAACTAAACCAAGATCATTCAAAACAGAGGTATCCCACACTGCATTGGCTGACGCCGAAGTTGTGATTCGACTCATCAGACACGCTATGAGAAGGCAAGCCGTAATCATGGAGCAAGACTAATGGACACGCTCTACAAGCTCACTGACCTAAACGGTCTGATAACAATCGCAGAACAGGCACTACATTGAGACTGAACATGAATGACAAAGAACGCAATCAAAAAGCAATTGAATCATACATCGAGGGGATGAAGGCTGTTGAGGAGGAAAAGAAAGCGGACCATATGCATCGTGAGCTTAACCGACTCATTGATCTTGGTTATGACGAACCAAATGGGGTTTTCCTAATCGCTGCTGAGCGAATCAGGCAACGTATTGATGAACATTACAGCGATGCACATGACGACGAACACGGAAATTACGAAATGGTTCGTGCGGCATGTTGCTATGCCGAGGTGGGCAATGGTGGGCCGTATAGTCATCCGAACTCGCAGGAACCGCCGGATGATTGGCCTTGGGAAGATGCGTACTGGAAGCCATCCGCGGATCCAGTTCATAATCTAACAAAGGCTGGTGCGTTGATCGCTGCTGAAATTGACCGTTTATTACGGATGCGAATGGATATTTACACATAAGGATAACAAACATGAAATACTTAAGTATTGACATAGAAACAACAGGTCTTGATATTCAAAACCATCAAATACTGTCGTATGCTTTTGTTTTAGAGGATACAAATAAAAACATAGACATTGAAGACTTACCTTATGTCTACGGATTAGTTATGCATAAGGAAATTAGGGGTGACTTATACGCAATAGATATGAATATCCAGCTTATAAGGCGAATTTTAACCTGTTCTCACATAGAAGAATCTGTATCAAAAGGGCCATTTAGTTGCATAGTTCGTCCGGATAATATACGTGAGACGATGATTGAACAATTGAAAACGTTGTTCGATGGACATTTGCCTGAAGCAATAACTATTGCTGGCAAGAACGTACAAAGTTTTGACTTGCCATTTATACGTAATGTATATCCAGATTTCCCAGCACACAGGAGAGTAATTGATCCCGGTTCTATGTATCTTGAAACTAACGACGAACAAGTGCCAAATTTACAAGAGTGTATGAAGCGAGCTAAAATTAAAGGTGAAGTATCTCACACTGCATTGGCTGACGCCAGAGTTGTAGTCCAACTTATCAGACACGCTATGAGAAAGCAAAATGATTAATATTATAGCAGCGTTGTCTTCAAATCATATTATTGGTAAGGATGGTCAAATTCCTTGGAAATTAAAAGATGATATGCAAAATTTTTTCAGTTTAACTGCTGGTCATACAGTTATTATGGGAAGAAAAACATATGAATCAATAAATCTTCCTAGATTACCCATGCGACAAAATATAGTTGTTACTCAAAATGGCGAACACTTAAAGAATACTGGTGTTATTTGGGCTAAAAATTATCAAGAAAGTTTAGATTTATATAAATGTAAACCACAAGGGGAAGTATATATTATTGGAGGATACTCAGCATATAAAAAATTTTTACCCAAAGCTGATAAAATGATTCTAACATTTGTGGACACAGTAGTTTGTGGTCAAAATTTGGTTAAATTCCCAAAAGTTCAATGGCACGAATGGAACCCCATAAGCTATAAAACGTTTGCTAAAAATAAAGATAATCAACACAATTTTACAATTTGGAATTTTGAAAGGTTTTAATTATGAACGGGTTTTTCTTAGCACTTGGTATTGCACTTGGTTTAGCTGGGATGTGGGTATTTAAGCGTTATCATGGGTCTAAAGTATTTACTAGAAATGCTAGCAGTCGTCAATCCATTGAATCCGATTGTCACTATTGGGTCCGATTAGAGCGAAAATGGCATCGATTTACAAAAAATAGAATGGGAGAAGGCCGTGAAGCAGCTAAAAACAATAGCAATGATGCTCCTAATATTTTTGCTATTAAGTAATATAATTAGTTGTCAAAATTTACCAAAAGAAAAAGACAATCATAACGATATAGCACCAAATTCTGTTCCAACTTATATGGTATAAATTATGAAAAGTAAAGATTTAGTTAATATTTTAGCAGAAAAGTACCAACCTCCAGAATCTGCTAAGAACAACGCACAAAAAGTTTTAGATTGGCGTAAAGAACATGGCGATGATGTTAAGGGGATGACTTCAGTTGGATGGCGTAGGGCTAGACAGTTGGCAAGTGGGAAATCTGTGTCTAAGGATATCGTTAAAAGAATGGCTCAATTCAATAGACATCGTAAGAATTATGAAAAAGCTAGAAAGAAGGAGGAATATAAGAGCGAACCTTGGAAAAGTGCTGCTATTGTAGCTTGGCTTGGATGGGGTGGGACTACTGGTATAAATTGGGCAATAGAAAAGTCAAAAGGATTTAAGGATTAATATAAATGCCTACGTTGAAAGTTAAGAAACTAGATAAAGATGCAAAACTGCCTTTTAAGAAATTTCAGACAGATACTGGTTATGATTTAGTGGCTGTCAGTGATCCAGAATTTATTGAAGATAAGGATACCAAGACAACGTTTATAGAATATAAAACAGGTATAGCAATTGAAATACCAGAAGGATACTGGGCAGCTATTTTCCCGCGATCTAGTGTTTCTAAGAAAACATTGGTATTAGCTAATTCTGTTGGTGTAATAGATGAACAATATCGTGGCGAAGTTAGATTACGATTTAAATTCGTACATAATACAAATTATACCCCAAGTCGAATTGGTAGTGTTCATAATAGAGATACTATATATACTTCCGATGACAACGGCGAATTGTATAATAAAGGAGACAAAATTGGACAACTAGTTTTCTTTAAGCGTTATGATTTTGATATTGAAGAAGTAGAAGAGTTGAATAATACACAACGTGGAGAAGGTGGATTTGGTTCCACAGGAAATTAATTAAATGGCAAACATTAGGTATTTTTCTAAAGAAAATGGACCTTTTGATCGTTTTGACGAAGTAGTTATGATAACTCGTAATGATAATAATTCAGCCATATTTCGCGGTAGAGTTGATGGAAAATTCACCGAAAAAACCTGTAATTATAACGAATTAATATTAATTGATCAAGATAAGACAGATGCTCAAATTAAGAGACTTGGTTAAAATCAAAAGTACAAAACAATTTGGACAAATAATATATAAAATAAATGGACCCGAAACATTATATTTTATCAATATAGACAGTTCTAACAAATACGAAACATGTTTGGAAAGAGATTTGATTAAAGCACATGAATCTTCAAAGTTTTTGGGACAAAGCAAAGCAAGTCCGAAAAATACAAAATAACACTTGGCTTCCTGATAAATATGGGGGAATTACTATAAAGTCAGGTGTTATATATTGTAACAGTGAAAAAATTATTGAAGCTATAGATATAGCTAATAGTGATAATTCTATAACAAAAATTATAAGCGATAATGGCGACCTTGGTATTGAAGAAATTAAAGAAAACACATTTGTTATTAAACGTGCTATAGATACTTTCGGCAAGGTGTTTAACTTTAATAATAAGCTAGGCTTATCTTGGTATGGTGTAAATCTTAATGTATCAGAAAAAGTTGGTACACCATTACCACTTGGGGTTTTGGACGAACATCTTAAAATAATAGATAAAATAAATAGTTTTGATAAAAAATCACTGGTTTATTGCAATTTTGACATTAGAACTAATATAACAAATAGAAAACCTATTTTTGACTGGGCTACAAATCAAGATTGGATAGACGAAGAATTACCTCCCATTAACATTCCGTGGGAAATATATAAATTGAAATTGTTCGATTATTTTAATAAATTAAGCAGTTATTATTTTACATTAGCACCATTCGGATGTGGTTACGATTGTTTTCGTACGTGGGAATCTTTATATTTGGGTGTTATACCTATAGTACAAAAATGCCAGGCTAATAAGTTCTTTGCTAAAAAACTACCAATATTAATGGTCGAAGATTATAAGGAATTGTCGAAAAATTATCTGGAACAAAAACTTAAAGAATTTTACAACAGGAACGATTATTCAGTAGATTATTTAGATATGGATTATTGGTTATATGAATAATATATGCACACTATCAGATAAAAATTACGCTTTATACGGCTTATGTTTATACGAGTCGTTATTGGAAACAACCAATAAAGATTTCATGTTACATTATCTATGTTTAGACGATGAAACAATGGATATAATGGACTTACCGCAGATTAAATCATACCATATTAATGATTATAAAAAATTTAATGATTTCGAAATATTAAGACAGAACAATAAATCTACTCCCAATGGTCTTTCTAGTTGGCATTTTGCATTAGCATCATACTTTGTTCATAAATTGATTAATGTCCACCATGTTAATAATTGTTTGTATGTTGATTCTGATATTATGTTTTACAATGATGTATCGAATATAATTTCTGAATGTGATAAACATAGTGTTGGGTTAATGACACACAAACATATGACGTATCGTAACATACTAAACAAACTTGATGTTGGTTATTATAATGTTGGTTTGGTATTCTTTAATAATGACGAATATGGAATTTTTGCTAGTGATTGGTGGAAAAACGTAGTCATCACTCCAAATAATATTTGGCACGATTCATTAGGACAATGTTGGGATCAAAAATATTTAGAAGGTTTCCATATATTCCTACCAAACAATAGAATATTTGTGATAGATACTATATTCGGACATGGTGCTCCATGGAATTATTCACATTTGAAATTCGATTATAATAACAATAAACTAAAATGGATAGATGATGTTGGGTGTTTGACAGACCAAACAAATATATACGAACAGGATTTGTATTTTATACACTTTTCCCATTTTACACCAGATTTTCCTAACGATAAATACAATATGGATCGCAGTGGAGAGTTTTGTAATACTAAAATACAAAATAGACAAGATATAAAATGGTTTTATGACGATTACTTTGACAAACTGAAGAAGATTAAACAAAAATATGGAATTTGATAATGCCTAAAATCGCTTTTGGAATGATAGTTTTTAATGGCAACTATGTATTAAAAGAATGTCTAGAATCAATATATCCTTTTGCTAATCAAATACTTATAAGCGAAGGGCCGGTGTCATATTGGCAAAGAAAAGGATATACAACATCTGTTGACGGCACTAACGATGTATTGCATGAGTTTTATGATCCAGACAATAAAATAAAGATTGTTCATGGACAGTTTGAAGAAAAAGACGAACAGTGTAATGCTTATATGAAACACCTAAAAGATGAAAATGAATTTATCTGGAATATTGATAGTGATGAAGTGTTTAAAAATACAGATATGTGGACAATTTGCAAATTATTGGATGAGTATCCTATTACTTCTGTAGGATTTAAAAGTTATTCGTTTTATGGTGGTTTTGATAATTATCTAACTGGATTTGAAGAAGCACATGAATTCATGCGAATCAGACGCATTTATCCCGGTTCATATTGGGCTACACATCGTCCTCCAACCATTGCACATAAGATTAAAAACGTACAACCAGAAAGACATTTATCTAGCGATGTGTTATGGAAACAATGTCACATACGAATGTATCATTATAGCTATGTGTTTCCTAGACAGGTTAAAGAAAAGGTTTCATATTACAAATCTGACATAAGTAAAGACAACTGTATTGATAATTATTTTGAAAATATATATTTGCCATGGGTTAATGGAACTGATCAAGATAAAAAAAATATAGAGGAACAATGGGAAGGTGTCCATGAATTTAAACCTAAATACCGTGGCGAATGTTATACTGCCAAATTTGACAATACACATCCCGATGTGATTGTTAAAAACATAGAAGATTTAAAAACCAAATACGAAAATCAATTAAATGACTTGGCAAAACGGAATTAAGGGATTTCAGGAACAACTTAACCGCAACATTTCTGAGTTAAACAACGGTCAATATCCACCACACTGGATTCATTTTTTGCAGTATGTGGATAAAATAAAACACAAGATCAAACGTGTTGTAGACTTGGGCTGTGGTGTTGGAATATATAAACCTTTACTAGAACGTCACTATCCAGAATTAGAATATATTGGTATAGATTTTGCACCAGAAGCAATTAAAATTGCTAAAAATCAATGGAACGCACCAAATAGTTTTAAACAATTAGATATATTTGATTTAGAAAAAGACTTTTTTAGATTAACAGATGTAGTAGTTTTGAATGGTATTTTAGATATCATGGAAGATAGTCTAAAATTAACTAAATTTATATTTGAATTTAATTTACTACATCTTATATTGCAAAGAGTTCATATAACCGATGGTCCTACAGAATGTGACAAATATCAAGCGTATTCAGATATAGAATCGTATGACTGTAAAGTTAATAAAAATGCATTCGAATCGTTATTAGAAGAATATTGTTACAAATATGAAAAACAACAAGTAATAGATCATTACAACTATTTACTAACTAGTAATAAACAATTAGCATTTATACATTTACCTAAGACCGCCGGAACTTTTATAGGCGAATTGGCTAAATTAAACAACAGTATGCATATACATGGCCATAAATCTATTAGGGATATAGACAAGCCATATAAATACATTAATATAGGGTTTGTTAGAAATCCATGGGATTGGCATGTTTCTAGGTATTTTTATTTATGCCAGCGTGTAGATAATGTATCAAACAGGAAAATATTAGAACAAGGTATATCTATTAATAATGATTATGGACTTTCATCAATCGAGCTAAGAGAAAAATATCCAACTTTGTGCGATTATATCTGCAATTACAAAAGCTCTATGTCAAATAGATTTTGGATGTCTGATATATATAATTATATGTTCTATGATCTGGATCGTAAATATTACATAGATTTTATAGGAAAGATAGAAAACCTAAACGAAGACTTGTCATATATATATAAACACCTTGATATAGAATTACCAGAACCAACGCCTTATATAAAAGAAAACTGCACAAACAAAAGTAAACATGAGCATTATTCTGTTTATTATGACGATAAATTAATAGATATGATATACAATAAAGAGTTCGATATAATTGATAGATACGGATATACATTTGAAAGGCCATAAAATGCGAGCTTTAGTTGCAGGTGCAGGTGGTTTTATAGGTGGTCATTTGGTCAAGTCTTTACTGGACGATGGCTATGAAGTTCTAGGTGTTGATATCAAACCAATAGAAGATTGGCATCAAGTCCACGATAATTCGCTCAATATATATAACACAGATCTTAGATCAATATATTATTGTAATGAAGTAACAAAGAATATAGACGAATGCTACAACTTAGCATGTGACATGGGTGGTATGGGTTTTATTGAAAATAATAAAGCTCAGTGTATGATTTCAGTATTAATAAACACGCATTTATTAATTTCAGGAACGACCAACGGCGTATCGAAACATTTTTTCAGTTCTTCAGCCTGTGTTTATGCTGCTGACAAACAAATTAAAGATGGCTATGATGTTTCGCCTTTGAAAGAATCAGATGCATATCCTGCTATGCCAGAAGATGGCTATGGATGGGAAAAGCTGTTCTCCGAAAGAATGTGTCGTCATTTTACCGAAGATTTTAATTTGGATACTCGTGTTGCTAGATTTCACAATGTTTATGGTCCATATGGCACTTGGACAGGAGGAAGGGAAAAGGCTCCAGCCGCTATATGTCGTAAAGTGATAGAAGCTAAAAAGAATGGAACTAATGAAATTGAAATATGGGGAGACGGCAATCAAGCAAGAACATTTACCTATATTACAGACTGCATATATGGTATCAGACAACTAATGAAGTTGGAGAAGAACAATCCTATCGAACCTATCAATATAGGATCTTCAGAATTAGTAACAATTAATGATTTAGTTTCTATAGTGGAAGAAATAGCGGGAATTACATTAGATAGAAATTATATTTTAGATGCCCCAAAGGGTGTTCCCGGTAGAAGTAGTAATAACAATTTGATAAAAGAAAAATTAGGATGGGAACCATCCGTATCGCTTAAACAAGGTATGGAAGAAACTTATAAGTGGATTGAACAGGAATATGATAGAAATACATTATAAAGGCAGGCTTGGTAATAATATATTTCAATACTGTTTAGGTAGAATTATAGCATTAAGATTTGGATATGCTGTAAAAATTTCTAATGGCCAGCATTTAAATATAATGCCAGAAATAGACGGTAAGAAAGTATCTCATCCTGTCGATCTTATTGGCAATAAAAATCATTATGTTATTATTAATGGCGATCATGACAGAAAATTTGTGTTGTCAGGATTTTATCAACGATATGAGTATTACAAAGATTATAAAGATAGTATTAAAAATTGGATCAAGTTACCTAGTGTAGATATAGATTTGCCCGATAAAGACGATTTAGTTCTACATGTTCGTGGTGGTGATCTGTGGGGCAACAAGAATCATCCTGTTAATGAACATCACACTCCTGCTCCATACTTTTATTATAAACAAATAATTGAGAATTTTAAAGGTAATAATATTTATATTGTTACTGAAAAATCCGATGATATTGTTATAAAGAAGATTCAGGATAATTTTAACTGTAAGGTTATTTCTAGATCTCCGATAGAAGATTTTATATTTATGATGAACGCCAGTGAAATCGCTTTGTCTGTAAGTACTTTATCTTGGTGGGCCGCTTGGTTGTCGAATGCATACAAGGTACACTTTCCTAAGTTTGGCATGTGGCATCCAGATACAGGCAGTGATGTTGACCTACATGTTGACGAATCGCGATATGTTTACCATGAGATTGGCAAAATGAATACTTGGTCAGCATCTGAAGAACAAAAGCGAATGATTTTAAGTGATAATAATGAATTTTAATATAGCCAACAATTGCCAAATAGAACCACATAAGTTTTTAGATGATTTATATATGTTGGTCGAAACTCATGGAGATAAATCTTTTGTTGATGTGGGTGCCTATGATGGTATAGATGGGTCTAACACCAGTTGCTTAGCAGAAAAATATTGGCCAGGATTGATGATAGAAGCAAATAAACAATCGTATAATAAATGCAAGCAATTGTATAAAGATTTTCCCGATATAAATGTTATCAACACAGCTATATCTAACAAAAGACAAAAGTTGGATATGACACTATCCGGTCCAATGTCTACACTTGCCATTGATAATCAACCGTTGATGAATAGAGTTAAACAACGTAAATTTTCTTTAGCCAAAGTTCAGTGTCAAACGCTTGATGATGTTTTATATGAATATGAATACGAAAAAATTGGTGTTTTATCGGTAGATGTCGAAGGTTATGAATATAAAGTTTTAGAAGGATTCGATATACAAAAATTCAGACCGTCTTTATGTATAATTGAATGTCACGAAGGTACAAACCCTTCTACACAAGAAATTTCCGAGTTTTACCAAAAAGAGTTGGTTGACAACATAAACAAATACTTTGCAAAAAATGATTATAGTAAGATTTATTGTGATCATATTAATAATATTTATATAGATGAATATATACGATAAGCTAAAATTAATATTACCGTCAGAAGATGCTGTCATTATAGAAATAGGAATGCATTATGGAGAAGATACGTTGCGTATCTTGGACATTGTAGATTCTTGCTCATACTATGGCTTTGAGCCAGATCCAAGAAATATAAAAAAAATACAAAAACTAGGAATAGACAAGAAAATAAAATTTTATCCAATCGCTGTTTCTAACTTTGTTGGTAATACTACAATGTTTCTTTCGTCGGGATCCCTTCATATTAATGACAACTGGACGGGATCTTCTTCAATACTTCAACCAAAAGAACATATACAACATTTCCCATGGTGTAAATTTAATGAATGTGTAGATGTACACACCACTACATTAGATTGTTTTACCAAAGATAATAATATAAATTTCGTAGATTTTATCTGGATGGACGCCCAAGGTGCCGAATATAAAATATTGTCTAAAGGTAAAGAAACCTTACAAAATACTAAATATTTATACTTTGAATATTATAATAGTGAAATGTATTCTGGACAAAAAACATTGACAGAAATATTATACTCACTTGGAAATAATTGGGAAATTATTAAACAATATCCATCTGATATACTGCTGAAAAACACTAAATTATGAAGAAAATTGATTTATTTAAAGTTAACAATTATTCATTAACACCAATGACTTATGATCATTTGCTACATGGATCTGTAGTTAAAGAGTTTGAACAAAAGATAGCAAGTTTTGTAGGTGCCAAATATGCTGTTGCACTTAATAGTGCTACGTCTGCCATCTTTCTATCAATGAAAATTTTGTCTCCAGATACAGCCATTATTCCAAGTATGATTCCACCAGTAGTACCAAATGCTATACGTAATGCTGGTTGTAATGTTATATTTAATATTAACGATATCAATTGGGTTGGTGGTCCATACAGAATCAAATTTACTGGTAGAAACGAACAGTTTAGACTGATAGACTCGGCACAACATATTAGTAAAAATCAATATATATCAAGTTATAATTCTTCCAAAGATGATGTTGCTATAGTCTATAGTTTTTATCCAACCAAGCCCATTGGAGGTATAGATGGTGGTATTATTGTTTCTGACAATAAAGGATTTATCGATAAAGTTAGGATGATGGCATATAACGGCATGGATCATAGTGATAATAGTTGGGATAGAGAACCAATAGATTATGGTTGGAAAATGTATATGAGTTCTACACAAGCAGATTTTGCACTTAGAAGTTTTTACGATTTTAAACACAACATTGTTAAATTAGATTATATTCGACAACTCTATAATAAATTATTTAGGATTAATAACTATAGTTATCATTTATATAGGATTCGTGTCTATAACAATATTGATTTTATAAAATATGCAAACAAAAATCAGATAACATGTGGTATACATTATAAATACTGCCATAAACAAAATATATATAAACAGCCTGGGTTTTCCACAGTTGGAACTGACGATAATTTAGACGAAACATTCGTAAGTATTCCTTTCCATGTTGGTATGAATGACGATCAGGTGAATTATATAGGTGATAAATATTATGAATATATGCAAGATAAGAAATCCACAAAGTCTTAAAACATTCATCGATCGTGATGGTCGGCTAACACCAGTTGAATTTTACGATGTACCGTTTAAACCTAAACGTATGTTCTATGTTACCAATGTGCCTAAAAATGATATACGCGGAGGACACGCACATTATGAAACACAACAACTGCTGATATGTATTGACGGTAGGATAGGTGTCATGTTGTTTGATGGATATAATGAACATTATACCGTAATAGAAAAAGACGAAGCGGTATTTGTAGATAAAATGATATGGGATTCTCAAATATTTTTGACAGGTAACGATGTTATGGTATCTTTATGTTCTACCAATTATGACAAAAACGATTATATTGAGAATAAGGAACAATTTATAAAATTAGTTAAGGATAAGTCATATGAATGAAATAATAAGAAATTTATCTAATAAGATAACCAAACCTGTTACTGTATTTGATTTAGAAACAACAGATGTAGATCATAATACATGTGATATTGTCCAATTCTACGGTTGTCGAGTTTCTAAAGATAAAGACCCATTAGAAATTTCGTTTATCTGTAAACCTAGAATTCCAATAGAAAATGGTGCTGCTGAAGTACATGGTATAACCAACGAAATAGCAGACACTTATAGTGGTATACAAACACATATCAAACGTGTTTATGAATTGTTTGCTAATGCAGACGTGGCCGGATACAATATTAAGAGGTTCGATTTGCCAGTTATGGATAGAATTTTAAGAGAATTTGGTTTTCATGATACTTTTAAGGATTCATATATATATGATGCATATCCAATATACTTGACACATTCACCAAGAAATTTATCAGAATCATATAAATATTATTTACAAAAAGAATTAAAAGATGCACATGACGCATCGGCTGATTCTCTAGCTACTATAGAAATAATTAACGCCCAGTTAGATAAAGAAAACAAAAACTTAATTGATTTATCAGATAATCCTAATGACAGAGTGGGATTTAGCGATCATATTATTATAGAGGGTGGAAACCATATTATAAACTTTGGTAAATACAAAGGAACATTGGTTAAAGATGTTGACAAAGGTTTCTTAAAATGGGTGTTGAACAAGGATTTTCCAGAACCAGTTAAAAGCGTGATAAAAAGGTATGTCTGATGTTATCAGAACAATCCAAAAAAGCTATAGAAAACATAATGATTAATGATATAATCATTAACCATATAGAGGATAATGATTTTATTGTAGAACTTGTAAGTAAAAAGTGTCATAAAGAAATTTTGTATAACCAATTTAAACAGGACACAAAACAATCTAATTCCATATATCAGATTGTATCATTTGCAAAAATTGTAATTAGAAATGAAACCAATGGGTTTGCTAAATTAGATAGAATATATCTACCAACAGATATATATAATAAACTAAAATCTCAGTCTGAAGGCAAAAACTTTACTATTTATGGAGTTAAAGTTCTTGAAACTACACACAGAAAGTGTGAATGGATAGCGGCTATTGCTAAGTGCGATGAAATATCTAACAGATCTCTTGGATACAAGGTTGTAATCGATGGCGAAATCGAGATTTGATTACAGAAGCAAAAGTGCATTCAAGAAAGATATTAAGCAATCTTCGATAGAAGAAGCTGAAATAGCAATTCGTATCGCTGTTGACATCAGTGAAAGACTAGGATTTTGGACTGATATAATACCATTTGGCACAGACTATACTGGTGAATTTAAAAAAGATGTCAATCATGTAAATCTAGAACCAGATTATATCATATGTGGCGTTCCTATAGAAATAACAAGGTCTAAAAATATATGTCATACTTATTTTCACGAAAAGGTTGCTAAAACCAATTTTTGCATTAAGAATAATTATGAGATGTGTTTTGTTAATGGATTCAAGTTAGACAATCCAAAATATATTATGATAAATTCTGAACAACTTAAAACTTTTACACAATTAGCTTTATTGACATATGGTAAGATTAAACATTACCACAGTGGTAGTAAACCTTGTTATAAATACAATATAAAATGGTTTGATGGATTGTGGCGTGATTTACCACCAATACCCAATGATATACCGAAGAACTATCGATCCATACTAAAGGATGTTAAATGTCAATAGCAAACTGTAATGTGTATAGGGTGTATAGATGCTGTAATTGTAAGGCTGAGATTGGAATAAACCAACTAGCATCTGATGATTGGTTTAAAAATTGCCCAATGTGTAAGCAGGATGAATTGATTATTAAATCTGCTAAATTATCAATTAATACTATTGTTGATGGTCAAACTCCACAAACTATTGGGTCATTAGCTGATAAAAACAGAGATATTAAACTTAAGAATGGAGAGATTAAAGAGAAGAAAAAACCACCTAGGCCATGGTGGCGTAAATCAGATAAGATTAATTTTGATATACTTAAAAATCCAAGAAGATATATAGAAACCGGTAAAACATAATGAATATTGACTCAGAAACTAATCTTGCACTAGAACATGAAATTAGATGTTCTAATTGTAATAAACCATTGGTAAATGTTGGTGTTTATTCAAATAAAGGAGAAATTGTCACAAGATATAGAGTGATTAGATGTGCATATTGTGGTGGTAAATCTTTTTTGACACCAGAATTTAGAGGTAAAACAATTTTCGGTTCTGTAAAAGAAAATATAGATGTTATGGTGGATAATATTGAAACTAAAGACGATACTAATAGTGTGGTATATCTAGTAACCAAAATAAAGGAATGATAATGAATATTGAAGATTTTGTAATACGAAGCGATCCAAAATATAAAGTTGATAAAACGTTTTACAACGCAAAGGGACAAGACACTAAGAACACTAGTGAGGCTGTTGCTATTAAGATGATGGTAGAGAACAATGGTCATCAAGAAATATATAAAATACTTGTTTCGGTAAAAGGAGAAGTCTTTAATCCCATTGACAAACATCGTGTTGATTCTAGGACAAGTGAAAAGATGCCTATGTTTAAATTCAAATCGGTAAGTCCAAAAATTTTCAACGATTATATTAAGTTTTTGCAAAGTAAAAATAAAAGTAATAGTGCATACAATTCAATCAATCGAGAGGTGTTGTCGTTATGAACGAAGATTATATAAAAGAAGAAATTCAGAAATATTTAGATCGATCAAAGGCTATAACGTTTAGTAACCAGCGTGGTAAAACATTATTTATCAATAAGATTATTGACATTATTAACGATGGCAAAAATAAGGAAGAAGATGATTATTCAAATACAAGAAACTGTGTGATACGCACTAAAAATCCAGAAGATGTAGCTGGTTATGCCGTTATGACGCCAGAGATGTCGGCACAAAGTGATGAAAAATCAAATTAATTGGTCAAACCCCAAATGGGATCATGCAGGAAAACTACCAAAGGAATTTGATTCATTATTCAATCCAGGGAGTAAGATTACTTGGACACAATATATAGCAGAATTAATAATCAAAAACAGGGTTAAATATATTAAAAGTTATCCTAAAATTACCATTGGTAACAATTGGTATCATCCTATCAATGCAGAAGTAAGAAAGTTATGTCAAAGTGCTTCTTATATAATTAAATTTTTCCCTCATTATAAAGATAATAGTTCAGTGATACCAGCTTTTCGTAGATATATAACGTCCAAACCAGTGTTCAAGCTTGGTATGCCTAAAAAATCTTTGGTCAAAAAAAATGGAAAGGCAAATATTACTCAGCATGAAAAGGATATTATTCTTGGCGTATGGAGTTATATAAAAGATATAGAAAGTGTCAAAAGTAAAGCTGATATTGTCGATAATAAGGTATGCAAGAAAGATAGTATTAAATTTGATACCGGATCGGTTGGTAAGAAAAAATCTGGGATTAGAAATCTCAGAAATATAGAGGATGGCTTAAGTGGATAATAAAGATATTTATAGATTATCAGCAGATCAACTTATTGAAATTGAAGACAACAGAAAAATAGTGCCATGCACTTTGTCTTCTGATTTAGAAATGTACGGTGGGTTCCCAATGGGTTCTACTGCTGTTATTGCTGGCAAGCCTGGTCTTGGTAAAACGTCTGTTTCACTATGGTTGGCAGCTAATGCACAAAATAAGTACGGAGCCAAGGTTTTCTTTTTCCCAGTAGAAGGTCGTTTAACTAAGATGGTCATGGCTCATGCTAGACACTTGAAAAAAGACATAGATAACTTTGAGATTATTATGCCACCACCGATAAAAAACAAAGGTGGAAATATCGTTGGTTATAAAAGATGGACTGCTGAAGAATGGTGGGATGTAATTGGTCAAACAATAATTGACAATTCAAATTGTGTTATTATAGTTGATTCATTAGCTTCATTATCTTCAGAAAAAGAATCTTCTGAGGCCATGGGGTATCAAAGTCGTGGTCTTGAAAAGAAACTAGAAGCACAATTCTGTCGTAAATACTGTACACTTGTACGCCCAAAAGAGATATTATTAATACTTTTAACACAGGTCCAAGCTAATACTAGTGGGTATGGTATGCCAATACAAGCTAAAGTTGGCAACCAAATTTACCATCATGCCGACATATTTATGTTCGGCAAATCTATGAAAAAATGGACTGCTGATAGCAATAATAAAATATTAGGACATGATATGGTGTATGTTGTTGAAAAATATGGACCAACACGCGATATCAGTATACCTCTTAGATATGGTTATGGTATTGACGATATTAAGGATTTGATAGATGTTTCTATAAATCATGGTATTATACAAAAAAATGGTTCTTGGTATAACATGCCGTTTACAGGTGAAGAAGATGAAAAACCAGAAGTAAATATTAAATTGTTCGAAAAAGAACAAAATATTAAGTTTCAGGGTGAAACAAAAGCTAGAAATTGGTTGTTAATACGACCAGACTATGCTAAGTGTATCAGAGATAAAATCAATAGCATATATAATTCGGAACTAGAACTAGATGAAGATGATTGATGTTAACGGACAGTCATGTTCAGTAAGCGTCAAACCGAGCGACTATCCAATAAAGGGTGAAAATAGTCGCTCTATTTTTCAGAAAGAAATTGGTGAAAAATTACAAGAAAGATATCCACACGATATAATATTGGAAGAATTCAACATACCTAATAGCAGGTTGTATATAGACTTTTTTTTACCAAATCGCAAATTGGTTATAGAAGTAGATGGCAGCCAGCACGATAAGTATAGTGGATACTTTCATGGCAATAAACTAACCTCTCGTAAATTTGCTAGACAAATTGATAACGATTATATAAAAGAACAATGGACACAAATAAACCAGTTCAAGATGATAAGGATTCGACCGGACAAACCAATATTGGATTTCTAAGTGAAGATTATATCAAAAATATAGAAGAATCTTTATTAAAATACGAAAAAGATACTTTAGGACTAAGCTATATTAAATTTGAAGCACCAGAATGTCTAATGATGAAAATTTCAGAACTACGAAATAAGACACCTGAAATATTAGCTGAATATAGTTTGGAATTACATAGGTATGCTTTATATATTCAACAAACAGTGAATAAAAACAAATCATGGGAAAGATGGGCCAAATCAAAGCTTAATGAAGTTGCTGCTTACTATTTGGTCGAAATAGATTCACATTATGGTTTTAATGAACGTGAATTGATTGCCAAGAATAATAATGATCATGCTAGGAAATTAAATAAATTTCTTCGTAATATACAAATGCGAATAGACAGACTGTATAATTTATCTAATAATATATCTGCTATTGCAGATTCAATTAAAGATTTAAGATTCGCAGCAACCAACAGAGAAAAATATAGGAGTTAATAATGAGTGATGTAAGTGATGGATTGAAATTGATACGTAATGGTATTATTAATAACAATTTACAAACAATATGCGATGGATACAATAAGATAACTAAGGAAAATATTAAAATAGATTTAGATATTGATGTATCAGATATTTTAACAGAAACAAATACTTGTGACAAAAAGTTAGAGAATGATAGACACAAGTTAATTAAGAAACTAATGTCTCATCGTAAGAATAAAAATTCTCGTAAAAATCTAGAAGGTATGCATATACTAGATTTAGCTTATATATTGCAGGATCTAATATCGGAAGATATAGAACATAATGAAAACGTAGAATTTAATACAAAGATAATTGGTAAAACACCTGCTGGCAATCCGATAAAAGCAATAACAGTAGAAGAAACAGAAGATGAAAAATTTATCAACCGTATAATAGAACAATATACAAATGAGTAAGAACAATCTTTGTGATCAAGCGTCGGAACGTTTATTACTTAGCTCGTTGGTTAAAAATGGACCTAATGCTTTTATAGATATAAACGCAATAGTTTCTGCCGAAGATTTTAATCTTGGAATAAATAAACTAATATTTAAATGTATCAGTGGGTTATATGAAGATGGTTTTAATAGCTTTGATCCCGAATCTATTCTTCTAAAAGGTAGAAATTTAGGATTTGATAAATATTTTGACAAACAAGAGAATATAGAATATATAGAACTACTTGAACACGGTTCGTCTTCAAAAGATAATGTTGAACTATTCGCTTATCAAATAAAAAAGTGGTCAGTATTACGCAAACTTCATAATAGATACAAAGATGCCGCTAAATATATAGAAGAAGTAGAAAAAGACGAAAAGTTGTCTACTATATTGGGACATGCAGAAGAAAAAATAGTAGACTTTATCAACGATGTTGATGATGGCGAGGTTATTGGTAGCTTGTCAGAGAATATCAAAAGTTGTGTTCAAGATGTCATTAATTCTGAAGTTATTGATCAAGTTGGTATTCCAACAGGCTTCCAGCAATATGATCAAGCTATTGGCGGTGGATTAAGACGTGGTGGTATAAACATTATCGCCAGTCGTGCAAAATGCGGCAAGTCTTTTATGGCCTTAAACATGGCCTTAAATATGTCCAAACTTAATATTCCAGTCTTATATCTAGATACAGAGCTAACACAAGAATATCAGCAGTCTCGATTAGTATCAATAGAATCAGGATGTCCATTATATTTATATGAGACACGAAGATTTAGAGAAGACAAGAATTTACTTGAATCTGTTAAAATGGCAGGTGAATCTCTCAGTAAACTTAAAATACAATACAGATCAATAGCTGGTTTGTCTTATCAAGAAGCATTGGCTGTAGTTAGACGATGGTTGGTAAAGTACGTTGGATTCAATGAAAATGGACAGGCTAAAGACTGTGTAATTGTTTATGATTATCTAAAAATGACTGGCCATGAAAAAATTGGTAGTAGTACTCCAGAATGGATACTTCTTGGGCTTATGATAACAGAAATGCAGAACTTCTGTGTCAAATATGGCGTACCAATGCTTGCATTCTCCCAGTTAAATAGAGAAGGTATAAGTTCTGATAGCACAGGTTCTATAGCTGGTTCGGACAGATTATTGTGGCTATGTTCCTCTATGTCTATATTGAGAAACAAGACCGAAGAAGATGTAGAAATGCAATGTGGATGGGACTTTGGAAATAAAAAGTTATTAGTTTTAGAGGCTAGATATGGGCCTGGTTTATTTCATGATGACTATATAAATCTTGTCGCATCTTTAAAACCAAATCGCAGTGAGTATGAAGCTTGTGGTAAAATCACCGAAGGTTTAACGTATTATGACTGCATCAAGTCAACTACAAATACAGCAAGTCGAACAGATAGCTAGAGAAAATTTTGATGACGTGTTAGACTTGCTAAACATCAATACTAGCGACATTATTTATAGTCATGATAATATCAGGATGCCATGCCCAATTCATAAAGGTGATAACCCAACCGCTTTTGTTATGGATACGGAAACATTTAGTTGGCATTGTTTTTCCAATAAATGTCATGAAAAATATACAAGAACCATGATTGGTTTTATACAAGGGGTTTTAGGTTATAATTTTAGAGATTCTGTAAACTGGGTGGTAAATAACTTTGGTAGTGATATTAAGAATTCTGATTTTGATTCAGAAAAATTAATAGTTAAAAATTTAATAAGACAAATAAAACGTAACGATGAACATCATGATCAAAGATGCAGTATTCCACTTGATACAATAACGCAATCATTCAAGGTCAGTGATTTCTTTAAAGATCTCGGTTTTCAAACTGAAGTTTTAAAAAAGTTTTATGTGTTTGATTGTTATAACAAGAATAAACCAATGTATTTAAGAGCTTGTGCTCCGATAATAAGTAATGATTACAAAAATATGCATGGAATAACAGGTCGTACACTATTACCTAAATGTGAATTGTGCAATAAGTATCATGTTGGTAAGTTTGGTTGCCCGAATGATAACCCAAGTATTAAAAGTTATCCCAAATGGAAACATTATGGATTTTCATCAAAAACAGTCTTATATAATTTTTGGAATGTATACAGTATCAAACCTAAGACAGTGGTTATAGTAGAAGGTCCAAAAGATGTTTGGTGGCTAGACCAACATGGAGTATATAACGCATTAGGTTTATTCGGATTGAACATTAGTGTATATAACATCAAACAGTTATTAAAATTAGGAGTTGAGAATATTGTATTATGTACCGATAATGATGAAAGAGGCAGCGAGGCAGAATATGATTTATCTAAAAAACTTTATAAATTTTTCAATATATATAAATTGTCCAGCATTATCGATCCGGGTAAAGATATAGCTGACATGCCAGATGACTTTATCGCAAATGAAATACATCCAGTAATTAAAAATATAGGCGGTTAATATGGAAAAATTAGTTATTGTTTTCTCAGGCAAAAAACAAAGTGGTAAATCGGCTGCCTGTAAATTTATTCTCTCGTATTATATAAACCAGCTATTGGGGGTCGATCGCTTTAGTGTTATTAATAAAAACAAAAGCACTTATATACACGATTCTTTTGACAATTCTATAATAGATATAGAATCTGATCGTAATGCTGTACAAACATTAGAGTCAACTTATAAAACAAGAGTATATAGCTTTGCAGACAAGTTAAAACAAATTTGTATTGATGTTTTAGGACTAGATGTTAGACAATGTTATGGTGCTGATAGGGACAAGAATACTAATACACATATAACTTGGGATAGAATGCCACCGGATATAAGGCAAAAATATAAAAGGCCGAGGCGTGGAACAGGAGAAGTGTTAGAAGCTAGTGGTTATATGAGTGGCCGAGAGATTATGCAGGTGATTGGTAGTGATTTTTTTAGAAAGTTAGACAACTCGTGTTGGGCCAGAGGAACTTATAATACCATTTTTAATGATAGCAATAAATTAATATGTGTATCCGATGCTAGATTTCCAAATGAAGTTACGATGGGTACAGAAAGAAATGCAAAAGTTATTAGACTACTTAGAAATTCATCTGCCAAAGAAGACAATCATATATCCGAAACAGCTTTAGATGATTTTCCTCTCGGAGAATATTCTTTAGTAATAGACAATAAAAATTTAAGCATGAAAGAAACGCACAATATACTTAAATCATATTTAGATCAGTGGTTAAAAGATTACGATATACTATAATAGAAAGCGAAATAATGGAAGTATCAAACCTAAGTTCTTCCTGTATAAAAACCTATGATTGGTGTGAATGGAAATGGTTTTTACAATACGAATTAAAATTTCAAGATGAATTTGGCCCTTCTGCATCTCTTGGTGGATCTGTTCACGATGCATTGGAATATATAAGCAAATGTAAAATTGATGGAAAACCTGTTCCAAATCCAGATAAAGTTCTGAATGAAAAACTTAGTGTACATGATAATATTACGTTTAAAAAATTTAAATCTAAACTTAAAAAAGTTACCAAGGGTTATAATGATTTATTTAATTCCGACTATAGACCTGATTCTGAAAAGGTTTTATGCGTTGAACAATATTTTAAGATACCATTGGAAGAATCTATCTTTTCATTAGACAAGACAAAAGATGGATCAATACGATACTTAACAATTAGTGGATTTATAGATCGTATAGATAAGATAGATGATGACACAATAGAGATTATTGATTACAAGACAGGAAGTAAAAAGCAGTTCTTTTGTAATAAAAACTTTGAAAGAGACAGTTTAAATATTAAAATGGATATACAGCCTAGACTATATCATATGGCTGCAAGATATACTTTCCCTCAATATTCTAATGTAATAGTTACTTTTATATATATAGCAGATGGCGGACCTGTTTTAAGCGTATTTTGTGATGAAGATATAGAAGAAACAAAACAAATAATTAAAAAATACCTTAATAAAATTCGAGACAATGACGATCCACAAAGGGACTTGTCTTGGAAATGCAGCAAAATGTGTACTTTTGGCAAAAATGGTGTGTGTCAAGAGGTTTGGGAAGAAAAGGATTTAGTTGGTTTAAATTTTGTCAAACAAAAATATCAGGCATTGAATAAAGAATGAGCTATACACTACTACATCATCATGACGACATGAGTCACTTAGATGGATTTGGCAAACCAGAAAGACACGCAAAAAGAGCATCTGAAGTTGGTGTTAAAGCTTTAGCTGTAACTAATCATGGTAATATGTATTCTCATTTGTCACATATTAAAGCGTGTAAAAAACACAAGATTAAACCAATATTAGGCAATGAATTATATGTGTACCATCAGCCGTGTGATGTTAGAAATAACACTAATAGATGGAATTCACACATGGTTGTTTGGGCAAAAAATTACCAAGGATGGAAAAGACTTGCCAAACTAACCAGTTATACTAATGATCCAAAATTTTTCTATTATAAACCAAGAATATATCCGTGGAACACAGATAGTGTTTATGGATTAGAACATTTTCTAGATGGAAATATTCAAGGTTTTAGCGGTCATACTGGTTCACACTTATCAGACATACTATACTGCGATCTATACTCGGACAATCCGAAAGAAGAAAGAGAAAAAATAAGGAAAGCGTACGCACAAAGAAATATAAGTGATCCAGATTACTATAAAAGATTTTTGAAGGATAATTGGCTTGATAGTGCATGTGAATTAGCGTTAAAATTTGAAAAAATGTTTGGTAAAGGAAATTTTTTCATTGAACTGCAAAACGAGTGTTATGAAAGTGACGAAAGACCGCTGTGGTTTCAAATTTCTGCTGTCGAATGTTTAAGAAAGGTTGCTAAAGAGACTGGCATACCAGCAGTAGCATCGTCAGATCCACACTATGCGTATCCAGAAGATTCTAAAGATCAGCGTGCCATGGTAATGGTACAAATGAAAGAAACATATGAATCAGTGCGTAAGAAACTAAACGACCCGGAGAATACCGATGTTTTTGTATTCTTTGGTTCTGATAGTTTTTTCATACATTCATATGAAGATATGAAGAAGAAATTTACACAAGAAGAACTAGATAATACTAATAAGATTGGTGACAATATAGAAGAATATGATCTGGAACAAAAGCCTTATTTTCCTAAGATACAGGTTCCGGTTGTTAAAGATAATAAGGTGTATACAACATGTAATAATGAATATGATAGATATTTGATGCACTTATGCATAGAAGGTGCTAAAAGAAAACAGCCGTGGACTAGTTCAAAATGTTCCAAACAGGACTATTGGGATAGATTATTGTCTGAGACAGAAATCATGTTTAAATACGGTCTGTCGAAATATTTCATAGTTGTTTGGGATATATGTATGGCGGCAGATAATAGACCTAAAAATAGAAATTTTGATTGGAAAGCCAACCTTAAGATAAATGGTAAAATAGATCCGATTCCTCGTGGGCCAGGGCGAGGATCAGCAGGAAGTTCGTTGATTTCTTATCTACTTAATATAACCAAGTTAGATCCTATGTCTCATGACTTAATGTTGGCAAGATTTATGAACGCTGGTAGATTTACCGAAGATCATATTTCATTACCAGATATTGATTTAGATTTTGGTGTAGAGGGCAGAGAATGGATTATTGATTATTTAAGAGATAAATATGGTAGTCAATACTGTTCACAAATTGTTACGTTTCAAAGAATTCAAGGGCGTGCTGCTATTAAAGATTTAATTAGAATAAATGGCATACCTAACGGAGCACAAATAGCTAACGAAATAACAAAACTAATCCCGCCAGAGGCTGAGATAGCCGATGAAATACAAGAAATGCATGATGCAGGTCACGAAGATTATGGAATAATTAACTGGGCTATTGATAATATTGCCGACTTCGCCGATGTATATAATGATGATAGATATAAAGAAATAATAGATCAAGCTATAAGATGCGAAGGTACAATACGTGGTTCTGGCAAACATCCCGCTGGGATTGTAATAACACCAGAGACTGTTGATGAAATATTCCCACTAACATATGATACTAAATCTAAACAGCAAATAATTGGAATGGATATGAAAGATGCTGAAAAGCTTGGTGGTATAAAATTCGACATACTTGGTATTGTATTATTAGATAAGTTAAAAATGATTGAGAGGTTGGTTAATGATTCAAGTGGTCAATAAAAAGACATTTGACATTGATAAAAGACGTTCTAATTCTTTATGTGTATACATTGGACGCCCAAGTATTTTAGGCAACCCATATTCACATCTTCCAAGCAAACTAGTTGAACCACATAATCAAACTAAAACAAGAGAAGAATCTATAAAACGTTTTAAGTTATACTTTATTAATGCTTTGTCGTGTGACAATCCAACATCCAAAGAGTTGAAAATTAGATCGTTGTTTAGTGAGATTATCTTTAACGAATTGAATAACAATGATACATATTTAATATGCTATTGTTCACCAAAAGCTTGCCATGGTGATGTTATTAAAACTATCGCTGAATCTCGTATAAAAGATATTGGAGATTGTTACCGAAAGATAAATAGTTTTGTAAAAGAACTGCGTTATACTAATCTAGGAAATCCATATTATGATTTAAATGATTTGCCAATTAGTAAAGAACAAAAGAAATGTGTTATAGAGTGGTTGGCAAGACAAATATGGCAAATTAGCGTACAGGCTACAGATGGCGACTATATACATAAATCATGCGACCCTTTAACTATTGATAAAGACGGCCCATGTATTTATCATAGCTATATATTTGATATAAAAGATAATACAGATATATCTGAAATACCAGATATACTTATAAAAGAAACTGTCGATTGGATTAAAAAATACAGAAAGGCGGAATCATATGATAGAAAAGCATGGTAATATATTTAATGAAGTTGGTCAATGTGACGCTTTGTGTATTACTACTAACGGTGCGTTACGTAAGAATGGCAATGGTATTTGTGGTGCCGGTATAGCTAAGCAGGCTAGAGATAAGTGGGGTTTCATAGAAAAACGATTAGGAAAATCTATAAAAAAACATGGCAACAAAGTAATGCCATTATTAATAGATAATAACACGACGATAGTTGCATTCCCTACTAAAGAGCACTGGAAAGATAATTCTAATATAGATTTAATAAGCGAATCTTGTTCGTGTTTATATGAATTGACAAATGCATTAAATTGGAGCAGAGTTTGTTTGCCAAGACCAGGCTGTATGAATGGAAATTTATCTTGGTATTTAGTTAAACCAATACTGTCTAATATTCTTACAGACGATAGGTTCGAAATTTACTATGTATAAGTTCAATGAAGTGCCATTAGATGATAATAAAACTTATGAACTTTTCGCCAAAGGTGATACTTTAGGTGTGTTTCAATTAGAAAGACAATTGGGTCAAGATTGGTCTAAGAGAATAAAGCCAAAGGATATTACTAGTATTTCTGATTTAATTGCATTAATAAGGCCCGGAGCGTTGGAATCTGGTCAGTCTGAATTATATGCAAAACGGTGTAATTATGAAGAACCAATAGAATATTTACATCCCGCCTTAGAATCTGTGTTGAAAGATACATATGGCTGTCTGTGTTATCAGGAACAAGCGATAAGAATTGCTATGGATATTGCTGGATTTACCGATATTAAGGCAGATATGCTTAGAAAATGTATTGGTAAAAAAGACCCAGTACTAATGGCTGAAATGAAACAAGAATTTCTCGAAGGTTGCGAGAAAAACGGTGTTGTTACAAAAGAACAAGCAGATGAAATTTTTAGTTGGATAGAAAAAGGACAAAGATATTCGTTTAATAAAAGTCATGGTTTATTTTATGCATTAAATGCTTATCATTCGGCGTATGCAAAAGTTAATTATCCTACAGAATTTTACACAGCTTATTTAACATACTCTAAATACAAGCCATCTCCAAGAGAGGAAATATACAACTTAGTTCAAAACGCCAAAAGAAATAACGTAGAGGTTTATCCTCCAGACATTCGTAAAAAGAATGTTGATTTCGATATGATTGGTGATAGAAAAGTAATCTTTGGATTATCGCATATAAGAGGTATCGGCGAAGCTAATATTAACAAATTGAAAAATGTAAATGTTAATAGTTTTATAGATTTAATAGCTAATAGTAAGAAACTTAACAAAGGTGTTATAGAAGCTTTGATCAAATCAGGGGCTTGTGATTGCTATGAATTATCAAGAAATTATATGGTTCGATGTCTGTACGCTGTATTAGGACAAGATAACTCTACAGAAACCCCTTTAGACTTACGTTCTTTATCATCTAAAGAATTGCAATTCTTTTACGATAATATAAAAAATATTGGAGATATAGAAAACGTTTTAAATAAAATTATCGAAAACAACATATGTATTAACAAACGCAAAAATATTATTAAAAACAAAATAAATTATATAGTTAATGCACCAGAAGATACTAGTAAAATAAAAAGTATTTGGGAAAAATTGTACTTAGGATTGAATATAAGCTGTTCGGCAGCCGATGATTATAATAACAAGCCCGGTACTATATCTTGCAAGACCGTTTACTCAATAGAATATCAGACAAGATTTACCATAAATGTAGTGATAGACAAGATTTATAAGAAAAAAACTAGTGAAAAATCTAAAATACCAAATTCGCCGTATTGCTATTTAGATGTCAGCGACAACAGTTGCAACTTGTCTCGTGTTATTTGTTGGCCAGAATTGTATAATAATGTGAAAGAACAGATTTATGAAGGTTGCGTTGCCAACATCAGGGCATATAAAAACAAATGGAATAATCGCGACCAAATTATTGTTAATAATTTAGAGGTAATTTGATATGGCAAAACAAACAGAGTATACATCAAGTTCTTACACTAAGCCTAGCACAGACTCTAAGAAAAGCCAAAGTGATAGTACTAAACTAAGCAATCAGAGTTTGGCTCGTATTATGGTTGAAACAGTATGCAGATCTATTGTATTAAGCAATAACACAGCACATAGTTTACAATCAGCGTTCGAAATGGTGTTAAAAGACCATAGATGATTTCCCTATAAGGTGTGTGTCGGTCGCTATTGATTGAAAAATTGATAGCGACTTTTAGGATTAAGATAAGGATAGGTTTTAATGACTAAGAAAAAGCCAAAGATTATATGGTCTGGTGAAGCTTCATTTCTCAACACTGGTTTCAGTGTAATTGCTAATCAAATACTATCAAGACTATATGATACAAACAAATACGAAATAGTCGAAATCGGTAGCTATGCCAAAACAAGTGATCCCAGAAGTAATGAGTTACCTTGGACTTTTTACGGAGTTATACCAGAAGATCACGAGACAAAGTATAAACAAGAATTCGACTCTTCGGTATATGCACAGTTTGGCGAAAAGCGTTTGCCACATGTTATGTTGCAAGAAAAGCCAGATGCTCTAATATGCATAACAGATCAATGGATGTCGTCAAAATTTCAATTAAAGAATCCATTTATAAAATTTGTTAAGTATATTTTGCACCCAACTATAGATGGACGGCCACAAAAAAACGAATGGATAGACGACTATTTCAAAGCCGACTTATTATTATCTTATACCACTTTTGGTCGCGATACTTTATTGAATCAAACAGCGGGACGTTTAAAAGTATTCGATGTAACAAGACCTACTGTTGATCATCATACATTTAAACCAATGGATAAAAAGAAAATTCGACAGAAGTTTGGTATAGATGAAAATGCTAAAATTATAATGACGACAATGAGAAATCAACGTCGTAAATTATTTCCAGATTTAATAGAAGACTTTGTTAAATTAATCAATCATGCTAGAGATCGTCAAAATGAAGAATTGGCGAATAATACCTATTTATTATTACACACTTCTTATCCTGATGTTGGATTTGACATACCCTATCATCTAAAAAGAAATAATATTGGTCATAAGGTTATTATGACATACTGTTGTAATGCTTGTGGGCATTATTATGTAGATCATTATCATGGTGAACAGGTTATTTGTCCTAGATGTAATAATTTATCGGCACATATGCCCAACTCATCAAATGGTGTTACTCGTCAGCAATTAGCGGAAATATTTAATTTGGCTAATCTATATGTTCAATATAGTTTGTGCGAAGGTTTAGGATGCCCTATAGGCGAAGCAAAGGCATGTGAAGTACCAACACTTGCTGTTGATTATTCTGCTATGTCTGAACAAGTAGAAATTGATGGTTGTGATAAAATTAGAGTTGATAAATTCTTCTGGGAACCAATAACAGAAACCAGCCAATATCGTGCTTTGCCTGATAGCGAAGATTTCGTACATAAAGCATACAACTTCTTAACATCTCCAGAATGGCAAATAAAAGAATGGGGTCGTAACGCCAGAGAAGATGTTGTTGAAAACTTCTCATTTGACAGAGCGGCTAAAATATTTGAAAATGCATTAGATCATTTAGATTATCCAGATCACGAGACGACATGGATGAATCCCAGTCTAAATCTAATACAACCAAATATGCAATTCCCACCAAATTTAGATAATAATTCTTTTGTACAGTGGTGTGTAGAAAATGTTTTGCAAAAACCAGATCTATTTGCCCAAAGTGAAATCAATGAATTTGTAAAATCATTAAATTGTGGTTTTATGAATGATAGAAGTGGAAGAAAGGAATTCACTAAGGAAGTTTTTGTAAATCACATGCTTAATTTAGTACAATTTTATAATCAATGGGAACAAGCTAGATATGATAAGCTCATTGAAAAACCAAGCAATTCAGTAGGATACGCTATATTATGAAAATAGCATACATAGCACCGTACCGAGACGGCACAGGATATTCACAAGCAGCTATTGCAAATATATTGGCTATGGATGAAGTCGGTATAGAAGTTGTTCCGCGTCATGTTAAGATGACCAATAGTGTTGGTAATGTTCCAAATCGAGTAACAGACTTAGAAGAGAACGATCTTAATAATGTAGACGCTGTAATACAACACAATTTACCAAGCGAATTCTGTAGAAATGGAGACATACCACATATTGGTATATTTGCATATGAAACAGATAAAGTTGCTTCCAATAACTGGAAGTATCACTTAGATTTAATGGACTTAATTGTAACACTTAATACATTCCAAAAAGAAGCAATAGAACAAGTTTTGCCAGACAAGACTGTTAAAGTTATAACAACTCCAATAATTGAAGATCAAAAAAGAGTTGGATTATCATTTGATCTGCCAATTAAGGGTAAGACAGTATTTTATACCATATCTGAACTAACAGAACGTAAAGGTATACATCAATTACTGGCAGCCTACTACAATACATTTAGTTGTTATGATAATGTAATTTTGCTTATCAAAGGGCATAAAGCCGGATTGTCGCCACAGGATTCACTAAATTACATTAATGACTTATCTAATAATATAAAAAATAGATTAAACAAGTATTCTGACAACTATATGTATCCACAAATTTTGGTTATGCCAGAATATTTATCAGATGAACAAATCAATTATCTGCATAGAATTGGCGATGTTTTTGTATCGGCCAGTAAAGGCGAAGCGTATTGCATACCTTTTGTAGATGCTATGCATTTTGGCAACCCAACAATCGTTCCTTATCATACAGCATTTAGAGAATTTGCGTATGATAGAAATTTATTAGTTAATTCAATATCAACACCTTGCTTTGGATATGATGGTGGTATATCTCGCATTTATACATCACGAGAGACATGGCATAATATTGAACAGATAGATTTACAGTGTGCATTTAGAGTTTGCCATAATAAGCTAGATAGTTTTACTAACCAAAAGATTGTTAATAATAGAAAAAATCATTGTAATAAATTATTTAATTCAGAAAACATAGGTAATATGTTTAAGGAAACGATAGAAAATGCAATTAAAGCATAATAACATATTAAGAATTATTAACAACACAGGTAAATACAATATCCTAACCGGGGCAACACACGAAAGGTATCAATCTAATTGGCAAACTATGCCACATAGATTTTATTTAATGCAACACGATCGATTCAAACCTTGGGGTTTCGATCAAGCACCATTGCCGGAAAACCATATATTTTTACCAAAAGGATCGAGCATTCCTTGGGATATTAATATTGATATACTTTTAAGTCAAAATAAATTTGGTCAGTATCAAAATATTAAACCTATGTCAGATCGATTTGGACTTCCATTTATTAGTTTAGAACATACATTGCCTGTGCCAACTTGGAATAACAAAATAAGAAAATCTGTTAGACAAATGACTGGTGATGTCAATGTCTTTATTAGTGAATACAGTGTTAAACAGTGGGGTTTTGAAGATGTAGATAATGTTGAAGTTATTCACCATGGTGTAGATACAGAAAAGTTTGTTCCAAAAGATGTGGAAAAAGATGGTAAAATATGTACTATAGTTAACGACTATATAAATCGCGATATATTTTGCGGATGGAATATATATAAACAGGTGGTTATAGATAATAATTTGGATGCTAACCCTTGGGGAAATACTCCGGGTTTTTCTCAGCCAACAAAAGATGTGGACCACTTGATATCTATATTACAAAATGCTAGTGTGTTTTTTAATACCAGCACGGTTAGTCCTATTCCAACTGCTTTATTAGAAGCTATGTCTGTTGGCACACCTTGTGTTTCTACATCGACATGCATGATACCAGACATTATAGAAGATGGCGTAAATGGCTTTATAAGTAATGATCCAAGTGAACTAAGATCAAAACTAGAATGGTGTTTAGAAAACGAAGAAGAGTCTAGAAAAATTGGATTAAACGGCAGAAAAACAATTGAGAAGATGTTTAGTTTAGACGATCATATAAACAAATGGAATAATTTATTTGCTAGAATAGCAGGAAGAACATCGATATGAAGCTTAACTTACAATGTGGTGAAGATTTAAGAAATGGATATAAGAATATAAATTTTGGCCCAATTCAAGGGTCTAATAATCATCCCGGAATAGATTTTATAGTAGGTGATTTTAGAAATTTAAGTAGTGTTATATCTGATGACAGTTGTGAGGAAATTAACTTTGTACCGGTTTTTAACATTGTGAATCCGAACGAAGTTATTCATGTTTTACGACATTGGCGTGATAAATTATCTAACCGAGGTGTCTTGAAAATACATATGGTGGATATTAGATTATTGTCAGGTTTAATCTACGATGGAGATATAGAACTTAATCAAATACATAAATTAATTTTTGGTTCACAACAACCACATCAGAATGTAATGGATCTAAAAAATATTAAACAAGCGTTAGAATCTAATGGTTATCAAATAGAATCTATTAATATTGCTAATGACTTTATGCTGAGAATTGAATGTTATGCCATTAAAGAATAGATTTTCAAATGTTAGTAATCGTTATCCTGCTATTGACAGCATGACCTATTGTACTGCCATATTGACAGACAAGGTTAAATACGAAGATATCGACAAATTGTTAAAGTATTCTGATATTATAGATCATTTATCATTAACAATGTATCCATATGATAAAAGATTTGATCAAAATATTTTGCAAGATGTTCTAAATTCCTTTAATACTTGGTCAATAGAATGGGTAGAAGATACAGTAAATCCATCCGAAAAACAAATGATCAACAATTCTTTTCGTCATATATCTACCAACTGGGGTGCTTATTCAAGTTTTGATGACATGTTTTCGGTTGATCAAATAGTTAAAGCTAAACGAATTATAAAGCAAAATCCAGATATATACACTTTATACACTAAAGGCGGATCAAAGCAATATAAGTTAATAACACGCCCATCTGTATTTGTTCAGTTTCATGGCAATGTTAACAATCCATTATTATATAAAATCAAGTGTCAATGCTCAAATTGGAAAGAACTATGCGTCAAGATATAAAGGTAGGAATAATTACAGCCTGCTATAATGGTGGCAGGTATATGGAAGAATATATCAACGGTATTATGTCTCAAACATATAAACCTACACACTGTGCTATAGTTGATGACAATAGTACTGATAACTCTTGGTATCAGATAGTTAAATTTATAGGTAAAAGATCGGGCAAGTCTATTAGTCCAAATGAATTTCAAATAGAGTTGAAATTTAACGGTATAATATTTCGTTTAAAAAGACTGAAGAAAAATGGTGGACCATCAAAAGCACGAAATGAAGCTATAAAATTACTTTATAACGATGTCGAAATTTTTGCGGTTTATGATATCGATGACTGGTATAAACCAGAAAAAATCGAAAAGTCTTTAATAGCAATGTCGGAAAATCCACATGCTGGTTTAATTTATAGCGATTATTCTGTATACAACGAAGCTAATGATACATTGACTAGAGAATATAAAGAACCTTTTGATTATAATAGATTGGTTCAAGAGTGCATTGTATCAAATAATTCTATTTATACTAAAAATGTTTTAGATAAAATTGGTCTTTATGACGAATCCATACGTGGACCAGAAGATTACGATATGTGGTTACGAATGGCAGAGAAGTGTATGATATACCATGTTCCTGAAGATCTATATACATATAGAGTTAGTGGAGAAAACTTAACTATTAAAACAGACTCCAAAGAGTTTGCTAAACAAGTTCAAAAAGTTAAGAATAAAATAGCAGAAAGACAAAATGCAAGATCATAAAACACATTCTAGAGATTTCTCAATTGGATTTGTGGTTAATCATTTGGGACCAAACCAGACATCCTACGGTGTTATAAAAGCGTGTAATGAATGTTTGTCTAAATATAATAACATATCACCGTCAATATATTATGTAAATCAGTCCATACCATGTATAAAATCAATTGTTCCAAGGTATCCATCTTATGAAATAAGAGATCATGTAGGTATGATAATAGCCACATCGGTCGAAACCGCATTGCTTATACAACAATCATATCAACCAAATAGATATAAAATATTTTATATTGATGATTTACATTATTTAAGAAATTCATTGATGTTGAAAAGCAAATATAACGATATAATGTTAGATAGTGACATTGTTAAGATTTGTAGATCTCAAGATCATGCAAAAGAATTAATGCAACTAGGTTATAGTATACATAACAAAACGATACCTTATATTAAAATAGAAAGCTTTTTGGAGATGTTAAATGGCACAGAAGAAATCTGAAATTATAGCACAAATATTGGAAACAGGACAATATTCCGAAAAAGAACTGACTAATAAAAAGGTTGCTGAGCTTAAGAAGATTTTAGATGGTATAGCCGAAGCTGGCGAAGTTTTTATGAATGTAGAAGAAGAATCAGAAGAACAAGTTGTGTTAAATTCTGATATTTATAAAGAAATGTCGGAAAGTGATTGGACTGCCAAAGTAATGAATATGCTAGACGAATCGGAAATAGATAATGGTAATCCAAAAGTAGATGGTTTACGTAGGGTTGCTACTAAAATATTTGGAATGTTTTCAGTATATTTTGATGTCAAGCAAACTCCAGACACAGCTAATCGTGGACGTGCTACTGTAGTTGCGACAATTGATATACCAGGCCAATGCTGTATATGTGGATCGGCTGATGTATTTCACGGTAATACAGACGGAACTTTTGCAGTACATCCAGTAGCAACGGCAGAAACTAGAGCGGAAGGAAGAGCTTTACGTAGATTACTACGACTGGTCAAGGTTCATGCGGCAGAAGAACTAACAAAAGAATCTTCACTTCCAAATAGAACAAAAGTTACCGAAAGTATGCTTAATAGTGTAACTAAAGTATGTGAAAAGCTTAACATAGATCTAACCAAGCTATCTGTTTACAATGGTCATGATATATCTAGTCCAAATGATCTTACTTATGAAGATCTGCAATCTCTAATCTTAGTCTTAAATGAATACAATAAGAACAAGGATAAAATACCAAATGAAGTCAGTGCTTAATGATTTCACAATATACCTAGCTGGCCCAATCGAATATACAAAAGATAGTGGTGTAGCTTGGCGTAAAAAAATAAAACAATATTGTTCTGATTTCAAACTTGGTATTGATTTCTTAGATCCAACAGACAAACCTGTGTTTGCTAGGCATATTAATGACGAAAAACAAAAAAGTAACGATCTAAAAAATGAAGGTAATTGGTATGAATTACGAAGCCTGATGAAAGAGATTGTTCGTACTGACTTGAGGATGGTAGACAGATCTGATGCTGTTATAGCTTATATTAACGTTGACATTTATATGTGCGGAACAATGCATGAGATTGTTAATGCTAGTGTACAACACAAGCCAATATTTTTAATCGTTGATGGTGGCAAAAAACGTTGTCCATCTTGGTTGTTTGGTTTGATTGATTATCAAGAAATGTTTGATTCAGTAGAAGAATGTATTTCGTACCTACATAAAATTGATACTGGATTAGTTAAAATAGATAATAGATTTCCGTTTATAAAGCGAGAAAAATTATGCCAGTATTCTTAAAAGACTGGAGATGTTACCGTGTTAGTAAAAAGGGTGGATATGCATCTAGAGTTAATGTTCGAGATGTAAAGAATAAAAAAGGATATGACGAAACAGTAGTTTTTCTATCAACCACCAAGCAGAATGGCAAAGATGAAAATGGCAATGCTAGTTTTGATTGGGATAATGCAATCAATATTAAACTTGGAGAAGCTGATATAGGTGAAATTTTAGCTGTTCTATCGGGACGTAAAGATACCGTTGGTCAAAATGGGTCTTTATTCCATGAAAGTCCCAATGGCGGTAATAAGGTTATTGCAATGTCCTACAGCCCAAACTACAAGTCTTTTATGATGAAACTATCGGCTCAAGACAAAGATGGAAACAAAATTGGCCCATATGGACATGGCATTTCACTTGGTGAAGCAGAAGTTTTAAGTGAAATTTTACGTTATGCTATAAGAAAAATGTATAATTTTGTATAATATTATATATAGATCACATGGAAATTTATTATGGCTATTGTAAATACCAACCCAAATAGTGTGTATAATGCCGGTAAACGAGCAATTGTTTTCTCACCACATCCTTCTGGTGCGGCACAAGTTAACATATCGGACGGTCCAGAACGTAGTGTTATAAACTATACTGGTGAAGATATTTATATTCCTACTGAATCTGGCGTTAATATGGTACGATCGATAACATCGTAATAGTATGAATTTTACAATTTTACAAAATAGTCGATTGGATATCAATCCATCGATTATTATTTTCTTAGGAATTGTATTATGATAGAAGTTATTACCGCGTTATTATTAATTATTGTGTTCTTGTTTGCAATAATAGCATTTCAATTTTTTGGATGGAACCGTAATTACATAACAAGATGTAAATT
Organism: Promethearchaeota archaeon; assembly: GCA_008080735.1. Lineage (GTDB taxonomy): Archaea > Asgardarchaeota > Lokiarchaeia > Sigyniarchaeales > SOKP01 > TEKIR-8. Next base: position 71,735 of record SHMW01000005.1, read on the forward strand.
AGATAAAAATGGTGATGTTGTTGCATTAGCTTGGATGAATAGAAGTTGGGTTTTGGTAAAAGCTAATAATGATGATATATTAATAGATTCTTTATATTCGGCAGATAAGTTCTGTGGTTCACAACCACAGTTTATTAGATTTAGAAATATGCGTCAGCTAGATTTTATCCTGAATGTATATTTGCCGGATATACTTAATGAAGATGAAGAATAAACATGTTGGTATACTGTGCAATCCTAGTAAAGCTGGTAGAAACGCATTAAAAGAACGCCATATAGCGGCACAAAGACTTGGCATCAAGGTTTATAGTATATTGCTTAGTCAAAGCAATATAGATAGAATCAAAAACAATAAAAAGATTAAAGTTAGATATTGGAAACAGTCTTCCATATGTCAAAGATATATAGACTTGCCTTATATAATTTATGACAGGGTAGATTTACTTAGTCCCAAAAGAAGTATTGCTGAAGAAATAATTGACATAGCTACTGAATGTGGCTGTGTCATTTTAAATAATCCAAGAATGAGAAGTTTATGTAAAAGTAAGATGGATACATATGAATTTTTTAAAAATGAAGATTATGTACCTAAAACTGATAGATTAAATAGGGATAACTTTCAGAAATATTTAACCAATTACGACAAGATATTTATTAAGCCAGAAATTGGTTCTCAAGGAAATGGACAAATATTCATCAAAAGTTCTGATAGCTTCTTTATAATATACTCAACAGACCAAGTTTCATATTTTGATAATATCGATTCTGGATGGGATTACATAGATGATATACTAGATACATATAGCGATAAGTATCCTAAAAACAAATATTTAATCCAAAAGGGTGTCGATATAAAGAAAAAGGATGATAGAGTTGTAGATTTCAGAATTATTTATCATCGCGATGGTAATGATAAGCTAACAGAGACAGCAATATACATGCGGGTTGGAGCACCAAAGTCTTTTAGATCCAATATTGGACAAAAGGGACATGCACAAGATCCAAGGATAGTATTTAACGAATCTAACTTAACATCGAAATTAAGTGAATTTGGGGAAAAGGTAATTAATAAATTATCAGAAAAGTATTTTATAATAGAAATAGGTTTGGATGTTTTACTAGATAATAACAATAAATTATGGTTGTTAGAACTAAATTCTAAACCAGGAAGTAAAGGATTAAAATCTTTAAAAGAATTTATTCCAGAAGATAAGCAAAATATAAAAAATGCAGTAATGCCATACAGTTATTCTAACAGAGATAGGCGTAATTGGGGAAGAAAATACAAGTTATTCATATCAAAACCTTTGTCATATTTTAAGTTCCTTTTTAAATTCCATTAGCAAATTTCTTTGTTAAATCAGCTACGGAATAGTCACTTCTAAACTTCCTAAATGACTTTTTATCCATTTCTTGTAGTTCTTTCCATAAATCAGGGAAGTCAGTATACAAAACTCGCAATTCTCCTATCCTTGACAGAGGACAACACCAACAAGACACTCGATGAAACTTTTCGTACAACCCCCCCCAATCTAATCCCTTAGAATAGCAATACTCTAACGCTTGCTTTTCTGTTATTTCCCATTCAACAAGTGGGTATTGAATATTCCTGTCTTTATTTTTTAATGTTCTTTCTTTTTCATCAAAAGCGATGCCATGAAATTGAATAAATTCTTCTGAAATAGTTTGTTGTATCTTTTTTACGGCTTCTCTTTTTAAGGAAGTGCACCACCTGTTACGAAAATCTGGAAACCCATAACCTTTTTCACCTTTACGCTTACCTTTTGTTTTTATATGCTCACCAAACCAATAATCAAAATCAATCTTTACAATCTCAATTTGCAATGGTTCAACCATGGTTTGAACTTTTTTAATGTGCTCGTACATGGCGGGGAACTCTTTTGTCGTATCAACACAGATAACCCTATCAATCGGGATTCCTTTTTCCAACATCATCAGCAACATTGCGGTTGAATCTTTGCCACCGCTAAAGCTTACTATATTCATCTTTCAACTCCTTAACTAATTTCTCGTTTGCGTCTACAATCTTCTGCATATCCTCAATAGATATTTTTTTTCAAAGGCTCAAAGAAATAAACCTTCTCGTCCTCTGTCTGAAAATACTCTTTTGTCACTTTGATTACTTTCATCTTTCACTCCTATATTTGTTGCTTTTTTCCCAATTTTCTTTTGCGGATAATGGTTGTAGGTTCTCCAATGACCAACACTGCTTGAACTCTTCATCTTCGGCAGATTCAAAAGTAAATAAACTTTGTGGTTTTATGTGGTCAATTTGAACATTGTTTTTTTTTCATATTCATAATATACTACAATGTATGTAAAAAGTCAACTACATTTTTGGTTAAAAGCAAGTGATTTTAACCGATTTCTTTTGATTTTGTTGGATTTTCATAAGCAGTTAAAACCTCCTAACTAAAAACCATTTCGATCAGTAAAGACAAATCCGGCACTTTTTATTGGATTAATTTTATATAGCATCTTATGGTTATCACTAGTAAAAACACCTTGGGTATAATTAAAAGATTCGTTATCTAATGCTATTGGGATTATACGATTACTACCCTTAAGGTCGTTTGTATAATATAAATTATCATTGTATTTAAAAGACGGATATAACACCAAATTTCCAGAAGATGCTAATTTGGCAAATAAAAACCCAGTGAATAACGATTGTCGTGTATCTATATCTATTGGATTATAATTTGCCGTTCCACTAGAAAATTGATGATTAAAAACAGTTTCGCCATCAATAGTTTTAACTGTCACATCACATACTGTATCGTTACCTGTTTCTATTCCTGATATATAAGTATAATAAGATTCTAACTTGCTATTTTCTGAATAACACGACTTTTCGCTATCAAAACAAGCTAGAACATTAGAAAATAAAAAATTGCCTGTAATATCAAATATAGCATCATAATCATTTCGTAATCCTACTTTGCTATATGTTACTTCTGATCTGGGATTAAGATAGTCATCACCATTAGATGATGTCAATCCACTTGGAACTGTAAATGATCCAGGGTTTGTTATAGACGAAATAGATGTACTACGATCTATAACTAAGCTAAATTCTTTCTCATAAGAATTATATGTTAATATACCAAACCCAAATACAGCATCGGCCTCAGTATTCCAATCATTTTCATAGGATGGAGTGCCGCTGGACGCATATCGTATTGTATAACCACTAACATCATCTTGTATTGGGATTATAAATCTACCGTCATTATTATATAACTTTTCGGTATTGGTGTAAAATCTCGTACCACTGTAATTTCTTTTTTCATTAAAAACATTTCCATTAGAATAACTTTCATCATAGTTATCATAATAAGTAGATGTATAACTATCTATTAAATGATAATTATTACCTCCGGAGTGTTCTATGGCAGCAAAGTAATAAATGCCACTAGAATTAGTATCATCAAAATCAGACGAACTTTTAGCGTGATAGTAAACCACAGAATTATCCCCTAGGTTTCTCCACACAGTGTTGCGTTCCATTGTTGGATAATCATTAATTTCGGCTGGTAAACTACCGCTAAAAACAACATGAGAACCAGAGATATTAAAAGTGTTAACAGGATCTCTTGAAAAATAATTGTCACCACGATAAGTCTGTACATATCTAAAAGAATTTGGTTGATCATCTGCCGCACTGTTAAATAAAGAATATGTTTTCTTAGCGGTGTTGAATATGGCATAGTCATAATCTTCTTCTGAAGGATAATTAACACCATCACTTAAATCATGAAGTATCTTTTCATTCAAAAGGGGCGGTTTAATATGATCACACGCAAACAAACGTTTTATTACACCGCTTTCACCAGATAGATCTATAATATTTAAAGAATCCACTTGGCCATTTTGAGGATTATATGGCACAAGCTGGTTCGATCCACTAACAGACCAAATATAATCTTGATCTATGCCAACAACATTGTTTATATTTAAAGTATGGTGAAAATTATGGTTACAATGAACGTCGTCATTATTTATTTGTAATGTGTATAAACCACTGTTAAACGGTGTATAAACCCACTGTTCTCCCGATGGTATATTCGGCCAATGTGCTAATTGTTGAGACGACCTAACATCATACGGGTTTATATTGTTTAGTTTGTATAATGTTTCATCGCCGCTACCATTTATTGGCAACATTCCCATGTTATTTAATCCACTATATCCGTTTAACGATCTTCTAGATGAGTCTTGTCTCTCTACACTACCAATAATTTCTCCAAAAGTATCAGATGTATTGAGATCCAAAACCCCAGAATTAATATTGATACGAATATATTGATTATTAACACCAGAAACAGAATCAATACCATAACCGTTCACAAGGCTGTAACTACTATTCGATATATGACGCTGTTTATCATAAATTTGATTATGATCATCAATAGGGCCAGATGAATAATATGCTATAAAGCCACTAACATTATCGTAATATACACTTGGCCCGGCAACAGTTTGATCCGTATAAACAACATTGTATCCCAAGGTTGTTACACTATTAAGCCCATCATCCTGTAATATGTGTATGAGATCAGAATGACCGCTACAATAAACTATGTATTCAGGAAAATCTGTAGATGACAAATTATAAAATACACGTCTATTCTTTGTTACAGTAGATTCGGTTGCATCATAATATTTTTGATTTTCAACAAAAGCAAGCAAGTTTTTGTGACTTTTGCCAATGTGAACTAAATCTTTAACAATGTTTTCAGCATCAGGTATATATCTTTTAGACACTAAATGATTACCAACAGATGTTCTGGTGCATATATAGTCTTCATCAGTAATATAACTATAATAATTGCTATAAAATGGCGGTTTTGGGCCATTTGAAGAACACTGCCTGAAAAACCCTATAGGACCATCATGTGGTAATTTAGCACCCAATGTAACTTTAGGAAGTTCTTTTTGAACGTAATCTACAGAAGATATGCTAGTTTCTTTGGTTGTTATATTATCAACGTCATTACCTACCAATCTCACACTACTATATCCATAAAGACTTTCGTCTATAAAGAAAATACGATTGTTAAACAAATATGAATTACGATCTCCGTCAACATCATATATATTACTAGTAACATCCGACATAGAATCATTATATATATAATACTTGTTATCGGTTTTATTAATTAAATAATAATTAACTGCTGGAATATATTTAATAGATCTTACATCACTAACAGAAGTAGGATTTGATACTCCGCTAATATTAGCAGTATTATTAGTTAAATCAACTTGAAACCAATTGGTATGACCATTTCCTTCCAGAACTATATTAATTTTGTCATTATACCAAAATCCAGACAAATATCTAATTAGAGTCGTTCCACTGTTTGCTGGACAATCAAGCAATGTATTAAAATTTTGCCATGAATATAATTTAGTGTCGTGATTATGAAAATCTATATTATAAAGTCCATCATCAGCAATACCAAGTAATTTATCTCCACTAGGATGATAGAAGAAGTTATAAACTTCATTAGGTCTACTGCCAATACCTAAATATGGACTATACCCATAATCTGCGATTGTGTTTGTGTAAGTAAAATTGTTACTGGTATTTGTATCTAATTGATTGCATGATCCACTTGCGTGAAACAGTAAATCGTCGTTATCATTTGATAAAAACGTATGTCCTAATGATGTAAACCAAGTATTATTGTTTCTGCCTGTGCAAAATACTTCAGAACCTATCTGACTGAGATATCCCGATCCATATATATTAGAAACCATCAATCCATCTATATAATCTCCCAAAGACATGACATCGTTGATTCCAGAACAATAAATGCTTCCCAAAATAGTTCCGCTAGTATATGGGCTATCTTCGTAATAAAATAATTTAATTTCATCCGAATCTATACCAGCAGGTAGACTAAATATTTTATCGTCTGATATAGTGGAAAAGTTGTATGTTTCATCCATTACTACTTTTTGGTCGCCAAAACCATTTTTTAAATTTTTATATAATTGACCATCATTACCTAGTATATATCTTCCTTGGCTGCTTATAGAATAATTATTTCTTCTGGTTGAACTAATACTATCAATATTGGTATATTTAATACCACTTGGTTCTGAACTTCTTTCAGCAGTTGAACATCCTAAAGCAAAATTCCCAAAAATATCTGTACCACCCAAATTTGGTCTAGACAAAATTTTCCAATTAATAACATCGCCTGAATTATTGTTTAGATCATATCTCCAAGAAATTTCTTGCCCAGACCTAACTGAATTAATTAAATCATAAACTTTTAAATGTTCAATATCTGATTCTGTTTGGTCATGATAAGTTACAGTATATGCATAGGTAGTCATGTTTGTGAATGGTTGTATATGTTTGTAAGATATAGGTGTATAGCCTATAACACTTTCTGGCCAACCACTAGCAGAAAAATCTCCTGAAGGATATTGGAATAAAACAGGAGAATTTTCAGACATATAGTTATGCGATCCACTTCCAACCCAATCAGACCAACCACAATCTAAAATTCCAGGCTGAAGATTGTTTCTGTTATCATAAACTAGTTGGTACACACCACTTAATGTACTATAATCTAAAAGTCCACGATTAACTTCAATTCTAGCATTTATCTGATTCGGACGTTTTATTGTTCCACGCATAGATATTCCGCTAGGAAATTCAATGTCCCAATAAGCTTCTCCATCTCCATATTGTGAATTAAGTTCTTGATCAATATAAGTATTATTGTCATTGTCAAATGTTACAATATAGCCACTGGTAAATGGAATATATTCAGTTTCATCTTCATTTAAACCAAAATAACCATATCCAAAACAATCAGCACATGTTATTCCTGATTCAAATATAAAACCATTAGTACAATTGCCACACTTCTCTATAGGCTTGGTTCTAAACAAACCTTTAATAGTTAAATATGTTGGAATTTCGGCAGTTTTTCCATCATAAGAAGTAACATTATAAGATGTTGTATACACAGATACGCCGCTGGCAAAATCAAACTCTGCGTATGAACCGTTAATATAGCCATACGAGCGTTGTATAAATGTGTCGTCTAAATATTGGTCTATATAACCATAGGTGCCATCTGAACTACTATAATTATATTTTAAAGTATTGCCAGAATTATATGGAACTATAGGATTCCAAGTGTCATTTTTAATAAACCACTTTTGAGATGTAGATATTCTATGACTATTAAAACTAGTATTAACAGATCCAGTAACAAATAATGAATTAGATCTGTTTGACTGTAAATATAGTGCAATTTTTCCAAATACACATTCGTCCAATAAACTTCCAGCATAAACAGATTTTGAATCTAAATCAACATATCCACTAGTATTAGTATCTTTAACATATCTAGGATATTCTCTTAGTGTGCTAGGGCTAGAATATGTACGAGATGAATACAAACTCAATCTCTGTATATATTTTTCCCATCCACTCACAGCAATTGGATTAATGTTTTGTTCTATAACAAGTTTACAGGCTTTTTCTGCCTCGATAGATGAAATAACATCATAATCATCCCATATGTTCTTATTACTATTAAAATATGGTAATTGATAATCCCAAGTAGCGGTATTGATATTGAAAATCATGTCCAAGATCCTAATGCCGGTATAGCATTAAGCAAACCATGTCCGCTTGCTTCTGTTAGGTTTACCGGAAAAAAGCTCGCATAAGCTGGTCCCCCATCGTCAACCGTATTAACCAAATGCTTATGTTTTTGAATTCCTCCGATAAATGTCCAAACATTTCTGTCTCTATCATATCTTAAGTCAATTGGGGCGGCAACATATTCTTTGGGATCAATCAATCGTCCATGATCAACATCACCAATAAATTTCGTACTATCGCTGGACGATTCTGGGAAAGGATTATCATCAGTATCATATCCCCAGCCTATTCCTATAACTGGAAGACGCAAGCCAATACTACGAATGTCATCATTACGCATATATTGTTGCATATTATTATTATAACCACTACCAGTAGTAGTCCCGGTGTAAAATCCACCGCTTGGATATGTATAGAGGTTCAATAATGTACCGCTACCACCATGACCAACCCATTCAAATGGCAATAAATTACTCAGTACTACAGATTCAGACGAACTTTCAGAACCAGCACTAGATGAAAATGTAGGGATGCTGTTTCCACTTGCCGTAGAAAATGGCATTAATAAATTAGATAAATTTGTAGAAAAAGATTGTTGATAAAATTCATCCGAAACACTTGCTAAATTATTTTCGACTGCAAAACTATCTGTTATTGAAACATAGGTACGATTAATCTTAAATTCATTATCTGTACCAGATGGTACATTGTTAAAATAACCAACTATAGAGTTGAAATTTTCAGCATTATCATTTGGAACACTTGGGTCATAACTTTGATATTCTGAATATAGTGGCATAATATTACTTTCTAAATCTGTTTCGTCCTATACCAAACGCTCTGTGTTCAAAATTAACATTTTCTGTTGGTTTAATCTCACTATCAGAAGCCAATCTAGTCAATTGATCATAATCAGATTTTCTATAATCTCCAGGCAATCCACGATAACTAGACATATTATACGTAGTGGTTATTCCGCCAATGTCAAAAGTAACAGCCATACCTAAAATATTACTATTAAAGCCAAGGTTTGACGCTAGACCATATTCTGGGAAACCAGCTACTGTTATAGAAGCATTGTCTATATATTCTAAATCTGATAACGATCTTGCCAATCTTTCTTCTCCGGCAGCATCTAAATTAGCGTCCCAACTTCCTGTTGTTGGTCTTTCAAAATTCCAAGGAACCAATGATTCATCAACATCTATGTCAACCATTCCATTAACAACAGAATCTTCATAATACCAAGGTCCATAAGTTACTAAATTACTAGTTAGTGGTATAATTACCGCTTTGAGATCCATTAAATATTCATCTGCAAAAACATAAGAATATTTTTTATTAGTATGTGTAGATATCTGTTCAGACCATCTAACCAATGCCTTTTTAAATTCTGTTGTACCAACTTGTTCTTTCAACCACTTAAGATTATCATCCTTATCCGATAACACGTTAAGCCATTTAACTATACCACCACGTTTAATTTTCCATGTTGTTTTTTGGTCATCTGCATTAAAATTAATCAAATCATCATACGAATCTAATGGATCAAAAGATATTTGTGAAGGCAATGTTACCAATGCTAAGTCTGGTCTATGAGCAATTTGTACAATATCAGCACTTGAAAATATATAATCAGGATTTCCTTCTGCTATTCTATTAGGAGCGAATTCAGACGTGGGCAAGTCTTGGAACATAACGCGATTATTGCCGTTGGATGAATAATTAGCATTACCACTGGGTTTCCAATCTATAGCAACCATTGGGTAAAAACGACCGTCCTCAGCCATAAACCTATCAATTATTTGTTTTTCTTGATCAACTAAATTTTGATATCCAGAACCAGTTCCGTTTGCCAATCCGTCAAATTCTGATGGTAATGTTTCCCAATAAGATCTATCTGCTACAAAATATTCAATTTCTGGTCTATTCTTATATGTAGGTACTGATTGGTTACTCCATATCCTATGCATAGTATAAGAATATGGTAATGTTACAACAAACTTAGAACCCATGTACTCTGCCGCATACTCATAAACCCATTTCCAAACCTGTCTTCTGAAATCAAATAAAGCAGCAGCGTTAGCAGCGTCATTAGAGTTGTTTAGTGGATCTACATATGTGTATGGCAGCACATTGATTTTACTTAAATTAATACTATTTGAACTAAATGCTCCAGATATACCAGTTGTATCAAAAGTTGGAAAATTTAATCTATCTGCAATTTCAGGATAATACTGATTATACACTGTGTAAAATGGATATTCGCCAACAAGAGCTGCTCTTAAAACTTCAGTATTTAATGGCAATCCTCTAGATTTATTAGCGTATTGACCAGAATCAAACTCATAGCCAGATGCTACACACCACGGTCTATAATCTGATTGACCGTCGTTACTAATAAACATATCGTTATGACTGAAACTTCTTACTTTATAACGTTTTGTTTCTATTTCAACCAATGGGATGTCGTTTTTTATATCTTCTCTTGAGAAAGCTATATGGTCTAATGGCAAAAATGGTGTAGCCATAGGATGGCCAGAAGTAGAACCAAATCCCCAAAATGGGAATATACTGCCGACTTGAAAAGTATCATCATTAGAAAATAATCTTGTTGTTATATTGGTTGGGAAAGAATCATAACCAGATCCAAAATTATAATATTCGGTTGGATATGCAACATATGAAGAATTTCTTTTACCACCAGCTATTACTTTACTACTAGGTTCATTTTTAAATTCCTTGCCAATATTAGCTTTATTAACTATTTTTGCACGATTATTAATAAATGAAGTTATTTCTGTTTTTAGCAAAGCATTGTCATCTTCACGACGAATGGCTTTAAATTCTATAGTTGCTGTATTGTTATTAACCTTTCTGGCTATAATGACTAAATCTGATCCACCATCGTTAACAATTTTAGTTATAAGAGAAATTAAATCCATTGTTAGATTAGATATTCTATACCACGAAGGAGCATCATTAAAAGCTTCTCCGGTAAAAATGAATTCAAAATTTATCCCAAACACAACAGCTCTCATATGTTCAAGAGCATACTGTATCTTTGTCCACTGCATTCCTTTATCATTACGATTAGATGTCCATCCGTGATCGTAAAATCCAAAAACATCAAGTATATTACTGACATTATCAAACCTAGGCTGGCCTTCACCAAAATTATGGGAAAGTGACCAATTTCCAAGGATAACTTCAACACCAGAAAGTATTTCTCTCGGATCCACCATGTTAACATTTATAGTTCTACCACCAGAATTAATAGTATCTTCAGTCCAACTAGAACAAATACCACAAAAATAAAACGGAGTATTAGATGGATCATAACTATCTGGATTAAGATTTATATTATCATAAAACAACGGAGCATCAATCCCACCGCTTGGCAAACTTATAGCATATAGAGCTGGTGGAGTAGGTTCATCAAAAGAATCTCCAGATTCTGTATCTTCTACAAGAGTAACACTTAAACTAGTGGCTACACTATTCCATCCTATCGTAGAATTCATAGACAATAAAGAACAACCCATAAATTTATAAACACGATTTTCTGCTGTTATATCAGATTGACCGGCTGTTTGTTTGTAGATCTGTGCAGCATTATAACCACTAATACGAACAGATTCATCCCATATATCTAACAAATCGCTATTAGGAATTTGTGAATATGACCAAAAAGTTGTTCCTAGATAACCAGTAAAATAATTATTAGATGGGTTTGTGAATGGCAAAGCACCCAAATAGGCTGTGTCTGTATCGATGCCTAGAGTATTAATACTTGCCACACCAGTACTGTTGTAGGTATCATTAATGTATCCAAACTCAAAATTAATGCCACTTCTAGAAACATAAGCTAAAGAATGTCTGTCAAATGTAGTAGATATATTAATATATCCGCTTGCAGTTTGAACGCCACTGGAAGCATAATAACCAATGTTGATTGAGGATGAGCCTATCGATTCTGCATAAATATATTGATAATTCCCTAATAAATCTTCTTCGCCGTATATAATATACTTATCGCCACCACTAGGTTTTATCCAAGAACCAATAGTCCATTCATTAGAATTGGACATTACTTTATAATCAACACCACTAGCTACTTCTACATAATTGTTTCCATGAAGATAGTATACTGGTTGATTATTTACACCCTGAAAACTAAAGTTGCTGTCATCAAATCCACGATACCGACTAAAATTATCGTTGACAGATAAATCCCAAGCTATTCTATCATTGTTAGTAGCTGCTCCATGATGAGTAATAATACCAGACGCATTATGTGATCTTAATGCTGTGGCGGTAGCGTCTGTAGCATAACCTTCTCTTGGGTCATATGGAGATGTGACACTAGAAGATGATACTGATACTCCAGATGCTTCATAACCAGCTTCAAATAAGTATGATACATCATTGTCAATAATGAAATCTTTGGCAGAGTTATCTTCATAAATTATTAATTTATTATTATAAGCACCAAACTTAACAGTACCGTCACCACTAGTATTAACTAAATTAGTATATCCCAAAGAGGTTGTTACATCTTCAACTGTTTTAGAATATTCTCCACTAGGATGGTCAAATTTAAAAGCATAATAAGAACCACTAGCAGAGGAATGCCTAACTCTGGCTTCAACATAATTGTCGCTGACTAATGAAGGAATAGACAAACTTATTAGCATATTGTGACTAGAAACTACGCTATATCCGCTTGTCTGTGCTACTGAATTGCCTTCTGATGTATACGAAGGCTGAAATAATAGTGGTATTAAATTAGGCTTCATTAGATCTTGAAACTAAAGTAGAAAATAATCTTGTGTTACCATTCGCTAGTCCTGATACCGAAACCAGTGCGGAAACACCAGCACTAATTCTATTTGAAGATTCATTATAAACAAACATACCTGTATTGTTGATACCAGACATATTTTGATTAGAAATTAATAATGAACCATCTCTATCTGTTACATTTAACTTGACACCAGAAATATTGGTTATAATATCTGCATTTCTGTAATAAAATGCTGTATATTCATCACGCGATTGAGAATCATCGAAATTAACTTGTACATTCGCATGATATACATCTTCTTCATCATCCAGTAGTACTTTACGACCATCAAACGACCATACACCCGATGCATCTGCTGAATAAATATTTGTAACACCATCACCGATTGTAGTAATAGCATCTCTATTAATAGCACAGTTAATACAATCAATATTGCCATTAATTGTTACTGCTTGATAATTTGTACCAATTAAATCGAATGAACAGTTTATGGCTGTTATATTGCAACCAGATGTTTCTGATTGCAACGCACCATCAATAGTATTATTAAACTGTTTTATACGACAGTTTCTTATTACAACTTGAGCGTTACTTCCAACAGAGTTTACAGGAGGCTGTTCAGCGTGGCTTTCAATCAAGTTGATTTCAGCATCTATAAATCCACCATCACATTCCAATGCGTGTCCAGAACATTTTATATGGTTCACTTTTATAAAAGTTCGGGATGGTGAATTGACATTATCAACCGTTCCATCTGATGATTCAATATAGTTTCCAACAAAATCGATATGAGCATCTTCATTACCAATTACTCTAGACTCGCTAACAACTCTATCTACTTCACAATAAACACTAGAACTATTAGACAATTTTAAAAAATCTAATGTTGTATTAAAACAACCCTTGCCTGTAATATTAAACGTAACGGCACCAGAAGCATCATCAAACAAATTGCTAGATGTTTGATTGATAGTTGTTCCAGGTAAAAAATTCCAATTTACACCGTTCACCAAGAGATTGGTAGAATTGTTATATATTCCTGGTCCAACATGTATAGTATAACCAGATGACGCTGAATTTTTAGCATTATCTAAAGTTAATTTAGCATTATTCCAAGATCTTCCACTATATGAATCATTTCCATCTTTATTAACATATAAAACATTGTTATTATCTTCTAGGTTGACCCTAGTTCTTGGCGAACTAGCATCTAACCATAGATAGCCATCCCACCAACCATCAACAGAAGCTTCTGGCAAAATGTTAATACTTGGTGATGTAGTGGGATAAACAATCATACTCCAATTGCCTGATGGCATATCAGATGGAACGGTATATTGCCAAATAGAACCGGAAGTCCCAAGTCTAGCTGGAGTTACTAGATAGTCATCAAAAGAAGCATCATCCCAAGATTCGGTTGTGGTATTTGTTACATCCCAAGCATATCCATCATCTCTGACAAACAATGATCTTGTTTCGTCTGATGATACATGAAATATTTTAGCCATGATTAACCATCCTTCTCTTCTAATTCGGCTTCTACGAAAGGTTCGTTTGTAATGCTATCCCATCCTATACGACAACTTTTACAATGAAAACCAGGCGATGGTGTAAATATTAAAGCATCTCGATCAGCTACGTTACCATCTTCATCAACCGCAGGTTGGTCACGTTTAAACTCGAATGCCTTTTTATTATTAACTTTACCCACAAACGTTTCTTTACGCTTTATACCTGAGATAATGGTTCTTGGCATTTTGCCAACCCTTTTATCTTTGTCAAACGATATTGTAACTTCCTTTTTATCCATATTTATTTTTGCCATTTTATTTCTCCTTTAAATAGTCTTTTGATATGGAGTTAATTTTTCTCCATATTCTAATTGAGCCGCTGTAACCCACATAGATTGCCCAATTACATCATTTGGTTGAATTTGTACGTTTAGCTGGTCGCCAGTTGTTAATTCATCTTTTATCCATAAGCGAAACCATCCATCGTCTTCTTCTTCATAACCACCTTCATCACCAATACTAAGGGAAAATGATTTGGTAGCAAAGGTAAAAGTAAAATCGCAAAAATTTGAGCCACCAGCTCTATAGACTAAGCCGCGACAAGTAGTCGAATCATCTGTCTTAGTATAAAAAGAATAAATATATGGACCACTTGGATATATAAAATATGGTGAAGAATACCAGTCTTGTTCCACTAATCTAGGCGTTCCTGTGCTGGTTGATTCTATTTTAGTAGCAACATTATTGCCCCAAGGATCGTTTGTATCATTAGGTGTTACGTTTATATCAATTTTGCTATCCCAATCATCTAGTGATTCTGAGTAGGGTAATATATTATGATTAGATATAGACACTAGATTTGGAGAGCTATCATACGGATTCCTTTGATAGTATGTTGCAGTATCTTCAGGTTCAAATTGCGAAGCTGTGTAATAGGTATAATCGGACACAGAATTAGAATCCACCCTAACCCGAACTGATGTGTCATTATTATTCGTTACATCATCTGCCGTTATATATAATCTATACCAATTATTAGGCACTGATTCGTAACCACCACCATCTCCCGTTATCAACGAAAATGATTCGGTGGCAAACGTAAATTCGCCTTGTGCCCTATGACCACCGCCAACAGTATTATCTCTTATTACGATGTCGGCTTTATCGTCATTTCCTTGTTTGGTGTATACGCTAAAAGTGTACCATCCAGTATTGTAAGGAAAATTGGACCATCTATACTCTGCTCTGGGAAAAGATGTTCCAATAGCGGTTATTTTGTTACCACGTAATTTACCCCACGGGTCAAGTATAGAATCTGAGTCTACCGAAGCATTAATCTGGTTCCAATCAGCATTATCAAATTGATCTGTATATGTTAAAATATTATGATTAGAACGACTATTTATAGTATGGGCACTAGTCGGTGGCGTTTTTTGATAATTGGTCATAATAGACCCATATTCCAATTGAGCACCAATCATATACACATCACTACTACCACTATCTTCAGGCCCCATCTGTACTCTTAATTGATTTCCGTTAGTTATTCCAGCATCTGTGACATAAATTCTATACCAACCGTCAATTTTTTCTTCATATCCACAACTATCACCAGTGTCTAAAGATATAGATTCTGTAGAAAATGTAAAAGTAGCTTTTGCTATATTACTAGAAGTAGTTACATCTCTTATAGTTATAAATGCAGAGTCTCCTTCAGAAGCTTGTTTACAATAGACACTAGCTGTATATGTATCGCTAGGACCATTAAATGGATCTATTTCATAGTAGGCAGAAGGATAACTTCCTGTTCTAGAAATAAGATCAGCAGAATTTCCACCCCAAGGATCAGAAGATTGATTATCACTAACAGTAGCGTTATTAGAACCCCATCCTGTTCCACTTAAATCCTCAGAAGGATTAATTAAGTTATGATTACTAATACTTATAACTTTAGACATTATTTACCTTTATGACAGCGTAACGCTTGGCAATCCTGAAAACGCAGTTTCTCCGTCTCCAATCGCCAAAATGTGTGTATCAGTAGAGTATCCCATTTCTCCTGGTTCTAACACCTCTGTAGATAATGTTGTTTCTAATCCACGCCTAATAAGTATAACACTTTGATTATTATTGTCAAAATCTGTTGCTAGATAACCATTTGCAACATTGGCTTGGTTATCGGTTATGTGTTCTGTCATACTACCACTTTCACAGAACGTAAATTTATGAGTATTTTGATTATAATAAAATGTACCGTTTTCGGCACCACTTGGTTGTGATGCAACTGGTTTTAACCTTACACCATTGTTGGTCCACAAATACACTGCGTTTGATTGTAAAGCTGTTTTTCCAGAACCAATTATAGTTACATAATCGTTTCCACCATCGTTTAAGCTATCTCCAGACAAAAAATTATTACTAC